>CAZVRU010000001.1:0-3190 GCA_964629785.1 uncultured Planctomycetia bacterium
CGCTATCCGCTTGTCCTGAGTAGTTCGACAATGCTCACTACAAATATGTCGAAGGGCTAAACGCTATTTGTGACTATCGACTATCGACTATTTCACCTGTAACTTGTAACTTCTCTTCCTATCGACTATTGCCTGTCGACTGCGCGTCAGGCGCGTTAGAATTCGCTCAGGGCTATGTACTCCAGCATCTTTCTTCGCTCCTGATCACTGACCGTGGACACGGCGTAGAAATATTCATGGCACACTATCTCCAGGCCGCATAACTGCAAGACACCTGATTCCACTGTACGGCGCAGGGCTTCTTTATAACCCAAACGTTCATACTGCTCGCGCGCGCCTCCGGTGGTATTGAAAATGATCGCTTTTTTCCCGGACAATTCGCCTTTTACTGCCCCGTTCTCGCTTATGGAATAGGCAAAACCGCGGGAAAAAACCCGGTCGATATATCCTTTGAGGATCGCCGGCATCCCGAACCACCAGATGGGATAGATAAAAATAAGCGTATCGGCTTTGCTGACATATTCCTGTTCTTTTCTTATATCTTCCGGTACTTTGCCCTGGGAAAATGAAAGAAAATCCTGGTTGGAAAGTACGGGATTGAAATGCAGAAGATAGAGGTCGCGGATTATATAAGTCCTTTCCTTTTCCCGCAGCTTTTCTTCCAGCTGGCGGCGTATGGCAAGATTAAAACTTTTGGGATTAGGGTGGGCATAAATGATCATATAATCCATAAAATGACCCTCCTTGTCTTACCTTACCACAGGCTTAATCCTGTATCAGTATCATGCCGCCGGTGCAGTTCGGCACCGCATAATTCCCGGACAAAATATTCGGCGGCAAAGATAACCGTACCGGGCATAAGATGACCGCCGCAGGCCTGTCCCTGAAGATCGGCCAGAGTTATATGGGCATGGACAAAAGACTTTTTGTCTTTCAGCGAAATATTTCCGGTGCAACAGGTGATCTCGAGTTTTTTATCCAGGCACACGCAGTTTACATACTGCTGTCCGGCCTGGTCATAATAGCCCAGGCAGGCCCGGGTGACCGCACCGATAACCGTGAATACACCGAGCCTGATTTCTTCAATGCGGCACAATTCGGTCAGGGCAGACAAAAGGTCGGCATCCTTGTCAAAACGACCGATGAATTGCCTTCCGCTATCGATTTTCATTATATTGTCCTTCCGCTCCTGCTGTTTTCAAAAAAAATATATCCGCCTTTATCGATCCGGATAATTACTTCGACAAGCTCACCGTAAACTCAGTCAAAAGGCTGCTCTTTCCTGGCAATTTTATTATACAGCCAGGCAAACAACACGCCGAATAAAGCGCCATCCACAAAAGCCCATAAAGTGCCGGCTATAATACCGGGCAGTGCCGAAGAATATCCCGGATACAGGGAAGCCAGGACCGCAACCATTATCCTGCCCCAATCCAGAAAAAAAGAAAATATGCCCAGAGCGCATACCCCTGCCGCCCAGACTATGCCGCAGGCAAGGCCAAAAGCCCGCACATCGAATTTTGCCATTATTGCTTTATCCGATTTGTTATCATTTTAAAAAACTCAAGACCGCTGAGCCCGGCAATCCCCAGATATCCCCATAAGATAAGCCAGAATCCCGGGGCAATCTTTATCTGCAAAACCAGTTTATCAAGATCGGTTGTCTTTATCTTGAATACGGCCCCGAAAAATATCGCGGCACCGACAACAGCGATCGACAGATAAAGCCAGCGGTTCCTGTTCCAGCGCAAAATTGCCAGGAACATGGCCACTGACAGAAGAGGCACGATCCATATCAAAAAACTTGTTTTATCTACCCCGGTAATTCCGGGATTGAATATTTTCACGATACTGATGATAAACCGGGCATCCGGACCATTGGCCAGTATCGGGACCTGAAATCCGGAGATAGAATGGATGGTTTCCTGGGATTTTCCGGTAAGCAGCTTACTGACCGCGCCGATCTGTTTGGAGCCGACACTTACCCAGGGCAGAAAAAAAGAAATACAGATAACCGTAACACAAGAGATCATGCCTATCCTGACCATGTTTTTCATATCTTACCTCCCTTTTGAGTTACAAGTTACACGTTACAATTGAAATGGCCGATAGTCTATAGTCAACCGTAAGACCTCCGCTCATTTCGCTCGCTAAGACGTGAGACGTCCGCGGCTTCGCCGCTTAGACGTAAAGCAAAATCAGATGTCTTTCTCTGCATTTTATCCTTTAACCTCCGATAGATTCGAGTATCGAGGATCCAGTATCGAGCATCTATCGCCTCAATCTTTCCAGTTCCACCATTTTAAAAGTTGGGGTAAAGGTTTCTTTTCCGAGGCATAATACACAGCGCAGCGGAATTGATAAAGCAGACAGCGGTCAATAAACTTTTTTTTCTGGTAGCATAATTTTTCGTATAATGCCTCGGGGTTGGCCTGTTTAAGATCGTTGAGGCAATGAATGCCGAGACCATGCAACTGGCAGGCCGCCTTTTCCCCTACTCCGGGGATATGCTTTAGTCCCGGGAACGACGATCGTTCTTTAGTTCTGCTCATAGACACGACCAGTGTGAATAGCCCCCCCCCTTTTCCTCTTCTTATGTTAAATTGTAGCGCAGGCGAAAGGAATGTCAAGCACAGCGAGGCAGGTTGTAGCGGAAAATATATCTATCGGATAGATTTAAACGGGCCGATACTGCGGGAAGAATAAATATTCCTCTGATCAACGATACCGCTTGTCAACACTTCATCGACAACCGGATCTTACCGCCATACTTACGCCGATATCACCCCGTCAGCACAAAACCCGGTTTACCATTGAGACCAGGCATAAAGGCCGTGACTGGTGTAAGAAGCGATATCGCTGATATATTGTTTATACTCCTCGTAAGTCAACTCATTTTCATATACCTTGTATTTACTGTATTCGCTGTAGCTGACATCAGCATGGCTGTCGTCTTCTTTTTGCCAGGCTTTCCAGGCTTTCCAGTCGGCTACGCTGATGTTAGAAGAAAAACCGGGACTGCCGGAAGTATGACTGTAATTCAACCAGTAATAATTCTTACTGGTTGCCTTTGTATCGCTGACATATTCTTTGTATTCATCATAGGTCAGTTCGTCAGCATAAGCTTTATACTTGCTGTATTCGCTGTAGCTGACATCAGCATGGCTGTCGTCTTCTTTTTGCCAGGCTT
>CAZVRU010000001.1:3290-3411 GCA_964629785.1 uncultured Planctomycetia bacterium
TCCAGGCTTTCCAGTCGGCTACGCTGATGTTAGAAGAAAAACCGGGACTGCCGGACCAGACAGAATCGCCGCCGCCGCTGCTCTTGTTCAAGTCGGACCAGACAGAACCGCCGCCGCCGCT
>CAZVRU010000001.1:3511-33752 GCA_964629785.1 uncultured Planctomycetia bacterium
ACAGAACCGCCGCCGCCGCTGCTCTTGTTCAAGTCGGACCAGACAGAACCGCCGCCGCCGCTGCTCTTGTTCAAGTCGGACCAGACAGAACCGCCGCTGCCGCTGATCTTGTTGCCAGAACTGGGCTGGGCATAACCGCCGCCGCTGATCTTGTTGCCAGAACTGGACCAGGCAGAACCGCCGCTGCTGCTGATCTTGGCAGAACTGGACACGCTGGCCCATGCGTCCGATATCTTATTATAACTGGAGTGCTTGCCAGCTTCGGAAACAGGTGCTCCGCTCCCCCAGCGATCTACAGCCGCATAAAGTGCGGGATTAAAAAATGTAAAGCAACATATTACTGCAATAACAGCCGGAACGACTTTTGTGTGACTCGATCTCATACCTTCCCTCCTTTATTATCGAAATGACCCCTGAGGCAAACAGGTTTATCCCGTTATAAAACAAGGTTTCTCAAAATAATGTTTCCTGCGACCGCAAAAGACCCGGATATGACTTTGCAGTCAAGAAAAACCCTGAATCCCCCTGATTTTTTTAAAAATTTCCCGTGGCTTATTTTGCGAAGCAGATGAGTATACCACAACCGGGTTTAAAATATCAATCGCTCTGGCAAGCTTTTGTTTTTTCAGCTGTTAGTATTTAGCCCACATTCCCTGTGGGGAATGACAGATACTGCGTACGTAAGTGCGCAGAGGATAAAAGGAAAGGTTAGATGTTCGACTTGTAACTTGTCACCTGTAACTTGTAACTTTTTCCTGCAGCAACAAGATCCTGGCATTTTTTAAAAATAAAAGGCGGGAAAGAGATCTTTCTTCCCCGCCTGAATATTTCGAACCTGATACCTTATAAAAATCAAAGGCTGTTGCCGGAAAAATCGCCCCGGGAGCGGTCCGGCCGCCCGGCACCTCCGCCAAAACGACCGCCTCTGTCTCCGCGGTCAGGACGGGCCTGCCTCTGCATAGCCTTATTGACCCTCAGCGGTCTACCGTTCAATTCCTGACCGTTCAGGGCATCTATCGCCTGCTGAGCCTGTTCCGCGGTATCGAATTCGGCAAAGCCGAATCCTTTGGAACGGCCCGAGTACTTATCGTTTATTACCCGGACTTCTTTTGCTTCTATCCCTTTTTCCGTGATGAATTGACGCAACTGCTCGTCATCGACGCCGTATTCCAGATTCCCGATGTACAATTTTTTTTCTTCTTCCATACCTGCATTTCTCCTTTTCAGATCATATTACACGTAACTGAATCCCATGCCATGCCCGCATTACCCTCCTCTGTTCAGGCATGCCTTAAACAAATACCGTCCACATTTTTTATAACACCATTTATTACCCGAAAATATTTTATACCAATCGCAGCCTGTCTTTCAAGCAAAATATCGGTATGAGGAAGGAAAAACATTCAGGTGATCTCTTCGAATTCGGCATCGATGATCTCAGGGGAAGAAGTCTGGCGGCGAAACGAGTTGTCAGGCGAAGCCGGCTCTTTTCGAAACGCGGATAGTGAACGAAGGATACGGCCGAACCCCCAGGAAAAAATACGGAACAGACAATAAATTAAAAAAATATCCAGGATGAAACGCAGCATAATCTGTCAGACGCCGGTTTAAATCATCTGGTAATATCCATGATCTGATAGCACAGGGCCCTGGCCGGGGCCTTTATCTCCACCTGATCACCTGCTTTATGGCCGAGAAGCGCTTTGCCGACCGGCGATGAAATGGATATCTTATTCTGATCATAATCCGCTTCTTCTTCGGCAACCAGAGTATAAGAAAATTCCTCGCCGGAATCGAGATCTTTCAATTTTACTGTGGCGCCGATACGCGCCTCATCAGCCGAAATGTCCTCATTTTCGATGATCCGGGCCCGGCATAATTTATCTTCCAGCTCAGCAATACGTTTCTCATTAAGAGCCTGGGCATCTTTAGCCGAATCATATTCGGCATTTTCGCTCAGGTCACCCTGCTGACGCGCATGCTCTATGGCCCGGGAAAGCTCTTTGCGCCGGACATTTTTCAGATGATCCAGTTCATTACACATTTTTTCATACCCTTCACGTGAGAGATAGATCATATCCATGATTTTTCCTGCCGTATTGGAATATACAGTAACGATTATTTTGCCCAACGCAATTTTAACGATTTATACGGTGATGTCAAGAAAAAGAAAAAGAGATATGTTCTTCAGGCAACTATATCGAAAATCCAGCCCGAAAGGCTCTCCTCTGTCCGGATGGTCCGGCAATTCGCTTTAAAAACCTGCAGACCGATGGTCAGATCGACCATCTCGCGAATTATATCAGTGTTTGAGCATTCACTCAGCTGACCCTGCCGGTCAGAAAACTGAACTCCGGACGAGAGATCGATCTTTACACTGCCGGCTGCGCCATAAGGCACCTGTTCAGACTGAACGACACAAAGCGATTTAAACCCCTCAGTATTTACATTGGCCAGATTATAAGCTGCTGCATTTATCCGGGTCAAAGAGGCCCTGCATCCGGAAACAGCAGTCAGACAGGCAGTTGTCATCTTAATTTCTCCTCAATATTGATTATCGGCATTTTCAGGCCGTAAATAAGCCTTTTCCGGCAAAAAATACTTCGACATGCTAAATATATATATAATAGAGAAAAACGAAAATAAGGACATTTACAGGCCATTTTAGCCTATTTTCAATGCATTTATCCATCTTTAGCGGTAATTTCAGCAAAAACCGGCAGGAACAGACAGAAAAGCAAAAAAAAGGCCGGTAAAGGCTCACGGTTGCAACCCAGCCGCCCTAACAGCCCTGAGTGCCTAACTTGCCCTCTCAGCAACGGCTTCTCTGACTGCCTTAGGCCTGTCGGCTTTGCGTAGCTCTGCTTTCGCAGAGGGTGCCCTCTACCGGCATATTCAGGTATACCCCATCCTGAACATTATTTCAAGGCTATGGCCACAATATTTTGTTTTCGATCTCTTTTGGTTGAAATAAGCCGGCTGTACATGGTATATACAAAAGTAGGCCGAAAGAAAGGAGAATCATGATCAACCCATCAAATGAAGTCCCTATTTCCCTGCGGCACTTTGACCGGGCAGAAAAACCGTTTGAAAAAGTAAATGTCCGCTATGAGCGGGTAGAATCTCAGGAACCGCCCCCCTCTAACCAGGGAAGTATTTATGATGTGGTGGAAATAAGCCAGGAAGGCCTGAACCGCAGTCAGGAGATCAGCGAACGCCCCACGGTAGTCAAAATCAAATCAGAACCGGCAAACCATTATGAGCCTCCGGAAAAAACTCCGGAGAGAACCCCGGAAACAGAGGAAGAAAAACCGTCTTAATAAAAAATCCTACTGTTCGGCTGCCTCTTCTTCTTTTCGTTTTAATATGGGAACCAGGACCTTTTCCAGTTTTTTCTGAAGATCCTCGGTAGTGAACGGCTTCATGAGATAATCATCGGCGCCGTGTACCAGGACCTGTTCGATCTTTCCGGTCATCGACTCTGCCGAAGCCATAAGGATAGCGACTTCTTCTTTCGACTTCTCGGCCCGGACCTGCTGGACAAAGGCGAACCCGTCCAGATTTTCCATATGCCAGTCACAGATAATACAATCGATATCTTTCCTTTTACGCATCACTGCCAGCGCCTCTTTTCCCGAGGAAGCTTCGCAGACCGTACCGTTATAACCAAGCAGCTTTAATATCCGCACGACAAAAGTACGGACCGCGGCATCATCTTCCACTACCAAAAACCCTATGGCATTCTTGCAATCCTGTTCGGAATCTTTCATGGTTTTCTCCTCTGGCTTTACTTTTCTGCTACGGCTTATGCGCTTCCAGTCGGGCCGGCAAAATGACCGAAAAGGTCGACCCTTTGCCTTCTTCGCTGGTAACGGCTATAGTGCCGCCGTGAGCTTCGACAATCCCCTTGGTGATTACAAGCCCCAGCCCTGTGCCTTTGATGTTCTTTATTTTATTGGCATCGGCCCGGAAAAATTTCTGAAATAATTGCGACACCGTTTCCGGCGACATACCCATGCCCTGATCGATGACATCGATATAGATATTTTCGCCGAGGCGACGGCTTTTGATATCGATACCTCCTCCTTCGGGAGAATATTTGACAGCGTTATTGACCAGATTGAGAAAAACCCTGATCATCTGCTCTTTATCAAGCCATAAAAGGGGAATGTCCTCGCCGATGTCGACACTGAAAGAATATTTATCCCGGTTTATCACCGCTATCCTGATCACGTTGCGCAGGACATCTTTCAATGAACACAATTCCGCTTTAAGGCTTAAAGAACCGGCCTCAATAGCCGCGACGTTGAGCATGTCGTTGATCATCCGGGTAAGACGCATCCCCTCCTGCTTGATGATCTTAAGATATTCCATTTCTTCATTATTGAACTTTTCGGGAGAGAACATTATCAAAACATCGGCATATCCGCAGATACTGGTCAAAGGGGCTTTCAGGTCATGCGAGACTGTGGATACAAAATCGGTTTTAAGAGCATCGATCTCGCGCATCCGTTCCAGTTCCTGGGTAGCGGTCATTTCCCGGAAGATCAGCAGGATGCCGTAACTCTGGACCTGTTCATCGCAGAGGGTCGTGCCGCTGATACCGATCATGATCTGGACATTTCCCGGCAGGGTCAACTTGACCTGATGTTCGATGACAAAACCGGCTTCTTTGATCTGTTGGACAAACTGATCAAGTATCGATTTAAGCTGCGGTTCGATAATATCTCCGTAAGATCTGTGCAGATTGTCAGCAGAACGGATATTGAGCATGAAAGAACAATTACGGTTCATGGCCGTGACTTTTTCGTCCCGGTCCAGGATCATGATCCCGTAGGGAAGGGTCTCGATAAAACCTCTTATTATCTTGAGCGGTTCTTCGTTCATGATCATTTTATCAACTCGCTGAATACCCGGGAATTCTCCATTTCCGGATCGACTTCATCGATTATCTGGTCAAGGTCATATTCGGTAAGACTCAGTTCCTGCCAGGCTTCGGCCACCAATGGCGGTATTTTATCGTCGCCGCCCGAACCGATTTCCAGGGCCCGGGCCAGGATATCGGCAAGATGGACAATCGCCGCAGCTTTTGTCTTTTCCTTGGCTACCACCGGATTATGATGATAAGCAGTGGTCCTGGCCAGAAAATCGGGGAAACGCCAGTATTCCAGCAGCGCCGTACCGATCTGGGTATGGTCCAGAGAAAGGACCTGCTCCTCTGCTTCCCGGATAAGCAGGTCCCGGGTCCTGACTATGTTCATGATCTCGGCGAATTTTTCCGGCATATGTTTGTAGATAACGATCTTACCTATATCATGCAGCAGACCGGCAGTAAATATCTCCTCCTGAGAAACACCTTTACACCGTTTGCCGATGATCTTGGCAATAGTCCCCACAGCCAGAGAATGTTCCCAGAAAGAGATCATATCGAAACCCTCTATCGCGGTCTGTCCGGTAACCATCTGGGTCATAGTCATATTCAGCACGATGTGATGGATACCGTTGAACCCGATGACCACGATAGCATGAGGTATGGTAGTGATCCGTCCCGAAAGACCGTAAAAGGCGGAGTTGGCTATCTTCAGGATATTCGAACAGATCGACTGGTCCGAAGCCAGGATATGGGCAATATCGCTGGCGCTGGACCGCGGGTCATAAAGCTTGTCACGCAGCGATATGTACAGCGTGGGTAAGGTCGGCAGATCTTTGATCTCTTTTATGAATTCACGCAGTTCTTCCTTATTCACTTTGTTCTCCGGTCTTCTTTTTCGTCAGATACTGTTTAGCCCGGACCGCGATGTGCATCATCACCGGATCATCGGCAAAAGGTCCGAACTTATCATCCACCCCCTGTTCGATCCGGGCGATATCCTCTTCGCTGGCCGCAGATGCTGTTTCCTGTCCATTGCCGTTACCTTCGATATAGACGACTGCCGCCCCGGTCTGGCGCAAGCGGTCGATAAGCGTATCAGTAAGCTCTGTGCCCCTGGTTACCAAAAGGCGGTCCCCTTCATCGCGCAGGTCCTGGGCCAGAACCATACCCGGTTCAAGTTCGTTTATAGTTTTTCTGATCATTTATCAGACCTTTCCTGCACAGCGTGATCGATAATATATTTTTTTACCTGTTCAGCATCATTGTCCATTACCGTCAGCCGTTCTTTTTTCCGGTCGAGCCCCTGCAACTGTTCCGGGACCGGTGCCGCCTTTCCCGTGCTCTCTTTTACCACTTCCGGGAATTTTGCCGGATGAGCCGTGGCCAGACAAAGTACCGGAAGATCGGCGGCAGCTTTGGCTGCGGCACCGACAGCGCAGGCCGTATGCGGGCAGATAAAACATCCATATTTTTCGTAGACCTGAGAGATCACCTGCCGGGCTTCCTGGCTGGTAACGGCATAAGAAGCGAAATCATCCTGTATCCGTCTGACCTCGTCCTGGTTGAAGCTGAGTTTTTTTTGCCGGCTGAAAGTCTCCATGGCCTGACCCGTCCGCAAAGCGTCTTCTTTGTAGAAATAATAAAGATAGCGTTCGAAATTGCTGGCTATCTGGATATCCATAGCCGGACTTGTAGTCTGCCTTACGGCTCTCACACTGTAATCGCCTTGATTGACGAAGCGGCATAAAATATCATTTTCGTTGGTAGCCAGTATAAGCCGGCGCAGCGGAAGCCCCATTTTACGGGCCATAAATCCGGCAAAAATATCGCCGAAATTACCGGTAGGCACAGAAACATCGATCCTGGCGCGATTTATCCTGAAATAAGCATAGAAATAATACACGATCTGGGCCAGGATCCGCACCCAGTTAATGGAATTGACCGCGCCTAACGAATATTCCTTCTTGAACTTCTTATCGGAAAAAATATCTTTTATGATCTTCTGGCAGTCATCGAACGTACCTTTTATCGCGATATTGAAAATATTGGCATCGGGCACAGTGGTCATCTGCAATTCCTGCAGCAAACTGACCTTCTGATAGGGATGAAGGATAAAGACATTGATATTTTTTTTACCCTTTAATCCATGAATAGCCGCACTGCCGGTATCTCCGCTGGTTGCGCCAAGCACATTGATCCTGCCGTTTTCCCTGGCGAGTATATATTCGAAAAGGTTGCCGAGAAACTGCAAAGCGATATCTTTAAAGGAAAAAGTAGGTCCGTAAAACAATTCCAGGAGAAAAAGGTCATTCAGGGGATGTACTTTCACCACTTCCGGCAGGGAAAACGAAGCATAACTCTTTTCTACCAGAGATCTGATATCCTGATCAGGAATATCATCGATATACAATTTGTAGATACGGTAAGCCAGATCCCGGTAAGGCAGGTCTTTCCATTCAGCGAGATCGGCCCGGGAAACCGATTCCGGGACCAGCAGCCCGCTGTCCGGGGCCAGGCCGGTCAGAACGGCCCGGGTAAACGACAACCCCTTTGTTCCTCCCCTGGTACTTTTATACTTCATTGTCTCACCCTGCTGTTTATTATCTTTCCCTGAACCGCGTGCGGTCCAGGACCGCGCCGGACAGATTGACGCCGGTCAGTACCGAACGTTTTATCTCCGTACCGCTGAGATCGGCTCCGCTGAGATCGGCTCCGCTGAGATCGGCATCTTTCAATTCCACGCCGCTCAGATCAGCTCCGCTCAGATTGGCATTGGTCAGATCCGCGTTACTCAGGTCAGCGCCGCACAATCTTGCCCGGTGAAGATCGGCATTGGCCAGGCAGGCATGACTCAGATCGGCAGAGATCATCAGCGCGCCGCGCAGATCAGCCTGATCCAGGCAGGCGTGGCGCAGGTCAGCCCTGATCAAAACGGCTTCGCGCAGGTTGGCCCGGCTCAGATCAGCATGATCGAGTTTGATCCGTCTCAGGTCGGCCTTTTCCAGCGACTCCTTATTCCTGACCCTGGTCAGCACTTGTTCCCGGTCTATCATTGTAACTTTATTTTTTCAACGCGATTATGCCGAACACACCAATTGCTGAGCCCGGCGGGCATCGATCTCCCTGAGTATGTGCCCGCTTCTTTTCAAGGCCTTGGCCATACGCTGATAGGCCTGGAACGGCGTTTTCCCTTCGGTAAGATGGCTGCAGCACAGCGCGGCATATCCTTTGCGGTTTTTGATCCTGAATATCTTTACTTTACGGCTTCCTATTTCCATCACCCCTCCTTTACGGTTAAAGGTCCTGCCGGAAAAAAGCCCGGGGAAAGCGCACTTTCCCCTTCTCTATTCTAACAAGGCCTAGGGTGGTGTCAAGCGATAGAGATACTGAACCTGCTTTCTTATAGTCAGTTACGCATAATGACCTGCCCGGGCCAAAGAAAAATATTCCGGATATATTCATCGTTTACGGGCCCGGCGGCGTTTAACCGGAGCCCGGAGGCTTTTCAGATAAGACCGCAGTTCTTCGGGTGTGGTAAGAAGCGTGTCATAATAAGGAGTATAGCGCTCACAGGTATCGGGGCTGTGTCTGCGGCACCGTTCGCTGCGGCGGTCGTAAATACCGCAGCGGTTATCCTGCGTAAGATATATACACCGGCCTTTGATCAGCAGGTACCAGCGGTGATTGCGGATAAAAATCTGGACCGTATCGAAATGTAAATACCAGCTGACCTGATCTATATCGGCCCTGGTGCGCGGTTTGATGATCATCATCGCCAGATCATGACAGCAGCGGGCGTCACACCCCTCACAGGGATTCTTTTTCTGCTGCACTTGTTGTTTTCTTTTTGCCATGGCCGATCCTTTTTCTGCTTTTGAAAAAATATTATTTTATCCGAAAGAGGTCTAAAATGCAAATGTATCCTCGCGCCTGCGGCGGAAAACCGTAAGACGTTCGCGGCTGCGCCGCTTAGACGTGAGACGTCCCCGAAGCTTCGTTCGGGGCAGGCCGCTCTCGATGGTCGCTAAGACGAAAGATGTGCAGAAAATGCAAATTGCAACCTGCCTCAACGGCAAGGCGGGCCGTTACCGTAACCGATATTTATTACATGTCGTCTTGTCGCCTTCAGACTTGTCGACTTGTAACGTGTCACTTGTAACGTGTAACTTTTGGCTGAGAGCCATGAGCTATCACCTATGAGCTGGTCAGGGGGTGAAATCTTCCAGAATAAGACTGGGTGAGGAGCTGTCGATCCGGACAGCAAAGCGGCCTAAAAAACTCATGCCCAGCAATCCGTCTTCCATGCCGGAAAAACTTTTTTCCAGGACTGCGGCCTGAACATTATCGGCTCTAACACCGCCCGCTTCCACGCTCGCCAGCCGGACCGGAAAAGCTTTTACTTTTTCCCCGTTAGCCAGGGTCAGCCAGAAAAAAGATTCTTTATTCCTGGCAACGTTCAGGCGGCGGGCGATATCGTCGGAGATCAGAATAAGGGAAGCCCCGGTATCCACCAACAGGCGGGCAGTTACCCTTTTGTCCAGCCTTACCTGAGCCAGAAAATTGTTGCCTTTTCTGATAAGAGGTATGGTATGGGAATCGAAATCCTCTTCCATTTTCTTTATCTTTTCGGAAAGCCGGTCAAAAAAAACCAGTTCTTTCCCGGTCAGATCATCGGCCAGATCTTTTTTACGGGATGCCACACTGTCCTTCAGCAAAACTAAAGCGCTATGATAGGCCACAGTATCTTCCTGTCTGCGGTCTTCGGCCTGTTTCTCCTGTTTTTCCTGTTCGTAAAGCTTAATCCGGGCATTCAGGATATTGTACTCAGCAACCAGTTCATTATATGTCTTTACGTCAGTCTGCGGGTCAGCGGCCCGCAATTTTTCATTGACGGCCAGATATTGCCGATACAATTCTTTTCCTTCTTTTTCCTGTTCCTCTGTCTTCTTCCCGGACAGGCGGCGGGCCTTTTTTTCCCGCAGAGCATCATTTCGCAACCTCTCCAGGTCATTAAAAGCGCGGGCAAGGTCTCTCAGGCGAAAAGGGGCATATTCTATATTAGTGCAATACTTTTCAAACCAGCGGTCCTGCAGCTCTTTTTCTTCCTGCCCTGCCGAAGATTCGATCTGTTCGATCGAATCACGGGGGATCGTGATCGTTCCCGGCCCTACATTCAAAATCACCCTTTGATCATCTTCTTCTTTGATGATCCCCTCCATGCACCGTTTGTTCTTCAAATAAATCCTGTCGGCCAGGGCGGGGAAAGAGTAAAAAAAAGCGGCAAGGTACAGAAACAAAAGGCAAAGGCGCAGAGTTATAAAAGAAAACGCCGGACTATTCACATTCGCTGCCGCTAAAATGGCGGTTGACAAAATTGACGATCGTTTCCTGCTGTTGGGAATCGATCTCATAAAATTCAAGCCCCATACCCGGATATTCACGGGGCTGGATCTGATGATCGGCCACCCAGACGACTTTGGTATCCACCTCCATAACCGAAGAAGAATCGGAAATAAAGATACGGGTAGACAGGATCTGATCGACCGGATATATCTTTTTGGCTATGGCAAAAAGGCCGATGGCGCTGAGATTGATGATCTTTCCCTGATAGTAGGGAGAAGAGGTCGATCCTTTTTCCCGGTATTCTATCTTGGAGTAATAAGGGATCCGTTTAAACCGCCGGCGCAATTTCTTTTTAAGTATTTCGGCTATTTTGTCGTCGGCGCGTAAATTGTTTACAGCTTCGTCCTCGGTCTCAAAAAAAGTGAATACTCTGCTTAACCCCACTACCGTAAAAAGATTTCTTAAATGCTGCGGGACAGCGCATATTTCCATCTTCCCTTTATGATTAAGGATATTCTTGTAGGCAACGGCGATCACCGAAATACCGATGTAATCGACCATATTGACCTGGCTGAAATTGAGCACGACATAGGCCGATTTATTTTTGATGACCCAGCCTACTGCCTCCACTATATTGGAAGCGTTGATATCGATATTCCCTTCCAGATCGAGGACTACCACTCCCTGTCTGTCTCTGGCTTTTACTTTCATCTGCTGCTCCTCTTCCATCGTAAATCAAATGCCTAAATCGGCCTGTTCAGGGCAAAAAGACAACTGCCATACTTACTGCCAGGCAGTAATATCCGAATCGGTATAACTTATCCATCCCCAAATATTTTTTTAACATTTTTAAAGCAAAAAGTCCAGACAGGAACGCAGCCAGGCATCCCCAGAAAAGCACCGGCCAGGAAAAACAGGAATCTTTAAGCGATCCGGCTTCAAAGATAAAAGCAAGACCGATTATGGGGATAGACAAAAGAAAGGAAAAGGTAAACGCGCTTTTTTTATCAAAACCTCTTTTCAGCAAAACGGTAATAGTGATGCCGGAGCGGGATATTCCGGGAAATACCGCCAGCCCCTGCAATAGACCGATGCAGAGGCTATCCCTGATGCCGAGATCGGCAATCGTCCGGGAACCGCTCTTGCGGATAGTGAGAAGAAGAACAGCCGTGATCATCAGACCTCCGGCTATTAAATAAGAGGAATCGAAAAATCTCAAAGCCGTCTTTTCGATTGCCAGAGCCACGGCTCCGGTGATCAGCGTAGCCAGAAAAATACGGCCCAGCGTTTTTCTGTTCCGGGCTGCGGCGATCATATCCCGGTAAAGAAAAACGATCACCGAACCAAGGGTGGCCAGATGCATAAGCACGAATACCGGAAGCATCTCGGCACTTTGCGAAATTATTTTCTGAAAAATAAAAAGATGGCCGGAACTGCTGACCGGCAGAAATTCGGTCAATCCCTGAACCAATCCGAAAAAAATCGATTCTTTCATCAGGCCACCAGATTCCGGGCACTGAAAAACAGTATTAATATGAAAACCATTACTGCCAGGGCCGCGGCAATGACCGCGTAAGTAAACAACGACCCGCCGCTGCCTGCCGGCGAAGGTTTTTCAACGACCGCTTTTGGCAATGACGCCGGCATCTCTTCTTTTTTATCCAGAGCCCGGCTCAGATGAATACGGCATTGTTCGCAGATACAGAGATGCGCTTCGATATCGGAAACCAGATGATCGGGAAGCTGATGATGCACATAATCTTCCATTACCTGTCTGACAGCTTCACATTCCATCCGGGCCCCTCTTTCTTTTCTCTTTCACCGTATATAAAAAAAGGGTAGCTTAGCAACTACCCTTTTCTCTTCCTGTTCAAGAGCTACCACGCCGTATTTTGCTTATTTCTTTTTCCCCTTTACCCTTCTTTTCTGTGAAGGCTTGGTATAATACTGGCGGTCGCGAAATTCTTTCAAAATGCCTTCCCTTTTGCACTGCATTTTGAACTTTCGAAGTGCTTTCTCGAAATCTTCTTTTCTGTTGATCCTTACTTCAGCCATTATGCCTCCTTTAGATGCCCTATTTTATCACAGTTATCGGCCAGAGCAAGAGTTTTTTTAAATAACAGGGATCCCTGCTTTGGGCCGATTTATATGCTTTTTCGCCGACAACCTCTGCCAGCCGGGAGGATTCAATCTACGAACAGCCCGGTAGTGGCGAAATAGGGGTCGCTGGTAAGGTTGAGGCCCAAACGCCGTAAGCCTGCTTCATCACCGGCAGTAGGTATATGGGTCAGATGGACTTCGCATCCTTTTATGTCCTTCAGCTTATTCATTGCTTCCTGGGCCGTAGGGTTGGTTGCCGCACTGATCGAAAGCGCGATCAGGGCTTCTTCCAGATCGAGACTGACCGCCTTTTTCTCGCCCATGCCCTTTTTCAAAGAATGGATCGACTCGATGATATTCGGTGAAATAAGATGTATTTTATCGGGGATCTCTGCCAGATGTTTGATCGCATTCAATATCACGCTGGACACCGAGTGCAGCAAAGGAGAATTCTTTCCGGTGATAATGGTCCCGTCGGCAAGGGCCAGGGCCGCGCCGCAGAAAATACCCTGATTCCCCTTTCCTTCGGCTTCACCGTCTCGGGCTGCCTGACGGGCAGGAAGAACCACCTGCCGGTCCTCGGGACAGGCCCCCAGTTCTTCCATGAGCAGTTCCACCCTCTGGATAGTTTCCCGGTCCACAAAACCCATGGCATACTCGCATGAATAGCGGAAATAACGGCGGATAACTTCCTGGACTGCTGCTTCTTTAACCGCCTGATCGTCACAGATACCGAACCCGGCCCGGTTGACCCCCATGTCGGTAGGTGACCGGTAAGTGGTCTTCTCGCCGCTTATTTTTTCCAGGATCCTTTTCAATACCGGAAAAGCCTCGACATCACGGTTGTAATTTATAGCTGTTTTTCCGTAAGCTTCGAGATGAAAAGGATCGATAAGGTTGATATCCTTAAGATCGGCAGTAGCTGCTTCGTAAGCTACATTGACCGGATGCTTTAAGGGAATACTCCAGATGGGAAAAGTCTCGAACTTGGCATAGCCGCTGTTTTTATTCCGTTTATGGTCGTGATACAGCTGGGAAAGAGCCGTGGCCAGTTTGCCGCTGCCCGGACCAGGGCCGGTCACTACCACCAGCGGTCTGGATGTCTCGATGTAAGAATTGGCGCCGTACCCTTCGTCGCTGACCACCACGTCAAGGTCAGTAGGATATCCCTTGGTATAACGGTGAGTATAGACGTTGATGCCTCTCCTCTCCAGCTTTTTCTTGAAGATTGAAGCAGCCGGCTGATTGTCGAAACGGGTTATCACTACCCCGGCGATATTAAGGTCCCAGGAACGCAGGTCGTCGATCAGTTTCAGGGCATCGGCATCATAGGTAATACCGAAATCAGCCCTGACTTTCCGGCGTTCGATGTCTCCGGCATAAATACAGACAATGATATCTATACTGTCTTTGAGCTTGTGCATCAGCCGCATCTTTACATTGGGATCGAAGCCGGGCAAAACCCGGGCCGCATGATAATCGAAAAGGAGTTTACCTCCCATTTCCAGATACAGTTTGTTGCCGAACATCTTTACCCGCTCCAGAATCGCGGCAGTCTGTTCTTTAAGATATTTTTCATTATCGAATCCAATGCGATGAACTGACAACTGAGACATATTAACTCCTTCCTAACATGGTTTTTGATATTCTTTTAGGGACCCGGGTAGGATATTCCCCGCTGAAACAGGCGGTACAGAAGCCTCTGCCTTTCTGCGGCACTGCAGAAAGCAGTCCTTTGAGACTTAAATATCCCAAACTGTCCAGACCGATAAAACTAGAGATATCCCCGACCGATTTACGCGCAGCGATCAGTTCTTTCCGGGTAGGAAAATCTATCCCATAAAAACAGGGGGAAACTATCGGCGGCGAACTGACGCGCATATGTATTTCTTTAGCCCCGCATTCGCGCAACAGACTTATACGGCTCTTGCTGGTAGTGCCCCGGACAATAGAATCATCGATCACCGTGATCTTTTTATTGCGCACCACCTCCCGTAAAGGGTTCAATTTCACCCTGACCCCGAAATTTCTGATCCGGGGAGAAGGCTGAATAAAAGTACGTCCGACATAATGGTTGCGGATCATGCCCATTTCATAAGGGATATCTGCTTCAGCCGAAAATCCCAGGGCCGCATAACTGCCGGAATCAGGCAAAGGCATGACCAGATCGCTTTTTACCGGATGTTCGCGGGCCAGGATCCGGCCCATTTGCTTGCGCACGTTATAAACATTTTCCGACCAGAGCCGGCTGTCGGGCCGGGCAAAATAGACATATTCAAAAATACAGCAGGCCGGAGAAGGACGGTCTTCGATCAAAAACGAATTAACCTCTTTATCGCTGATGATCACTGCCTCTCCCGGATCGATATCCCGGACAAACTCAGCCCCGATAAGATCAAGGGCGCAGGTCTCGCTGCATAAAACATAGCCGCTGCCCAGACGGCCCAGACAAAGCGGCCTGAATCCATAGCGGTCCCGGGCTCCGATAAGATAGGGCCCGATCATCATTACCAGGGAATAGGCTCCGTCCAGCTGGCACAGGGCATTTCTGATCTGCTCAGGAAGTTCTTTCCTGCCGGCCCTGGCCAGAAGATGCACGATCAATTCCGAATCGGTCGAGGTATGGAATACCGCTCCCTGTTTTTCCAGGTTCTGATGAAGAGACCGGGCATTTATCAGATTACCGTTATGGGCAACAGCCACCGGCGTTTTCCTGTGCCGGGCTAAAAGCGGCTGAACATTCTCCGCAGTCCCGGAACCGGTGGTCGAATAGCGGGTATGTCCTATGGCCAGAGAGCCTTTAAGACGGCTTATCTCTTTTCCGCCGAACACTTCCCGAACATGGCCCAATCCTTTGTGATGACGGATACGCCGGCCGTCATAGCTGGCGATTCCGGCTCCTTCTTCACCGCGATGCTGAAGGGCATAAAGGGCAAGAAAGGTCAACTGACCGGCATTTTTGTTCCCGATAACACCGCATATTCCGCACATATATTTTTACAAATTTACTTCTATACCGCGCTCTTTTAAATACTGCTTGGCCTCTTTTATAGAATATTCGCCGTAATGGAAGATCGACGCAGCCAGGACCGCATCGGCTTCTCCCTCGGCCAGCCCCTGATAGAGATGTTCCAGGTTGCCGGCTCCTCCCGAGGCGATCACCGGTATATTAACAGCCCGGGAAACGGCCCTGGTCACTTCCAGGTCATAGCCGTCTCTGGTTCCGTCGCGGTCCATACTGGTCAAAAGTATCTCTCCGGCACCCAGCGATTCCACTTTTCCGGCCCACTTTAGAGCATCGATACCGGTAGGCCGGGTACCTCCTTTGACATAAACTTCCCAGGAATTTTCCCTTTTCTTTTTGACATCGATAGCCACCACAATACACTGAGCACCGAATTCCCGGGCGCCCTGGCTGATCAGTTCCGGATCATTGACTGCTGCGGTATTTATCGATATCTTATCGGCACCGCTTTTGAGAAGCGTTCTTATATCTTCCACGGTCCGGATTCCGCCACCTACGGTAAGCGGGATAAAAACCTCTTCGGCTGTCTTTCTGACTACTTCCAGTATGGTAGCCCGCTCCTCGATACTGGCAGTGATATCCAGAAAAACAAGTTCATCGGCTTTTTCCGCGCTATAGATCCTGGCCTGCTCTACCGGATCACCGGCATCACGCAAACCGACAAAATTCACGCCTTTGACTACTCGTCCGTTCTTTACGTCAAGACAGGGTATGATCCGCTTGGCCAGCATCATCTGCTCCTTTTTAAAAAATTCCTGAGTACCTGCAATCCCGTGGACCCGCTCTTTTCCGGATGGAACTGAACGCCCCAGATATTATCCTTGCATATTGCCGCGCAAAACCGCTGCCCGTATACTGCGCTGGCAGCCCAGTCTTTTTCTTCCGCCGGCGCGACATAATAGGAGTGGACAAAATAAAAACGCTGGTCAGGACTGATGTCTTCCAGCAGCAACAGGTCTTTTTTATCGAAAGAGATCGTGTTCCAGCCCATATGCGGGATCTTCACTCCCGGCTTGAAGCGAACAACTTTTCCCGGCACAAGATCCAGGCCCTGACTGACACCGTGTTCCTCGCTTAGCGTAAACAAAAGCTGCAGACCGAGACATATCCCCAGCAGCGGCACGCCGCCTCTTACTGCCTCCTGCAGAGGGCCGACAAGATCTTTTTTGCCGAGGTTCTCCATGCCCCGGGCAAAGGCACCGACACCGGGCAAAACCAGGGCCGATGCTTTTTTGATCAAAGCCGGATCATCGGTCAGCCGCACCCGGGCACCGACCGTCTCCAGCGCCTTGCAAACGCTTCTTAAATTACCCAATCCGTAATCAATAACTGTGACCATATTCTGCATTAGTTAAAAGTCGCGGGGCGGGGACACTGCTTTGTTCATAAAAAAGATATTCGAATACCTTACCCACTCCTCTCCTCTTTTATGAACGGCATCGTTCTGATATACAGGTCAGTGTATAATTCGTTTATTTGTATCACAAATCACTGTACCTGTCAATCTTAACCGACCGGTGCCGATCGCGGACCGGGCCTGCCTTTCCGAAGAGATCGATATCGATCTCTTCGGTATTGATGATCGTGGAATGGACAATGCAGGCACGAATAAAACGCAGAAAAACATCTCTTTCCGGAGACTGAGAGACAGCGGCATCGGTATCGACCTGCACTTTGATATTAACCAGACGGGTCGGTGTATCCCGGGAAAGTTCTCCCCCGGTCACTGTATTCAGCCGGGAAAAGGCGCGGTTATGCTGAAGACAGTAATTCCTGGCAAACAGCTCTTTAATTCTTTCCGCATCTTTGCTCCTGGCTGAAAAATTTACGATATCTCTGTCTGCCAAGACAACTTATTTTTTTGTTTCCTGCAGAACTTTTTGATACACCTCATACACGGCGCGGCTGAAACAGACGACCACGATCTTTTCCACTTTCGGCGATGCTTCGAGAAACTGAAATATCTCGTGCAGGGCTATTTTTGCCGCCCGTTCTACCGGAAAACGATACGCTCCGGTACTGATGGAAGGGAAGGCAACTGTCCGGATATGGTGCGTTTTGACCAGAGCCAGGGAATTCTTATAACAACGAGCCAGAAACTCGTCTTCGCCATAAGAACCGCCCTGCCATACCGGACCGACCGTATGAATCACCCATCTGGCAGGAAGTCTGTACCCGCGGGTGATCCTGGCGCAGCCAGTGGGACAGCCGCGTAAAAGTTTGCATTCTTCCAGCAACTGCGGCCCGGCTGCCCGGTGAATCGCGCCGTCCACGCCGCCGCCGCCCAGAAGCGAGGTATTGGCCGCATTGACAATGGCATCGACCTTTTGTTCGGTAATATCGCCGACGACTATCTCCAGTTTTCCCATAGCAGTTCCTCTTTTCGCTCTCTTTGATTCTATCAGGGACCCTTTTACTGTCAAGCCGGAGTGCGCTTTGCGTACAGTCGATGGTCAACAGGAAAAAGTTACAAGCCTACAAGTAAAACAGACGACAGACCACCCCGGACGTAGCTTCGGGGCCTGCCCCGGACGTAGCTTCGGGGACGTCTCACGTCTAAGCGGCGAAGCCGCGAACGTCTTACGGTTTTCCGCCGCAGGCGGTTGCATCCTTTGTCCTAGCGCAGCAATCGTCCCTTGTTCTTCTAGTGTTTTAGTGCTTAGTTTTACTGTCGTCCGTCGTCTGTGGTCTGTGGGCCGCGCCGCAGGCATGCGCGATGCAAGTATCGAGCATCAAATATCGAGAATCGAGCTTAGAAAATCGAGCATCTGCACCTCCAGTATTTTCCCTTTCCCCATTCCCCACTTTATATTATAATTATGGACTTATGGAAAAAATGACCCCTATGCTTTCCCAGTATAAATCGATCAAAGCCCGCCACGCCGACTGCATACTCTTTTTCCGGCTGGGCGATTTCTACGAAATGTTCTATGACGACGCCGTAAAAGCATCACGGATACTGGAACTGGTACTGACCTCCCGGGGGAAAGACCGCTCCGGAAAGATCCCCATGTGCGGAGTGCCTCACCATGCTGCCGAATCCTATATCGCCCGTCTGGTAAAGGCCGGGCTGAAAGTGGCGATCTGCGAACAGACCGAAGATCCGGCCCAGGCCAAAGGTATTGTCAAAAGAGATGTTATCCGGGTCATCAGTTCCGGCACTTTTATCGACGACCAGTCGGCAGAGCCGCGTTATCTGCTTTCCTTAAATCTTAACAAAACCACGGCCGGCATCACCTTTACCGACAATGCCGGCGGCACTTTCCATACCGCTCAACTGGCTGACCGGAAAAAAATAATCGAAACTGTCGCCAGGCTTCCGGTCTGCGAATGCGTGTTCTCCTCGGAACAGGAAAAACAGGTAAAAGAGATATTTTCTCATGTCCTGTTAAGGTCGAAAAAAATAATGCTCAGTCCTCAGGAAGAATGGTGTTTTAATCCCGAGATCGCGCGAAAGACTCTGTGTGAACACTTTTCAGTCAATTCTCTGCGCGGTTTCGGTATCGATGATCTGCCCCTGGCAGTATCCAGTGCCGGCGCGCTTCTGGAATATATGACCCGGATGAACTGCCGTCCCCTGCGTCATATCGACTCCATCTCTCTTTACCTCGATGACGACTATGTTTATATATCTCCGGCGGCCAGTTACGGTCTGGAGCTGCAAAGCCTTATCTCGGCCATCGATCATACCCGCACCCCCCTGGGCAAACGCATGCTTTACTTCTGGGTATATCATCCGCTTAAAGAGCCGGCCCGGATACTGAAGCGCCAGGAAGCCGTGACCCTGCTTAAAAACAGTGCTTCTGAACTGCCGGAATTGCACCAGATCCTGCGCGGCATACCGGATATCGAAAAAAGCCTTTCCCGCATCAGCTGCGGCTACGGAAAACCGCGCGATCTCCTGGCCTTGCGGCATACACTTCTGCTGATCCCCGGGATCAACCGTATTCTGACTTCCCTGCAGAAGATCAATTCTCTCTGCGCCGTAAGCGATATCCCTGACCTGCGGGAACTTCTGGAAAAAACCATCAATCCCGAGCTGCCTTTGTCCAATCCGGAAGGAAAAATCATCAACCGCGGGGTGGACAAAGAACTTGATTCTCTGCGGGATCTTCAGGAAAACGGTAACCAATGGCTGAAAAAAACCCAGGAAAAATACATCAAAGACACCGCCATCAATTCGCTTAAGATAGGTTATAACAAAGTATTCGGATATTACATCGAAATAAGCAAAGCCAATCTCGACCGGGTACCGGACAGTTTTATCCGCAAACAGACCCTGGTCAATGCCGAACGTTATATCACACCGGAACTGAAGGAATTCGAAGAAAAAATGCTCTTTTCCCGGGAAAAGATCCTGGCTCGGGAAACCCGGATCGTAAACGATCTGAACAATACGGTCCTGGACCGTTCTCCGGAACTCCACAACTGCGCTTTCCAGTTAGCGGTTCTGGACACGCTTCATTGCCTGGCCCTGCTGGCTCAACAGCCCGGGTATACAGCCCCTCTGATCCATGACGGCACAGAACTTACGATAAGCGACGGCCGCCATCCGGTCGTGGAAAATTCCACTGCCGAACCGTTCATCCCCAATGACACAAAACTTGACTGCCGGGAAAATCACCTGCTGATCATCACCGGACCGAACATGGCCGGCAAATCCACTTATATCCGGCAGACTGCCCTGCTGGTCATCCTGGCCCAGATCGGCAGTTATATCCCTGCCGCTGCGGCGCAGATCGGGATAGTCGACAAAATATTCACCCGCATCGGCGCGCATGACGAGATCAGCAAAGGCCAAAGCACTTTCATGGTGGAAATGAGCGAGACCGCCGGCATACTGCATAATCTTTCTTCCCGCAGCCTGGTGATACTCGACGAGATCGGGCGCGGCACCAGCACCTATGACGGACTGAGCCTGGCCTGGGCCATTGCCGAATACCTTCAGGAAAAAAAGGCGCGAACCCTGTTCGCCACTCACTATCACGAACTGACGGCCCTGGCTGAAGAATGCCCGGGCGTAAAAAACTACAATGTAGCCGTGAAAGAATGGAACGACCAGGTGATCTTCCTTCATAAGATCGTGCCCGGAGGCACGGACGACAGTTACGGAATCTACGTGGCCCATCTGGCCGGCATACCTCAGGCCGTGGTCGAACGTTCCCGAAAAATACTCTCCCGCCTGGAAATACACGGCAACCTTCAGGATAAGATCCGGACCTCTCCGGCAGCCGAGAGCCAGCTTTCCCTGTTCGTTCCGGCATCTGATTTATTTCTGGAAAAAATAAAAAAAGATATATCCCATACCGATATAGATTCCCTGACCCCGCTGGACGCGCTGAAAAAAATAAACCAATGGAAGGAGATGCTCGACCCTGATGCCTAAAGTACATCTGTTAGCGCCGGAAGTGATCAGCAAGATAGCTGCCGGTGAAGTCATCGAACGCCCCTCTTCAGTCGTAAAAGAACTTCTGGAAAACTCTCTGGATGCCGGAAGCACCTCGCTGGAACTGACCTTGAAAAACGCCGGTAAAAGCCTTATCCGCCTTAAAGATAACGGCAGCGGCATCGAAGAAAAAGATATCGAACATATTTTCCAGCGCCATTCCACCAGCAAACTGCAGAGTATCGACGACCTTTACAATATCTCATCTCTGGGATTCAGGGGGGAAGCCCTCTACAGTATCGCTGCCATCTCCGACGTGACTCTGCGCAGCATAAGCGGGGAACAGGAAACCGGCTGGGAAATCCATCGGCGCGGCAGCCAGCGTCTGCATTTTAAACCGGTTCAGATGCAGAAAGGCACCGAGATCGAAATAAGAAATCTTTTTTTCAATACCCCGGCCCGGCGCAAGTTCCTGAAATCGGATACTGCCGAACTGCACAGGATAATCGCCACTGTCATCCCTTATACTCTGATCATGCCGCACTGCCGGTTCAAAATCGTTCACGGCAATAAAACACTGATCGATCTCATGCCCCATCAGCAGACAGCGGAACGCGTGGCCCGGGCTTTGAAACTTAAACCGGAACATCTCCTTTACCGCCAGGCCGAAATAGCGGAAGAGAATATTTCCCTGCGACTGGTACTGGGTGATATCAATATACAACGTCCCCGCAAAGATCTTCAGTTCGTCGTGGTCAATGACCGTCCCGTACAGAACCGTTCTCTCAGCTTTCACATCAATCAGGCCTACCGGGCCCTGATGCCGGCTGAAAGCAATCCGGCTTTTTACGCCGCGATAACTGTGCCGCCGGACACAGTAGATGTCAATATCCATCCTGCCAAACGGGAAGTAAAACTCCGGGACGAACAGCATATCGGCTCACTGCTCGGCGCATTCTGCCGGGAAACGCTGCTCAGTAGCAGCCGGCCCCGCCAGGCTCAGGCAAAACCTTACCTGATCAGGCCGGAAAAAGATTCTCTTTGCCGGGAAAAAATTGACAGCAGTTTCTCCCCCTCGCTTAATGATTCGAAACCCCTGCGCTATACACTTGACCAGGAACGTCTGCCTCTCGACATACCTGCCCGGGACCGGACAGCGGCAGACAAACCGTCCTTGCGCGACAAACTGTCTGCGGCCCGTTTTCTGGGAAAATTCATAAATAAATTCCTGCTTTTCGAAACCTCCTCTTCGCTGCTGATCATCGATCAGCACGCAGCCCAGGAAAGAATAACTTTCGAATCACTGCGCGACCAGTTACAGAACAACACCCTGGAAATAGAACGGTTCCTGAACCCCGTACTGATAACCCTCTCCTGCCGGGAAAACCTGTTCTGGCAGGCTTCTCAGGAAAAACTGGACCAGATAGGATTTTCCACGAGTCAATGGAATGAAGACATTATCGCCGTCCACAGCGCCCCGGCCCTGATAAAAGACCCGGAAAAAGCAATGCGCAACCTGCTCTCGTCGGAAGAACCGCTGCAGCAACTGGACCAGGAGGCCCTGGCCCGCCGGGCTTGCCGCAGCTCGCTTAAGACCGGGTATGAAATGATCCCTGAACAGGCAGAATATCTGCGTACCAGACTTCTTTCCTGTCAGGAGCCGTTCAGCTGCCCGCACGGCCGGCCGACAGTCGTAGAACTGACCGAGTACACTTTAGACAGAGAATTCTTCAGGAAATAAATCTCGAGATTCGATCAAAAAGTAGCGGGTAGCGAGCAGCAAGTAGAGTGACCCGCTTTCAGCGGGAAGAAAAAAAGCACTAGGCACTACGAAAAACCGAAGGACGAAGGACGCAGGAAATGTAAATTGCAACCTGCCTCGACGGCAAGGCGGGAATTAGCATTGCAAAATAAGATGTGAGAAATGAGAGATGAGAAGAGGAAAAATAAGTTGGGAGATGCCGGTAAGGGTAAGGGCAACGAAACCCGTATCGTCCAACGTTTAACGGCAACGTAAAAATATCCGGGAAAGAGACGTAAGACGTAGCCCAAGGCCGATACGGGTATCGTAAACTTAACCGTAACCGGACTTCTGACTTGTCGACTTTTTTGCCAAGAGCCAAGAGCTAAAATATGGATAAAGAAGAGATAATCAGGAAGACCGAAGAATTCGTGAAAGAAAAACTGGAAGGCGCGGAATCCGGTCACGGCTGGCAGCATGCAGACCGGGTACGAAAAACTGCCCTTTATCTTGCCGAACAGGAAAAAGCCGATATTTTCATCGTCCATCTGGCAGCTTTGCTGCATGATATCGACGACTGGAAATTCACTGAACCGGAAAGCGGCGCAACAGGCACCCGGGCTGCCCGATTCCTGGACTCTCTTCCCCTGACCCCGGAGATCAGAAACCGGATCTCTGAAATAACCTCTACCCTTTCCTTCAAAGGAGCCGGGGTCGATTCACGACAAAAGACGATCGAAGGCAAAGTAGTTCAGGACGCAGACCGCCTCGATGCCCTGGGAGCTCTGGGGATTGCCAGGGCTTTTGCCTACGGCGGCTACCAACAAAGAAAATTATACGATCCCGATATCCCGCCTTCGAATCACAAATCGTTTGACGAATATAAAAAATCCGGCTCGACCACGATCAATCATTTTTATGAAAAACTGCTCTTGCTTAAAGACCGGATGAATACTGTTTCCGGCCGCCGCATAGCCGAATCCCGCCATGCTTTTCTGACCCGCTTCCTGGAGCAGTTCTACCGGGAATGGGACAGCCTCGACCTGTCTGATCCGAACGATAAGTAGTAACCAGTCAATAGTCAATGGTCGATGGTCAATAGTCGATGGCCGATACTCGATAGTCGAATACCTGTAGGGAACGGGCCTGCCCCGAACGAAGCTTCGGGACCTGTCCCGAACAAAGCTTCGGGGCCTGCCCCGGACGTAGCTTCGGGGCCTGCCCCGGACGTAGCTTCGGGGCCTGCCCCGGACGTAGCTTCGGGGACGTCTCACGGCTAAGCGGCGAAGCCGCGAACGTCTTACGGTTTTCCGTTGCAGGTGTCTGTAAGCGCTTTCACCTTTTTCCCTGTGATCCGTTGCTTTTATTACGGCTGATATGTTATACAGATATAATTCGCATACTCATAACACGGGCGGGGGGGGTATCCCTTTAAAAAAAGGAGTACATCATATGGAACCGGGAACCGATTCTTTTACGGGCCGGACTGCGGCTTCTTTTCAGGTTTATCAAAAAAATGACAACCAGCGATTCTGTCACCGGATCCAGTGCCGGATCCCCATAAGCATCAAAGACGTTCAAACCCAATGGGAGATCGAGGCGCGGTGCATAAACATATCCAAAGGAGGCATCGGTATCGAGATCATCGACGATGAAGAGATATTGATGAAGATCCAGGACCGTCTGGAAATATGGATACACCTCTCAGACGGGCTCAGACCTATCCATCGTTTTGGCCGTCTGGTATGGTTCCGGCAGGTATCTCATCTTAATTACCACGGCGGGGTCAAGCTGGAAGCCGGGCTGCGCGTTTCTGGCAGCTGATCCGGCTTTGCTAAAAATTATTTTTTCTCCTTCCATAAAAACATCTTGTCTCCGGGCCTTACGCTGAATGGCAGTTTCACTCCGGCCTTCATTCCTTTGCCGGCTTCAGCCACGCGGCAATGCCCTATTTCCATTTCCTCTATCCTGGCGACCGAAGCCGGGGTCTGACGGCCGTAAAAAAGAACCGTGTCGCCTTTTCGCAGTGAATCATTGCGGATAATGATCTCGGCAACGGCTATCTTTTTGAAAAATCTGACTACTTCTCCCAGATAGATCTTTTCCTTGTCGATCTCCAGTTTCCGGCTCACAGCCCGGTGCGGGACAGTAAAATAAAATCCCCGGGAAAATCCCCGGTTATAGACTGTCTTAAGTTTTCTGATCAGATCTCTTTTAAGACGGTCGTCGAGCCGGCCGGCAAAAAAAGCATCGATCGCTTTCCGATAGGCAGCTGTCACGACCTTGACATATTCCGGGGAACGCATCCGTCCTTCGATCTTAAAAGCTTTGATACCGGCAGAGATCAGCTTGTCGATAAAATCGATGGTGCAGAGATCTTTGGGGCTGAGCAGATAATCTCTGCCCACAAGATAACTGGCATCTTCCTGGGTATCGAAAATCAAAAATTCCCGGCGGCAGGGCTGCAGGCACCGGCCCCGGTTGGCTGACCTGTCGAACGAATACCCGGATAAAAAACACCGTCCGGAAATGCTCAGACACATTGCTCCATGAACAAAAGTCTCTATCTCACAGGTAATCTTTTCCTTTTTACAGCAGGATACCATGTTCCGGATATCGGCAAGCCGGCATTCGCGGGCCAGAATAACCCGTTCTACTCCCAGAGAAGAATATAGCCGCAAGGCTTCGATATTGGAAACGCTGGCCTGAGTGGAAAGATGTACTGGCAGACCCGATTGCCGGGCCAGGGAAAGAACGGCCATATCCCAGAGGATCACTGCGTCGACACCGGCCTGGCAGGCCTTCTCCAGAATAGCCCGGACTTTATCCAGTTCCCGGTTATAGATCAGGACATTGAGGGCCAGATAGCCTTTTTTGCCCTGATCATGAAGAAGGCGCATTATTTTTTTCAGCTCAAGACAGTCGAAATTAGGAGCCGGATCGCGCATGTTCAGACCTTTTATGCCGAAATAAACGCTGTCCGCTTTTTCTTTTATTGCCGTATAAAGCATGCTCCAGTCGCCAGCCGGAGCCAGTAATTCCGGTTTCTTTTTCATAAGTGTTTAATTATACCGGCCTGTTCTCAAAACTCAAGGCAAATCATGTCCTGAACCGCCGGTCAGGGAAAGCCGGCATTTTTTTATTGACGCTGAACCGATTTGCCAGTATAGTAATTATAATATTTAGCAAAAATTTCAAAAAGGAAGGGATTATGGCTGAACGAAATTACATGGAAGACATCGTGAACGAAGTTATGGAACACGCTTTGGCAAAACGCGACGATATCTGCAAGTGCGAACAATGCCGGGAGGCAATAAGGAATTTCGTTCTGGAACGGCTTGATCCCCATCATGTCGAAAATCACCAGGACCATGCCCGGGTACGGGTCCAGACCGTCGACAATCAATTCCGGGCCGATGTCATGAAAGAGCTGATCCTGGCAATCGAGCATACAAAGAACAATCCCTGCCACTGAGCCTTTTAATTCCGGAAATACTGTCTTTGCCCCGGGACTCTGCCTTTTTCAGATCCCCTGAAAGGCCTTTTCGATCCGTTTCTGGCTGGGCGGCCTGCTAAAGGCGCTGACCAGCGGCACCACTAAAAACGGCACGGTCATGGCAATACTGGCGGCAATGGGAGACTTGGCCGGTCCCATGATAAAAAACAACCCTATTCCCAGAACCAGGCCGACGGTCATGCCGGCTTCGGCACCCAGTCGGGTGGTTTTCTTCCAGTAAAGCCCGTAAAAATAAGGGGCCATAAAAGCGCCGGCCACTGCTCCCCAGGAAAGAGACATCAGGGTGACGATCAGGGCAAATTGTCCTTTGGCAATAAAATAGGAAATGGCAATAAACAAACCGCTCAAAAATCTCATCATCAAAAGCGAATTTTCCTTGGAAACCCTGGGATTGACATGACCTTTATAAAGGTCGATGGCAATGGCCGAAGCCGAAACAAGGATCAGGGAAGACAGCGTAGACATCGAAGCTGAAAGGATCAGCAGAAGTATGACCGCCATCAGTAGCGGCGGCAGATAACTGGTAAGCAATTGAGGAATCAATTGATCAAAGGCCGGTTTCCCCTCTATCACCGGAACCGCATCGAAAAACAAGTGGGTCAGAGCCCCGGTAAAATAAGCCGCAAAAGTGATTATCACGGCAAACACGGTAGTAGCCGCAGCTGCTTTGTAGATCAGCGATTCGTTCTTAATGGCATAAAATTTCTGTACCATCTGGGGCAATCCCCAGGTACCGAACGACGTCATGAATACCAGGGAAAAAAGCATCAGCCATTTGCCGGAAGTAAAGGGCGGCAGATGCAATGAATACCCCTCTGCTATCCGGGGGAAAATATGAGCAAAACCTCCGGCCTGTTGCACCAGCAGCCAGACCATGGCAAAGGCTCCCACGAGCATGATCATGCCCTGGATAAAATCGGTCAACGTAATGGCGAAATAACCGCCCAGCACCAGATATATTCCGGTGATCACGATCATTATTATCAAAGCAATATCATAGGGAAGACCGAAATGGACTTCGAACAAATGGCCCAGTCCTTTGAATACTGAAGCCGAATAAGGAAGCAAAAAGATAAAAATGATCATGGCTGTGATGAATTTCATGTATTTGGTCTTATACCGTTCATGGAAAAATTCGGGCATGGTCATCACATCAAGATTCTGGGTCATTTTTCTGGTGCGCCGGCCCAGGACCAGCCAGGCCAGAAGCGATCCAACCAGAGCATTGCCGACTGCGATCCAGAGGACATTGATGCCGAATCCCCAGCCCAGTTTACCGGCAAAACCGATAAAAATTACTGCCGAAAAATAGGAAGTGCCGTAGGCAACAGCTGAGATCCAGGGCCCGATAGTCCTTCCTCCCAGAAAAAAATCACCGAGAGTCACAGTCTTTTTCATGCCCCAGATGCCGATACCGACCATGACCAGCAAAAATATGCTCAATAATATTATCGAGATCATCCTTTCCTCCTCTCTGCTTATAAAAATACCGCCTTATATCGTTATTTCTGCCAGCAGGACATCCTCGGCAGTCCCGGAAAAAACAAACGCCGGAAATAAAAATTCCGGCGGTTCAAAAACAAAGCACGATAATATCCAAAAGGCATCAATATTTCCGCATTCTTTTAGACGCAGTCAAAGCCTATTCCTGACCAAGAGAACTGGTCTTTGTCCCTTCTTTTTCGGTCGGAACGTGACGGCGCAATACTGCGTCGATCGAACTGTTATAATCCGAGATCATCGCATTAAGCCGCACCGACTCTTTTTCCAGACGCTCGTTCGACTCGACAAGATTTCTGTTCTCATTGGTCAAAGCATCCAGTTTTTGCTGCAGCTCGGCCAGCTGAGCAGCATACTTTTTCTCGCTGGACACGGCATGTGCCAGGCGGTCGGTAATCTGCTCAAGAGCGGCACTGTCTTTTTCCGCTTCGCTGGTAACCTCTTCCAGGATCGCGCTATTGGCCGCCAGAGCGCTCTCCAGTTCCACGTTCTTTTGTTTAAGGTCGTTGATCATCTGGGTATATTCGTCATGAGCCGAATAAAGAACTTTTTTCTCTTTTAAAAGCATGGCCGTCTTTGATTCCAAAGATACTATCTGTTTTTTCAGATTGCTTATTTCCTGTCTGGCTTTCTGTTCGTCAAGCTGGGCCTCCTCCATATTTTTCATCAGATTCTCAAAAGAAGCCCTCTGCTGTTTTGTTTCGGCCTGCAGACGGCCGATCTCCTGCTGAGCCGTTTCATTGGAGCGAAACGCCGTATTTTTCTCCTCACGCAGTATTTCAACGGCTTTTTCCATATCAGATATGTCTTTCTCGGCCTGAGTTTTAGCCGCTGTCAGCTGAGCTATCTCGCCCTGAGAATTGTTTTGGGAAACGATCGCTGCTTCGGCTTTCTGCCGCAGGGCAGCGATGTCGGATCTGGCCTGATCAAGATCGCTTTGTATTTTTTCGGTTTTCCCGGCATAATCACGGTTCTTTTCTTCCAATTCCTTTACCCGGGCCTCTGCCTTTCTGACAGTCTGTTCATAACCGGCAACCTGCTGCTGCAACAGAATCTTCTCTTTTTCAGCCTGATCTATATTCTTACTGAGTTTTTCGCTTTCTTCGGAAGAAAGCTTCAGACTGTTTTCCAGCTCCTGTATGCGGTCTGCCGAGCTGCGGGCGGTCAGGGAATATTCATCGATTTTCTGCTGCAAGGCTGTCTTATCCTGCACAGTCTGATCAAGACTGACCTGAAGAGATCGGTTGTTTCTTTCGTAAATCTGGTTCTTATCTTCCAGGTCCCTGATCCGGGCTGCCGCGTCTTTTGCCGAATCGCCGTGCTTACTGACTTTTTCCCGCAAAGATTCCGTTTCTTTCTGCAACCGGGTATACTGAACCTGCAAAGCATCTTTTTCCCGATCGAGGATCTGGGCCGCCCTTTCAGTTTCCTTTATGGTCCCGGCAAGCTCCTGACCGCGGTCAGAAGCCGATTTTAATTCAGCCCGTAACGCAGCAATGGTCTTATCCTGCGCGGCATGTTTCTCTTCAGCCTGACGCAAAGCGGCTTCCGCCGCAGATAATGACTGGTTTACCCGGTTCAGATCATTTTTCAACGATTCGGATTCTGAATCCTGTCTGACGATCGTCGTCTGGTTCTCTTCTTTTAACGAAAGCAAAGCCTGATTGTCTTTTTCCAGAACAGCAAGCTTCTTTTTCATCTCCGTGTTCTCTTTTTCCCGGGAAGACTGCAGACGGCGCAGGTCATTGACCGAAGCCAGGGCTTCATCAAGCGCAGCTTTGTATTCCTGAACCGATTGCCCGGTTTTGCGCATATCTGCCAGGGTCTGTTCTTTTTCGGCGACCAGACTTTTTTTCTCCGATTCCAGAACCCGGACCGCCTCTTGCAGCCGGTCTATTTCTTCCCGGTTCCGGGAAACGGTATTTACGCTCTGGACCAGCTGTTCCTCGACCTTTTTCACGGCATCAAGATATTCCTGCTGCCTGGCCTTTTGCTGAACAGCGGCTTTTTCCAGATCTTTAGTCAGCCTGTTCAGATCGTTATCCTTTTGACGGATCGTTTCCTGGGCAACAGAGATCTGTTTCTCCCTGTCGCTTTTTTCCGCGGCCGATATCGCCTGCAATTGCTGCAATTCTCTCTTGGCTGCCTCGACATCGTGCAGGGCATCATCTTTTTCTCCGGCCAGCCGGGCAAGTTGTTTTTCCAGATCGTCTATGCGCCGGCGTAATCCGTCGCCTTCAGAACCCATTGCCGCCAGCTGAGATTCCATATCCTTCACCATCTTCCGGTATCCGGAAACACTGGCATCTGACTTGGCATACTGCCCTTTTATTTTTTCCAGGGAAGAAGCTAATTCTGTTCTCTCTTTTTCCCGGCGGGAAAACTCCCTCTCTCTGAGAGAGAGCTGCTTCTCTAATTCGGCCAGCGAAACTTTTAATTCTTCTTCCGCTTTTCCGCTCTGCAGGCGGATCTGCTCGTTTTCTTCCTGCAGGGAAGCTATGGTCCGGGCCTGTTCATCTCCCAGTTCGGAAAATTTCCTCTTATCTTTAGACAATTTTTCGTTTTCGGCCTGCAAACCGCCGACAACCGCGCTCAGATCTTTGACCTGTTGCCGGAGTCCTGTATTGGTATCGCCGAGCGCAGAGACCTGCTGTTCAAATTCAGCAGCTTTTTTCTGAGCAACAGTCAAGGCGTCTGTCAATTCGTCTTTTTCCCGGCTGACCAGATCAAGCTGGCGGGCTGTCTGGTTTATATCT
>CAZVRU010000001.1:33852-98836 GCA_964629785.1 uncultured Planctomycetia bacterium
GTTCGTCGCGCAGAGAAGAGAGCTTCTCGTTCTCGCCGGAAAGCGAATCAGCCCGAGACTGGACCGCTTCCAGTACTTTCCCCAATTCAGAAACCTGCTTTTGCAATTCCCGGTTCTCTTCCTGAAGCTGCCGATTAGCAGAATCAAAATCAGCGGCTTTCTGCCGAGAAGAGGCATAATTATCGCTGAGAGTGTTTTTTTCTTTCTCCAGTACTTTTATCTTTTCTCCAGCCAGAGATATTTCTTTTTCCGACTGATCATGATATTGTCTGATCTCATCATTAAGAGCCTCGATTACCCGGGCCTGGTCGTCGCGCAGAGAAGAGAGCTTCTCGTTCTCGCCGGAAAGCGAATCAGCCCGGGACTGAAGACCGGACAGCTGTCGGTCCATGTCTTTTACCTGCTGTTCCAGCCTGCGGTTGGCATCATCAAGATTTTTTACCCGCTGTTCAGACTGAACGGCTTTGCCCTGAGTAGCAGCCAGTGCCTCAGTAAGCTCGTTGTTCCTGGCATTCTGTTCGGCAATAAGTTTTTCTGCCTCAGCCAGGTCCTTTCCCGACTTATCTGCAACCGTTTGAATCTCCTGGTTTTCCTGTTGCAAATCATTATACGAAGCAGCCAGAGCAGTATTCTGCTCAGTCAGCGATCGGATTTCTTTTTGCAGCCCGGCAGACTGCTGCCCGGCTGCCTGGGCCGCATCGCGGGCCTGGGCCAGTCCATTCTCCAGATCCTCTATCTTTTCCCTATACTCCCGAAGGGAATCGTTGAGAGCTTCTATTTCCCGGGTAAATTTTTCTTCTGTCCTGGTATCACGGCGGGCCAGACGATTTCTGAAAGTTTCGACTTCTTTTTCCAGTTTGCTCAATTCCCGATCCTTACGGATAATTTCTTTTTCATAGGCCTCTTTTTCATCAGCCGCGGCTCTGGCTGTTTTATGGCTGCTTTCAGTTGCATCACTGATTTCCTGGGCCAGACGATCCCTTTCCTGCGCCAGGGCGCTGTTTTCGGTACGCAAAGAATCTCTTTCTTTGACCAGCCCGTCTGCTTCATCTTTAAAATTTTCATTCCGCGATACGATTTCTCTATTGGTCTGCAAGGCTTCTTCCAGTGAAGTCTGATAGCCCTCCAGGGAAGAGGCCATTTCTTTGATCTTTTGCTGGAACTGAAGATTATCGTTCGTCAGCTTTTGATTATCTTTTTCCAGAGAAGCCAAACGTAAATTCATCTCCCTGACTGTTTTTTGATCTACGGTGTTCTTCTCGACCTCGGACTGCAGGACATCTCTCTGCTTTACGACCTCATCCCTGGCCTTCTGAACATCCCGGATCTGCTGCAGACCTTCTTTCTGCTGGGTCACCAGAAGGAATTTTTCTCCCTGCAAAGCTTTTATCTGTTCTTTCAGGCTGTCGACCTCTGTCTTAAGCACAGCATTATTTTCATTGCTTTCCTGCAAAGCGTTATCGCTGCTGCTGAAACGTTTCTCGTTAGAAGCGAGCGTAGAGACCAACTTGTTTTTTTCCCTGTTCAAAGATTCTGCTTCCCGCAATAATTCTTCTTTTTCATTCTGCAGAAAATCGACTGTTTTTTCCAGAAATTCCACGGTCTCTCTCTGTTCCTGCAACTCACCGGAGAGATTATTTCTTTCTTTAACCAGCTGCGCGCTCCTGGCATCACTTTCATCACAGGCTTTTTGCAGACGGACGATCTCTTCGCCGGTCTGATCCTGCACTGCAGCCAGTTTTTGTTCATACTCCTGCAGGCGGGTCAGCAGGGACTGCCGCTCTTCTTCATACCGGGCCGTATCTCCTGCCTGGGAAACGGCTTCTTTATATTCGGCTACAGTATCCTGCAATTCAGCATTAGCCTTCTGCTGCCGGCTGAGCTGTTTTTCCAGTTCGGCAACGCGTCCGGCCATATCCTGTTCGGTTCGCCGGGCAGCAGCCCGCTCCTCTTTTGCTGTCGTGAGCGAATGTTCATACTCTGAGATATCCTCTTTTAATTCACTAATTTCTTTTTCCAGAACTTTTTTACCGGCAAAGTCGGCCCCGGAGGGAGCGATTTTATAAGCGGCTATTTCCCGGTCCTGCTCGCTGACCCGGCGACGCAACGAATCGTTCTCGACACGCAGCTGTCGCAGAGCTTCGGAAAGACGGTTGATCTCGTCAACGGCCTGGGTCGAAGAAACACTTTCTGTCTCACCCAGAATATCGATAGCTTTCTGCAAAGACCCGATCTTTTGTTCGAAATCGCTTATGGTACGTTCATACCCTTCATTGTCCTGCCGTAACCGGGAAACATCTTCCCGGGCCTGTTGCCAGGACTGTTTATATTTCTCTGCTTCGGCCTGAATTTTTTTTCTTTCCTCATCGAATTGGCTGCGCAATGCCGATTCGGATTCAATAGCCTGGCGGGAGACCCGCTGTTTAAGGGTCCGGACCTGCGACTCATAGGCTCTTTCTTTTTCCTTGGCATCCATGATATTCTTCTGAATGCGGCTGTCTTTTTCCAGAAGATAATCTTTAAGGCGGGCTATTTCCTGATTAAGGAATTCCAGCTGACGTATGTATTTCGCTTCCTGGCTCTGAGCATCACCGGCTTTCTGGGTCAGCGACCTCTGTTCGGTCTGAAGAGCAGCCAGAGCATCACGAAGCTCGTTTATGGTGTTCTGGTATTTTTCTTCACGCCGGGCGGCCTGATCGAACTCTTCGTTCAATTCATCCAGATTCTTTTTATACTGATCGAGAGTTCCCTGGAGAATCGATTTTTCTCTTTCCAAAGCACTTTTTTCCAGAGAATATTTTTCTTCAAGCACATTTTTATACTCATTGAGCTGCTTCTGAAGCGACCTGTTCTCGGCTTTGGCTTTAGCCAGGTCATTGAGGGCGCGGTCAAGCGATTTCTGGACCAACCCTTCCAGAACAGTGGTCAAGGAATCGGATGTCTCGGCTGACGGCTCCTGAGCCGACAGACAAGCCGGATATAAAAAAACAGCCGTAACCAGAACAGCAACGACTCCGATAATACCCAATACCTGCGATACTTTTTGTGACAAGTAATACTGTTTCATCAGCGACCCCTTTCATTCATAGAATATAATGCCTGAATCCGGTCATGATTTTGTGTCGGGACTCCCAAAAGAAAGGATAAAAACAGTGTGCTCTTTATTTTTTCATTCATGGCGGACAGCTCTGTGCCGAATTAACCGGCACCGTAAATCATCCTTGGAAGTATTGTATCGGGCATACAGATGTTGTCAAGCACGCTAATATATAGTATTTATAGAGCAAATCCCGTATTATCATTTACAGCCGGATGTCACGAACCGGTACAGCTCGAGATCAGTGGCCGCTGACAGTATCTGCTGTCTGATCCCGCTGTCAATAAGTAATTTCGATATCTCGGCCATGAACTGCAGATGCGGCTCGCTGGCAGTGCGCGGTGAAAGAATGATCACAAAAATATGGGCCGGATTGCCGTCAAGTGACTGGAAGTCAAGGCCTTCCTTTTTAACTCCTATACCCCACACCAGGCGGTTCACGGCAGCGCTTTTGGCATGCGGCAACGCCACACCGTCCTGCATGCCGGTAGACACGCTTGCCTCTCTCTCCAGCAGATCGATAAGCGCCTGCTGACGGGCATCGTCTTTGAGCTGGCCTGATCTGACCAGCAGATCCACCAGTTCTTCGATAACTTCCTGTTTACTGTTACCTTTCAGGCTCACAGTCACGGCATTGGCATTAAGAGGAGCTAAAAAGAACGGATTAGGTCTTGTTTTCCGCTCGCCGGGGGAAAATATCTTTTTACCGACTTTTTCCTTGTCAGTAAAGGTCTGCAGATGTTTTATCACCCTTTCCAGTTCGGCGATTACTTCATAAAATACCGTATGGACAAAAGGCACGTCTTTTTCCAGACAGTCGAAGACCAGACGTTTGGGAGTATAATTAAGGGTTATAAAGGTCTGCCCCTTACGTATCTGATAAAGGGTCTGGGGAAGGTTGATACGGTGCACATAGAACTGCTCTTCTTCAAAAGCTTCGACGACTTTGGTCAAAATAAGTTCGGCGGTTTCCGGATTGGGTGTAGGGTAGACCACCAGTTTGTGTTCGCTTTTCAAAGCCATGGTCTTGCGCATCGCCGGTTTTTTCGAACTGATCAGACGGGCCAGTATGGGCGGCGTCATCAGAGTGGTGACAAAGGCCATGATCACCACTATGCCGAAAGTATCATGCTGAATAAAACCCGAAGAAAGCCCCATAGCGGCAATGATCAGGGCCACCTCGCCGCGCGGCACCATGCCCACGCCGATACGCAGAGCGCCGTGCGGGGTAAAGTTCAAAAACAATGCCGGTACACTGCAGCCCAGGAGCTTACCGAGAATAGCGGCAACGATATAGATCATGGCGAAAAGAACTATCGGTCCCGAAACTACCTCGTGAAAATCCACCATCATGCCCATCACGCAGAAAAACACCGGTACAAAAAACCTGTACAGCGGCGCGATATTTTCCTGGATAGTAAATGAAAGGTCGGTCTTGGACAAAGACAGGCCCATGATATAGGCACCGATGACCAGGGCCAGGCCTGATTTCTCGAATATGCCGGCCAGAAAAAGAGCACAGGCAAAGCTCATTACGGCTATCGAAGTGCTGTCTTTGGCCTTTTTCAGCAATTCGCTTATCCGGGGAGAAAAAACAAGGCCGATAGCAGTAAAACCCAGCCATATGGCTATCGCTTTTAAAGAAATAACGCCTACCTGTCGCCAGGCCACATGACCGCTTTTGATGATCCCCACTACTATGGCCAGAACGATTATTCCCAGCACATCGTCGATGACTGCCGCGGAAAGGATAGTAACTCCTTCGGGAGAGTTCATCTTGCGTTTTTCCGACAGTATCCGGGCTGAAATACTGACCGAAGTGGCCACTGATATGACACCCAGGAACATAGCCACCGGGTGGGAAAACCCGTAGCGAACTCCGAAAAATAAAGGCGAAAAAAGTACTACTGCGCCGGCGCCGAGAATAAAACTGACCAGCAGTCCTCCCATCCCGACCAGAAAACCGGTAAAGGAAAGGCTCAAAAACATCTCGATATCGGTTTCCAGTCCCACCAGAAAAAGAAGGATTATTGAAGCGATGGTAGTAAAACTGTAAAGCTCGAAAGAGACCGGCAACAGGGGATGAACCGGGAACAACCCCTCAGGGAACCCGGGCAAAGCCAGAGTGCCGAGTACTGACGGACCGATGATCACGCCGGTGATTATCTCCCCCAGTAATGCCGGGAATCCCATTTTCTCCGAAGCCAGACCGCCCAGACGGGCAGTAAATAAAATAATGCTCAGTTGGAAAACAAAAATCGCCATTTTGGCGGGTATATCCTCGGCCAGGGATTGTTCCTGGGCTTGCGCCGAAAATATCCAGAAAGCAACTACCAGAAAAAAAATTAATCCAACAGCGGTCTTTTTTGTCATGGCAAACCTTATCCTGATTTAGGATAATTATTATACTATCTTTCGCCCGCTACAAAAACAAAAAAAAAGAGGCAGATCATCTGACTACGAAGTTTTACAATCTTACCGTCATCCCGACCGGACAGTGATCCGAACCATACACATCAGCGGCAATGAAAGCATCCTCTACCCGGGAAAGAAAAGTCCGGCTGATGAAAAAATAATCGATACGCCAGCCTACGTTACGCCGGCGGGCAGCGGATTTAAGGTCCCACCAGGTATATTCGGCGATTTGGGGATGAAGAAAGCGAAAAGTATCGGCCAGGCCGGCATCGATAAAGCGGTCGATCCAGATTCGCTCTTCCGGAAGAAACCCGGACAGGTTACTGTTTTCCCGGGGACGGGCCAGGTCTATCTCCTGATGCGCGGTATTCAGATCGCCGCAGAGAATAAAAACCTTTTTTTTATCTGTTCTGCTGTAACGTTTATACAACTCGAAAAACTCCTGATAAAAACCCATCTTATAGCGGAGACGTTCGGGGCTTAGTTTACCGTTGGGAAAATATACTGCGGCAAAAACAAAAGAAGGATATTCAAGTATCAGGGTCCTGCCTTCCCGGTCATAAAGCGGATTACCCAGTCCGGAAATCACCGAGACCGGTTTTTTCCGGGAAAACACGGCTACCCCGCTGTATCCTTTACGTTCGGCACTGACCCAGTACCCATGATATCCCGGCGGCTGACGCAGAAAATCCGAAACCTGTTCCGGCGAGGCTTTTGTCTCCTGGACTGCCAGGATATCCGGCTGCTGACGGAAAAACCAGTCCCGGAACCCCTTTTTTTCGATGGCCCGGATACCGTTCACATTCCAGGAGAAAAAGCGGTAAAGCATGGTTGATAAGCGGAAATAACCTGCGCCGGCCGTTTTTTCAGCGGCCCGCCGAATCGGTTTTTATCTTGAATTTGCTGACCATTGCCTCTAATTCCAGGGCAAGGTTGGTAAGTTCCTGTGCTGAAGCAGCCATCTCCTGCATCGAAGCCATCTGCTCCTGGGTAGTAGAGGAAACCTGCTGAGCCTCGGCCGCTGAGCTATGCGCTGTTTTGGTGATCTCATCAATAGACTGAACCACCCTTTCCACCTCGCTGATCCGGGCATTGCCGGTCTGCGAAATATTAGCCGAAAAAGTGGATACTGCGGCGACATTGGAATTGATATCGTTCAAAGCCTGGGCAATACGCAAAACCGATGATTTACCTTCTTCGACTTCCCGGGAACTTTCCTCGATCGCATTTACTGCCCGGTGACTTTCGTTCTGGATGGATTTTATCAATCCGGCTACTTTGCGCACTGAGTCAGCCGAGCTCTCGGATAATTTACGCACTTCTTCGGCCACTACTGAAAAGCCCCGCCCGGCCTCTCCGGCCCGGGCTGCTTCGATAGCCGCGTTAAGGGCCAGGAGATTGGTCTGTTCGGCAATTATATTTATGGTCTCGATGATCTCGCCGATCTGAAGAGAAAACTGGCCCAGTTCCTGGATGACCGAACTGGTTTCGGCAACAGTATGAGTAAGTTTGGCTATTTTATCCACGGCCTGAGCTGCGGTGTTTTTGCCCGAATAGGCATTTTTACTGGTAAGACCGACTGCCTCGCTCGTCGATTGTGCGTCTTTGACCACCTGCTTAAAACTTTCGGCGGTCTTTTCCATGACTGAGAAGGTATCGTTGATCTTTTCGGCCTGGATCACAGCCCCCTGGCTGACCTTTACCAGAGCCCGGGAAATTTCCTGGGTAGAAGAGCTCAACTCCTGGGTATTGGAAAACAAGCCCTGAACCTGACGCACTACCTGATCAGAAGTAAGCCGGACCTGCAGTATCATATCGCGCAGACTGCGGGTCATACGGTTGAAGGCCCGGCCCAGCTCGCCTATTTCATCGCTGCTGAACTCGTCGATACTGTGTTCGATATCTCCCTGAGCTACTTTTTCCATACTGCGGCTTACCCTTAGCACAGCCCGGCTCAAACTTCGTCCCACAGTAAGGGCTGTCAGGACTACCGCCGGGATTATGATAATTCCGGCAACGGCTAAATCCCTCTGTAATCTGGAAAAAACCTTTTTGGCCCCGTATATTTGCTCATCGGATTTGTCTTCGCCAGGAGAAACCGTTTTGCTGAAATAACTGGAAGAAGAAATCGCTTCCTGATGCTGCGCAGTGCCGGCCATCTGGATATGAACGGCGACGATAATAAAAAAGGTGGCCAGAGGCAAAAGCGCCGCAGCAGTACTGACCATCAATATCTTCGGGGTTATCCGCATCTAAAATTCCTTTTCTGAAAAAACGCAGACTATAGCCAGTCCCGGTTCAGGCCGGCTGAAGGTCATATTCACGAACCAGAAAACCGGATCTTAACCGTATCTTTTTAGCGCTGAGCCGGCCGGCGATCTCTTGCAGCACATTGCTTTTGTTGTAGTCGCAGATGATCACGGCAAAAGCCTCAGACAGGCAGCGGGAAGGGATTCTGTCCAGAAAACGGGACACAATCGAAGGAAGCCCCCAGTAATAAGCCGGCGATATAATACCGACCTGTTCGACCTCATATTCAGGAAAAGCTTCGATGGCTATCTGGATGGAAACCGCCCGGACGTCTTTTATCTCTGCGGCAAGCTTTGCCGCAGCAGAAACAGAACGCTGGTCACGGGAATAATAGCACAATAACGTGGCCATTCGCAACATTTCCTCTCTTTATCGACAATATTACCCCCCGCCGGAGCACCTTAAATTAAAGATAGTGTTATTGTAACTGTTTTAAAGACCAAGGTCAAGTATATGTGCTGTCGGGATTTAAAAAAAAGGTTCATCAGGGAAAAAAGCAAAGGGTGGGCAAAGAATATCAGGAAAAGACCTCTTCCCGGCGGTCTTTCTCTTTTTTATGCGTCGTCCAGCGCATTTCGCTGAGCACGCCCTGGGCAATATTGGTAAGATGATCGCCGATCTTCTCGAAATTATCGACCAGATCAAGAAAGACGATCCCTGACTTCAGGTTGCACTGTCCGTTATTCAAACGGTTGACATGAGCTTTTTTCAGGTCGGTCTGAAGACGGTTGATGCGTTCTTCGCGCTGCAGGACGCTCTGGGCCAGGTCAAGATCGTTCTGCTGGAACGACTGCCTGGTTTCAATCATCATCCGGTGCAATTCGTCCCACATCCCGCTCAGCTCACCGCAGGCCTCGTCAGTAAAAGGGAGGTTCTCATCGACCCGGCGTTCCAGGGATTCGACGATATTTTCGGCGTGATCGCCGATCCGCTCGATATCGTTTACGCTGTGCAATAATACCGGCAATGACTCAGACTGTTCTTCGGAAAGGTTGCGCTGGGACAGTTCGATCAGATAATGGGTTATTTCCGACTGAAGATTGTCCACGGCATCTTCGATCTCATTGACCCGCCGGATCACTTTTATATTTTTTTCCAGAAAAGCTTTTACGGCCAGGGATACGGAACGCGAGGCCAGCTCCAGCATGCGGACCGACTCACGGCGGGCCTGTTCCAGAGCGATAGGCGGAGTATCGAGAAGATGTCTTTCCAGATACTGAGCGCCGGGCTCGATCGCTCCTTTGCGGGTCGGCACCAGCATCACCGACATCTTTTCCAGAAAAGACAAAAAAGGAAGAAAAATAACCGCATTGGCTACTTTAAATACGCTGTTAGCCACGGCAATATAGAACATGATGTTCTTCAGAGTGACCGAACCGGGAATAATAAAATCGATGAACCGGACAAACCATCCGGTATAAACAAAAATAAGCATATAGGCAACGCCGACTACATTGAACAGGGTATGGGACATCGCGGCCCGCCGGGCATTGCGGTTGGTGCCGATGGCTGCCAGCTGGGCAGTGATCGTGGTACCGATATCGCCTCCCAGTATCAATGGTATGGCCGCCGGAAAAGATATCAGTCCGTTAAAGGCCATAACCTGGATAACGGCGATAGTCGCGCTGGAGCTCTGTAAAAGCATGGTAAAGGCCATGCCCACCACCACCCCCAGAAGCGGATCGCTGCCGAAAGAAAGAAAAAGCTGTTTTATATGCTGGCTCTGCTGCAGGGGGGCAAAAGCGTCCTTCATAAACCCCAGGCCTATGAACAACATGCCGAAACCCATAATTATCTGGCCCAATGATTTGGAATTACGGGTCTTGCCCAGAGCATTGACAATGACCCCGATACCCACTGCCGGAAGGGCGTACTGAGTAATATTGAATACCGACATCGAAGAAACAAGCCAGGCCGTAAAGGTGGTACCGATGTTGGCACCGATAATGACGCTGATAGCCTGGCGCAGGGCCAGAAGTCCGGCATTGACAAAACCGATGACCATTACGCTGGTAGCGCTGGAAGACTGGATAAAACAGGTGACTGCCGCGCCGACCATAATGCCCATGAGCGGTATACGGGTCATCATATGCAGGATGTTCTTGAGACGGGTGCCGGCGATTTTTTTAAGACCGTCGGACATTACCTGCATGCCGAAGAAAAAAAATCCCAGACCGCCGATCAGATAAAAAATCAATTGCATGGAAGACACCTGTGTTCAAACATTACCGGGGAAAAGAAGGCAGGAATTAACCATATTGGAAAAATATTTGAATATCCGCAATTCATTCGGGATACCTTACCACGGAGCAAAAATGATGTCAAGATATAAATAGCCGGAACCGGGCGCCCGGGCAAAGGTAATCAGCTCAGATCATGTTTATGAAGTTTCCAGCGCATTTTGCCGATCACGCCTTCGGCAATATTGGTAAGATGATCGCCGATCTTCTCGAGATTATCGATAAAATCTATGAATACCACTCCGGCCCTGAGATCGCAGCACGCTTTGCCCAGGCGATCGACATGGGCTTTTTTCAGTTCTTTCTGAAGCAGGTTGATCTTCTTTTCCCGGGACAAAACGCTCTGAGCTGCCCGGATATCGTTCTTTTTCAAGGCGATCCGGGTCTCGATACACATGCTGTGCAGTTCGTTCCACATCAAAGTCGCTTCCTGAAGCGCTTCATCGCTGAACTGAAGCTTCTCATCGATGGCCCGCTCGGCAAGTTCGACTATATTTTCCGAATGATCGCCGATCCGCTCGATATCGTTTACGCTGTGCAAAAGTACCGGTAATGATTCGGAATATTCCGGAGAAAGATTATTCTGAGACAGTTCGACCAGATAACAGGTGATCTCAGACTGAAGGCTGTCCACTGCTTCCTCCAGTTCCGGGATCTGCTTGAACAATCCCGACTGCCTTTCCAGAAAACTTTTTACCGCAGTGGACACCGAGGTAGTGGCTAAACCGAGCATCCTCACCATTTCTTTAACTGCCTGTTCCAGAGCTATCGCCGGCGTATTCAAAAGATGGCGTTCCAGGAACTGAGGTTTAAGTTCCACTGCCCCTTTCTTTTTCGGGACCAGAATAACAGTCGCTTTTTCGATAAATCCAAGAAAAGGCAGAAACACCAGCGTGTTGGTCACATTAAAAACGCTATGGGCCACGGCAATATAAAACATAACATTTTTCAGTGTGATACTGCCGGGAATAAGCATATCCACTGCCTTGACAAACCAGCCGCTATAAACAAAACCCAGCATATACGCAGTACCGATCACATTGAACAGAGTATGGGACATGGCCACCCGCCGGGCATTGGTATTGGCACCGGCTGCGGCGATCTGGGCAGTTATAGTGGTACCGATATTATCTCCCAGTATCAGCGGGATGGCTGCCGGGAAAGAGATCAATCCGTTAAAAGCCAGTACCTGGACAATAGCAATGGTAGCGCTGGAACTCTGCAGAAGCATGGTGGCGACGGTTCCCACCAGCACTCCCAGAAGCGGATTGCGGGCAAAACTGACAAAAAGCTCCTGGAGATGGGGGCTGTCACGCAGCGGTTCAAAAGCGTCTTTCATCATGCTCAGGCCCAGAAACAGCATTCCGAAGCCCATCAGCACCTGGCCCCAGAAACGTACGCTCTTCCTCCTGGCGAAGGTCAAAGTAAAAAACCCGATACCGATAGCCGGCAAAGCATAATGCGTAATCTTGAACACCGACATCGAGGAGACAAGCCAGGCCGTAAAGGTGGTACCGATATTGGCGCCCATGATCACGCTGATAGCCTGGCGCAGAGAAACAAGGCCGGCATTGACAAAACCGATGACCATGATGCTGGTAGCGCTGGAAGACTGGATAAAACAGGTGACTGCCGCGCCGACCAGTACGGCTATCAGCGGGACTCTGGTCATCATATGCAGGATATTCTTCAGGCGGGTGCCGGCGATCTTTTTAAGACCGTCGGACATTGTCTGCATACCGTAAAAGAAAAGGCCTAATCCTCCGATAAGAAAAAATATAAGCTGCATGGTATCGCTGCTCTTTCCGGTCGGCAACTCAAGGCAGACCAGCTACATTATCAAAAAGAAAAAACACTGTCAACAGAAACTTTTCCCCTTATTCCGGAATAAACGCGGTCTTTTCGTCAAGGAGAAGTACAAATGCCGCCAGAAGCCGGGAAGCGTCTTCCAGATCCTGGAAACTGACCACTTCCACCGGTGTGTGCATATAGCGGTTGGGTATGCTTACCAGACCGGTAGCCACTCCGGAACGGGTAAGCTGCATCACATTGGCGTCAGTACCGGTCGCCCGGGAAATAGCTTCGACCTGATAAGAAATCTTGTTCTCTTCGGCAGCCTTTATCAGAAGTTCGAATACCCTGGGATTGATGTTGGGGCCGCGGGCAATTACCGGTCCTTTACCCAGGCTGATATCACCGAACTTACGTTTGTTCATGCCGGGAAAATCAGTGGCAAAAGTGACGTCCACGGCTATACCTACTTCCGGCGCCAGGCCATAAGCGCTGGTCTTAGCGCCGCGCAGACCGATCTCTTCCTGAACAGTGGCGACTCCGAACAGGGAAAACACCGGATTTTGACCGGAAAGCAGACGCAAAGTCTCGCTGACCACAAAAGCTCCGGCTTTATCATCAAATCCCCGCCCCACTGCTTTGCCGTCCTCAAGACTCTGAAAACCCACTGCCGGTACCGCGCAATCGCCCACACTGACCAGGGTCCTGGCCTGCTCCTCGTCTCTGGCCCCGATATCGATCCAGAGGTGATCAATATCCACTACTTTCTTCCTCTCTTCACTTTCCATGAGATGGACGGGCTTTTTACCCACTACACCAAGAACTTTTCCTTTTCGGCCGTATACCCAGACTCTCTGACCGGGCACCAGATGAAGATCGATACAGCCGATGGTCGAGACAAAAAGATAACCTTTTTTATCGATATACTTGACCATATAGCCGACCTCGTCGATATGGCCGGCCAGCATTATCCGGCGCTGCCCTTTTTTATTGAGAACGGCTATACTGTTGCCGTGCGTGTCGGCATAGACCTCGTCGCAGAAAGTACGGTTTTTTTCTTTCCAGAGAGCGGCGGCCTCGGTTTCGAATCCGGAAGGGCTGGGAGTTTCAATGAGTTTTTTTAAAAATTCCTGTGACTGTTCGTTCATACTTACTCCTTTTTGACTGTTTGCAGGACAGGCGGTCCCGCATCTTTTTTCTTCACCCCTCCATGGCCGCAATATGCTGGCTGACTGCCTGGCGAAGGCCGTGATCGACCGAACCGGCTATTCTGCAGCGGGAGAGGACATGACCTGCGATGGCATCGACATCCCTGGTCTGCCGGTATTTTTCCTTTACTGCTTTATCGATCTTATCCAGGACAGACAGGGCTTCTTTGACCAAATCACGATCAGTCTTTTTGATCAGGCCCGAATAGGAAGAAAAATAATAATCGCATTGAAATTCAGTCAACTGTCTAAGTGTATGTTTCAGACCGGCCAGATCAGTATAATCGGGTTTTTGTCCCTTTTCGATAAGGGCCCCGCCGGTAACCAGCATTTTATTCTTCTCCAGAAAAAGGGAAATCGCATCAGCCGATCTTCCCGGAGTATACAATACCATCGCCGTCTCTCCTCCCAGAAGCAATTTCTGTCTGTCCTGGAGTCCCAGGGCTCCGCGGATATCTCCGGAAACCAGTTTCAGATGTCCGATACGATAATTATGCCTGGTCTGAACAGCGATATCTTCGATAGCCGGGATCGCTTCGGGATGAGCGTAAAAAGTGAGGTTGCGGTTCTTTTCCTGAAGGCTGAAATTATTGCCGATATGGCAGGGATGACTGTCGGTGTTGAGTACGCAATCAAGTGTCGAACAGATGATCCCGGCTTCCGACAAAAGAGCATTCAGATCTTTCCCGGCCGGAGCCACACCGGTATTTACAAGTATTTTTTTCGCATAAGCGAGCAGAAGACAATAGCAATGGCCGGGCAGAGAACGACCCTGCAGCAAAGGGATCGAATATTCCATGCGGGAATAAAATATTTTTTCTTTGAACTTCATTATGCCGTTTTCCGATAACCGGTCACTCAGCGAACATCCTTCTTTCTAAAGATCCTGCTCAGGGGATCCACGGCAGTGAACACGCTCTTGGCTTCCGGCGGCATCGTCTCTGATTTACCGATGATCAGATATCCGTCCTGGTTCAAAGCATTATAAAATTTATCCAGGATCTGTTCCTGAAGAGGTTTGGTGAAATAGATAAATACATTGCGGCAAAGGATCAGATCCGCATTACTGATATAAGGAGAGGAGGTCAGGTCCAGATACTGGAATTTTACCATGGACTTTAAGCGGTCACTGACGCAGTAACAATCGCCTTTCAGGGAAAACCAGTCAAGAACACTGGTCAGACTATTACTGCCTTCGGCATGTTCGATTGCTTTGTCGATGATCGTCCCGTTGTACTCTCCTTTCCGGGCTATCTCCAGGCATCCCCGGTCCACGTCAGTGGCATGGATAGTACAGGGCTGGGTCAATTCCGGACAACCTCTGACCAGCATGGCCAGAGAATAAGGTTCCTGCCCCCGGGCGCAGCCTGCGCTCCAGATGGTCAGCGGCCGGGAAACCCGGTTGGAAAGAGAAACAAGTTCTTTAATGATCTTTTCAATCACTTTCCAGACTTCGGGATCCCGGAAAAAATCAGAGACATTTATGGTCAGCACATTGAACAATTTTTCATACTCGCCCGGATCGGCATGAAGTATCCGCAGATAATCGACATAGGATCGCGCGCCGCTGGCTACCAGGCGCAAAGCGAAACGGCGTTTAAGGATATTCCTGAAATACTGGCTGAAATCCACGCCTCTGTCCCTGCGTATCTGCTCGAGCAGATGGTCGAAGGCATTTTCCTGATCTTCTTCCAGAGGATGGGGAGGATTGGTACTTACATATTCGATCGTTTTTTTGATCGCCGCGTATATAGCCCCGGAATGCTCTTTGACCAGACAGGACTGGATCGACAGCAACCGAGGAGAATCGCTGTCGGCATAACAGGGCGGGAAAGCCGTCACCAGTCGCACCAGCATAGTCTGACGGCACTGCTGGCAGGTACAGATATCGAACTTCAAAGCCAGACTTCTTTCCAGAAAATCAGCCAGAACCAGCTCCATTACATTTATCTGTCTGCCCATCGAAATCCTGCCTCTCTCGACTACGACCGTTCAAATATTATTTTTATTATTATACCGTTTCGGCTCAAAACACCCAACAAAAATATCCTGCGGCAGACAGTTTTTCCGGACAAAGAAAAAGCCGGTCTTATCTGACAGGCTTCATTTGATAAAAAGAAACGGGAAAAATAAAGAAATTATCTGATATCCGAGGAAAGGATTATCGCTTCAGCGACTTCTTTCATGGGCAGGCGCTTGTTCATACTGGTCTTACGGATAAGGGTATAGGCTTCGTCTTCGGAAAGACCCCGCTGTTTCATCAGAATACCTTTGGCCTTTTCTGTTTTTTTGCGGGCCTCCAGCTCTTCCTGGACGATCTGCGACTGGACCATCAGCTCGGTATTCTCTATGGCCACGGCAGCCTGATTGGCAACCATACTGAGCAGATCTTTGTCGTTCCTGGTGAATTTATACGGCTCGGTAGTATAGCAGTTGATCACTCCCACTACCTTTTTTTTCACCATCATCGGAACACTGAGCATCGAAGCCAGACCTAATTTTTTAGCCAGTTCTTTTTCCTTGTAATCGTCTTCGGCCAGAACGTCCTGAATGGCCATTACCTTCTTTTTTTTGGCAACCTTGCCGACGACCCCTTCTCCCACTTTCAATATCCGCTCTTTCAGATATTCTTTGTCCATGGCCTGAGTGGCACGGATGCGCAGGCTTTGAGTCTGCTCATCCACCAGCCAGAGAGAACATATCTCGGCCTTCATCACATTGGCAGTAAGCGTGACGACCAGTTTCAGCACATCTTCCAGATAAAGGTCGCTGGTGATCGCTTTACTGATCTTGCCCAGGGTATCGATATAAGCCTTGTAAGAAGAGATCCTCATCGTGTCGAAAAGTGAAACGTTTGCTTAAAGTATCGGTAAATAGGTACTGATCTCGTATTCATGTACCCGTTTACGGTATTCGTCCCATTCTATTTTTTTGCTGGCGATAAGATTGGAAAAGGTATGTTCCCCCAGGGTCGTTTTCAGCAGATCGCTTTTCTCGGCTATCTCGATCGACTCGATCAAACTGCCGGGAAGCAGATCTATCCCCATATCGATCATTTCCTGATAGCTGAGGTGATAAACGTCCCGTTCAGTGGCTTCGGGAAGCATTTCTTTATCGTCAATGCCTTTCAGGCCGGCGGCAAGCATACTGGCAAAAGCCAGATAAGGGTTGCAGGCCGGATCAGGCGAACGGAATTCGATACGGGTAGCATTTTCTTTTCCCGGTTTATAAATCGGTACCCTGACCAGAGTGCTGCGGTTACGCCGGCCCCAGCAGACATATACCGGCGCTTCGTAACCGGGAACCAGACGCTTATAGGAATTAACCCACTGGTTGCAGACCAGAGTTATTTCCCGGGAATATTTAAGCAGACCGGCGACATAAGCTTTTGCTTCCGGAGAAAGGAAGGCCTGATCCTCGGGATCGAAAAAGGCATTGCTGTTGCCCCGGAACAAAGACTGATGAACATGCATACCGCTGCCGCACACTCCATATACCGGTTTGGGCATGAAAGTGGCATAAAACCCGTGCTTCTGGGCTATCTCTTTTACCACCATCCGGTAGACCATGACTATATCGGCCATGTTCAAAGCTTCTGTATAGCGCAGATCTATCTCATGCTGAGAAGGCGCGACCTCGTGATGCGAATATTCCACATGAATACCCATCTGTTCCAGAGTAAGGATTATCTCCCGGCGCACTTCGTTCCCGGCATCAAGGGTCGTAATATCGAAATATCCTCCCTCATCCAGCATCTGGGTCGATTTTTCGTCTTTGAAAATAAAAAATTCCAATTCCGGACCGATATAATAATCATAACCTTTATCCTTGGCCTGCTGCAGTATCTTTTTAAAAATAAACCGCGAGTCTCCCTGATAGGGGGTGCGATCGACATTAAGAATATCGCAAAGCATTCCGGCCACGGCTTTTTCTCTGGGACGATAAGGTAGCAGGGTAAACGTCGAAGGATCAGGCATGGCGATCATGTCTGATTCGTCGATGCGGGCAAACCCCCTTATCGATGAACCGTCGAATCCCATTCCTTCTTCCAGGGCCGATTCCAGTTCTTCTTTGGTGATCGTAAACCCCTTCATCTGGCCGGTGATGTCGGCAAACCAGAGGCGGATGAATTTTACGTCATTTTCCTTTACCAGACGCAGGATATCTTTTTTGGAATAATTTTTTCCGTTCATATTAACTCCTTGTTACACGGCGGTCAATGAAACGCTCTATTTATTTTATCAGAAAATAATATTTTAGCAACTATATGCCTAACCTGCTGCAAGACAAAATGTTACACAAAAAACAATGCAGGCGTAATACTCAGGGATGGGCCTGGCCGGTTACTTTCTGCACATGAAAATGAACATAACCGCAAAGTGCCTGCCGGACCGTGGAAGGCGGCGGCACAGTGAAATAATTGGCGATCAAGGCCTGGGAAAGCTGATCAGTCAGTGTCCAGAGAGACAGCTGATCTTCAGCCAGATAAATAGTATTGGTCTGAGCCACATAAAGAGATGCTTCCCGGCAGGGACGGTCATAATAGGACCGGCTGAGTCCGTCGATATCCTCCTGGCCGGAGACAATGGTAATCGTCCCCTTATATTCGTACTCATGAATATCGAGAAGATCGGCTACTTCGAGCAGGATAGAATCGAGAGTCCTGCCCAGCAAAGTATGAATGTCCCGGCTGCCGGCCTGAAAAATATCGTCGGGCCTCAGAAAATGTTCATAATGAAGTTTTTCCAGGAAAAGATCAAGATTCATTCCGGCAGGGGCATTGATAGTAAAGTATTTCGACTGGACGACCAGGGGCAAAGAAGTCCCCTCGGCTGCTGCCGGAGGCAGGAAAATATTCGCTGCCAGGATCATGCTTAACAAAACGACAACTGTTCTGTTCATACCTTGAAAAAATCCAGTGAAGTATTTATCTGTTCAGCCAGGGACGATGCTTCGCTTTTACGTTCTTCCCGCAGGGAAAGATTATCCTCTTTCAGATAAGCATAAAGACGGCCCCATTTTTCTTTGGTCTCGCTTTGCGTATTACGGACCGCCGAAGCCATTTCTTCCAGACTCCGGGCGATGTTCTGAAGCTGGTCATCGCCGCGGATATGAAAATCGGCAGCCAGATCACCCCGGGCCATTTTATCCACTTCTCTTTTCAGCCGGAACAAAGGCCCGGAAATCTTGTGCGAGGAAAAAAGAGTCAGAAAAAGGACTGCCGCCGCCGAAAAGACCGATACGATTATCAGGACCATGATCATTGCCGGCATGATAAAATCGGCCGTACGTTTGACCACCACCTGGGTATTTTCTATGGCCACGGTAGTGGAACCGCGGGAAAATAAAAACAGCCCTCCGCCTATCAACAGAGAAGAAACAATTACCAGCAGGCCGAATTTAAGTATAAAACCTGTCTGAAAATGGCGGTCGATAAAATAAGTTTTCCGTGCGTATTTCTTTTCCATGTCTGCCTCCGCTTTTACTGGGCATCAAGGCCCAATTGTTCGAAATCGATATGGACGGAAGCGCCTTCCCGCAATGAAGAGCTCCATTGCTCGATAGCCTGGCGCTGTTTTTCCTTGAACAGGATCAATTTTATTTCGCCGCGCGACTCGGATAAAGACCGTTCGCTGAAGAAAGCTTTATTCTTGACATAATATTCGCTGATCTCGTTAGCGCTGACCTTCAATCCTCCGGTGATCTCGTCCATTTTTTTCGCGATCACCAGTTTGAGCAGGGATTGTTCCCAGAATAACTGAAGAGAGCTTAAAAAATCCGGGTCCTTGTCCAGGCCCATCTTTTCCGCTTCCAGCAACATCAATTTCCGGGCGATAAAAGCATCGAGGAATTCTTTTTTCTTAAGCGGATCGTTTTGAGGAATCTGAGCCCGGGCCAGAGCTGTCTCGAATTCTTCGGCCGAAACTCTGACCGGACCTATCTCTATAGCCGCCTGGCGCGGCGAAAACCAGGTCCAACCGGCACAAAAGATCACTGCGGCCAGAATAAAAGCTGTATTACGCATATAAATACCTCCGTTTTAATTGAACAATCACGACTATCAGAGGGGATCATATGCGGCCATACCCCTCAATGAATTTTATTATACTATCAACCCCGCCTCTCTCCAAACAAAAAAAACCGTCTGCCGGAAAGGCAGACGGTCATTTTTGCTGAAGATGCAGGTTTAAATTATACTTACACCAATCCCTGATCAAGCATGGCATCGGCAACCTTTACAAATCCGGCTATATTAGCGCCTTTGACATAGTTGACAATACCTTTTTCTTTACCGTATTTGACGCAGGAATTGTGAATATCGACCATGATCCGGTTCAATTTGCCATCGACTTCTTCTCTGGTCCAGGCCAATTTCATGGAATTCTGGCTCATTTCCAGACCGCTGGTAGCAACACCACCGGCATTCGATGCCTTGCCGGGAGCGTAAAGTATTTTTTCCTTGAGAAACAGATCTGCTGCTTCCGGCGTTGAAGGCATATTGGCCCCTTCAGCCACGAGCTTGCAGCCGTTCTTGATCAGAGTCTCGGCATCTTTTCCGTCCAGCTCGTTCTGAGTGGCACTGGGAAAAGCGCAATCGCATTTGATAGCCCAGGGCTTTTTGTTCTCGAGATATTTGCAGTTGAACTTCCCGGCATATTCCTGTATCCGGCCGCGCTTCACGTTTTTCAATTCCATGACCCAGGCCAGTTTTTCCTCGGAGATTCCGTCCGGATCATAGATCGTACCGTTGGAATCGGAAAGGCTTACGGTCCTGGCTCCCAGCTGATGAAGTTTTTCCACTGTATATTGTGCTACATTCCCCGAACCGGATACTGCGCAGACTTTGCCTTTCAAAGAATCGCCTTTGCTCTTAAGCATCTCTTCGGCAAAATAGACACAGCCGTAACCAGTGGCTTCCGGCCGTATAAGGCTGCCGCCCCAGTTAAGACCTTTACCGGTCAACACCCCGGTAAATTCGTTGCGCAGACGCTTATACTGTCCGAAAAGATATCCGATCTCACGACCGCCCACTCCGATATCGCCGGCCGGCACATCGGTCTCCGGACCGATATGGCGGGACAGTTCGGTCATAAAACTCTGGCAGAACCTCATCACTTCATTATCGGATTTTCCCTTGGGATCGAAATTGGAACCGCCTTTTCCTCCGCCCATGGGCAGAGTGGTAAGACTGTTCTTGAACACCTGCTCAAAAGCCAGGAACTTCAGTATTCCCAGATTGACACTGGGATGGAAACGCAGACCGCCCTTGTAAGGGCCGATTGCCGAATTCATCTCGATGCGATAGCCGCGGTTTACCTGATATTCGCCTTTATCGTCCATCCAGGGTACGCGGAAAATGATCACCCGTTCCGGTTCCACTATCCGTTCCATAATATTGGCTTTTTTGTACCGGGGATTATCCTCGATAAAAGGGATAATGCTGGCAGCGACTTCCTGGACTGCCTGATGGAATTCCGGTTCTCCGCAATTGGCGGCAATGACCTTCTGCATGAAATTTTCTATCTTTTTTTTCATCATCTACCCTCCTGTTACTTCCTGTCACACATCGTTACGATAATACCGGATAATGCTTTTGCCGCACCTGTTATACGAGCTGACACTGATCCTTATTTTTTCTCGCCGTTGAGAAAATCTACCATACACTGAGCAGCTTTGCGTGCCTGGCATATCGCGCTGATAACCGTAGCCGAACCGCTGACGATATCTCCGCCGGCAAAAATATCGGCCACCGAACTTTGACAACATTCATTTACTTTTATATATCCCCGGGAACTTGTTTCCAGGCCATTCATGGTCGAAGTAAGCAAAGGGTTGGCTCTTGTGCCTACGGCTACGATCACCGTATCCACATCCATGGTGAACTCCGAACCTTTTATCGGTACCGGCCGGCGTCTTCCCGAAGCATCCGGTTCGCCCAGTTCGTTCTTGATGCATTTCAGACCGGCCACATTGCCTTTGCCGTCGGAAAGTATTTCCAGCGGTGCGGTCAAAAGGTGAAAAGCGATGTCTTCTTCCCGGGCATTCTCTATTTCTTCGTTACGGGCCGGCATCTCTTTTTCGCTGCGGCGGTAGACTATCGCGGCCTCTTTCGCTCCCAGACGCAAAGCGCAGCGGGCGCAGTCAAAAGACACATTACCGGCGCCGATGACCGCTACTTTTTCGCCTATGCTGACCGGCGTATCGTACTCGGGAAAACGGTAACTCTTCATAAGATTGACCCTGGTAAGAAATTCATTGGCCGAATATACGCCGTTAAAATTTTCGCCGGGAATATCGAGAAAGACCGGCAGACCGGCTCCGACCCCGACAAAAAAAGCTTTGAATCCTTTTTCCCGCAACTCATCAACGGTATGGGTCCGGCCCATCACCGCATCAGTATGCACCACTACTCCCAGACTTCGGATATATTCCACTTCCTGGCCCACGATATTTTTGGGCAGTCTGAACTCGGGAATACCATACATCAGGACACCGCCTGCTTTATGCAAAGCTTCGAACAAATGGACTTCGTAACCGGCTTTGACCAGATCAGCAGCACAGGTAAGTCCTGCCGGCCCTGAACCGATGACTGCCACTTTGATCTTTCCGGTCTTATCGGCGGCCGGAGCGGATCGGTCCGCGGCTGCGGCATTTTTCAATTCCCAGTCGGCTACGAACCGTTCCAGATATCCTATCTGGATCGGATCGCCTTTACGGTTCAATACACAAGCCAGCTGGCACTGCTCTTCCTGCGGACATACCCGGCCGCATACCCCGGGCAGACTGTTGCTTTCCTTTATCGTCCGGATGGCCCCGGCATAATCCTTTTCCCGTATCAGGGCAATAAATTTTTTCACGTCTATTCCGGCCGGACAGCCCTGGATACAGGGAGCGGTCTTGCACTGCAGACAGCGCCGGGCTTCTTTAAGACATTCGGCTTCATCGAACCCCTGCGATACTTCCTTAAATGAGGTTTTCCGCTGATCGATAGCAAGCTTGGTTATATTTCCTTTTTCCATCCTAATTCCCCTGTTTGTTAAGACATCTGCAATTTTTATCCGGGCGGATCTTCTCCAGGGCCTGTTTTTCCTGGGGGACAAAACGTTTCTGACGCGACAATAGTTCTTCGAAATCTACCAGATGACCGTCAAAATCAGGACCGTCCACACAGCAGAATCTGACCTTACCGCCTTCTGTGAGACGGCATCCGCCGCACATACCTGTACCGTCGATCATTATCGTGCAGAGACAGACGATCGTCTTTATCCCGTAAGGACGGGTTAATTCCGACACTGCTTTCATCATCGGCAGGGGGCCGACACAATAGACCAGTTTAAAATCACCGTCTTTTTCCAGTATCCGCTGCAGAGGTCCGGTAACAAAACCTTTTTCGCCGAAACTTCCGTCATCGGTCACCGGATAAAACGAATCGGAAAACGATTTTATCTCGTCTTTCAAAACCAGAAGATCGCGGGACCGGGCTCCCAGGATGGTATGCAATGAGCAGCCTGCTTTTTTCAAAGCCTTTACTACCGGATAGACCTCGGCAATTCCCACTCCGCCTCCCACAATAAGTACCTTGCCGTAATTTTCGATAGGAGTGGGATTTCCCAGAGGGCCGACAAAGGAATAAAGACTTTGTCCGACCTCTAATGTCCCCAGTCTTTTTGTAGTATACCCCACTTCCTGAAACATTATGGTCACTGTCCCTTTTCGGGCATCGGTATCGACAATGGTCAAAGGGATGCGTTCACCCTGCTCACTGACCATAAGGATCACGAACTGACCGGGCTGCGCTTTAGCGGCGACCTCCGGAGAAGCGATGACCATAGAGGTTATCCGCGGCTCCTGATCTCCGCTTACGATTTTCTTCTCGATGATTTTCATGAACCCTCCTCAGATTATCCTGATTATCCGGCCAAAAGCCGCCCGGACAGGCCTCTAAAAACAAAAAAGGCGCCCTTTCTTATGTGAAAAGACGCCTTTGTCTTGAAAATATATAGTACCACATCAGTAAAACGTGTCAACTTTCTTTTAAGCCGCATTAAACGACCACAGACTACAGTCGATAATCTATGGTTTATGGTCTATGGTCGATAGTCAAATTTTGCAATGCTAAATCCCGCCTTGCCGTCGAGGCAGGTTGCAATTTACAATTTGCATTTTCTCTCGCCTATCGCCTCTCGCCTATTGCCTATATCCCATGAATTTTAGCATCGAGTATACTTCCTCAGTATTCGATGCCTTCCCGGGCCCGGACGCCTCGGTCAAAAGGATGTTTTTCTTTGACAATGACGCTCAGATAATCAGCCAGATGGCACAGCTCAGGCGGGGCAGTTCTGCCGGTCATTATTATTTCGGTCCGGGAAGCTTTTTTAATAAGCTTTTTCAGACGAGCCAGACTGCAGAATCCCTGGTCCAGGCTGTTCAGTATCTCGTCGAGAACAATCACCTCATATCTATTTTTTTCCAGAAATTTTTCGATCTTATCCAGGGCCGCGGCAGTGGAAGCGCGTATTTCTTTCTTTTTAAACGGCAGTTTCCCCTGCTGAAAAAGAGGATGTATCTGATGAGAAAATCTTTCGATTTTCAGGGGAAGACGGCAACTGGCCAGGGCTTTGATAAAACCGCTGGGAATATTCCGGCCCTTTAAGAACTGGGCTACATATACTTTTTTGCCGAATCCCGCAGCCCGCAAGGCCAGGCCCAGGGCAGCAGTGGTCTTCCCCTTGCCGTCTCCTATATAAAAATGGACCATTGTCTCACTATCTCCGGAATAACCATGCTCAACACCGTCACTATCCCTCCGGCGATCATCACGCCCAGGAAAATAGCCGTAAACGCTTTTTTGGTATCAAGTTCGACCAGAGTCGCAGCCACGCTTCCGGTCCATGCTCCAGTGACCGGCAACGGTATGGCTACGAACATGACCAGGCCCCAGAACCCCCAGGTCCGTACTGCTGTTGAACGTCTTTCCACTGCCGAAAACCACCAGCGGAAAAAAGACCCGACGAATCTGATCCCGGTGAGCCGGTGGAAAAAATATCGGAAAAAAAGAAGCAGCGGTATCACCGGAGCCAGGTTGCCCAGTAAAGCCAGAAAATATGTCCTGAGCGGCGGCAGATGGAATGACACTATGCCCACCGGTATTGCCAGTCGTAATTCGAATACCGGCAGCATTCCCATCAATGACACTGCCAGATCTTTAGGCAGTCCGTTTATCCAGTTATAAAGCTCTGCGATCATAAACAGTCGATAGCCAATGGTCAATAGTCACAAATAGCGTTTAGCGGATAGCGGTTAGGGTCTAGGGCGCGCTTCGCGCTATTCCATTGAAAAATTTAAAACGTAAATTTTAAAATGCAAAATGCAATCCTATCCCACGTCCTATTTTGCAATGCTAAATCCCGCCTTGCCGTCGAGGCAGGTTACAATTTCCGCATCCTTCCGTACTTTTGAAATTCGAACGATTAGAATAATAGGACTTCGAATTTCATCTCCCGATGAATTGTGTACAATTTTCGGGACTTAAACCCCGAGAATCTGAAAGATTCCTCGGGGCCGATAAGCTGCGGAAAAATATCGTATATATTGTTTCCGCTATTCAGGCGCATCGGGGTTCCTTTTGCCTTTTTCCTTTTTACTTGCCGAGACAGGCGGCTATGTTTCGAACCCGTATTTACCGAGAAGCGGCACGAATACGCACCAGCCCAGAGAGCTCTGCGTGTATTCATCGGCAGTGATCCTGTCCAGGCAGATCAGCTGCTGTTCTACCCTGTCACCTATCGGAATGATCATCCGGCCCGGACAGCCTAACTGCTTTTTCAAAGGTGCCGGAACTTCAGGCGCCGCAGCACTGACAATTATCTTATCAAAAGGAGCTTTTTCTTCCCAGCCCTGGCTGCCGTCGCCCTGAATGAGCGACGCTTTAAGCCGCAATTCGTCTAAAACCTCCCGGGCCCGGGAAACAAGACCGGAAACAAGCTCGACACTGAATAGCGAGGCCTGCATAAAAGCCAGCAAAGCGGTCTGATAACCGCTGCCGGCGCCCACTTCCAGGACTTTATCCCCCGGCTTTATTTCCAGGACTTCCAGCATCAAGGCCACTATGTACGGCTGGGAGATGGTCTGTCCCCAGCCAATGGGCAAAGGGCAATCGTCATAGGCCCGGCTCTGATCCTGAGGCAGGACAAACTTTTCGCGGGGTATTCCGCTGAAAGCCTCGAGCACCGACCGGTCGGTTATACCCCGGCCCCTGAGCTGATGCGCCACCATCTGCCGGCGATGCACAGCGAAATCATTTTTTATCATGTAGAAATAAAATAAATTTTATGAACCGCAGCGTATCGATTATAGGATTGATCTTGCTCTTTATGTCCTTGCGATAAATGCTGGCAACCGGAACTGAGGTGATGGGTATTTTTTTTTCAGCAACCTTTATCAGGATTTCCGATTCTATCTGATAATTGTCGGTCTCGATGGACAGATCTTTCAAAATATCTTTTTTTATCAGCCGGAACCCGCACTGACTGTCGGGAATATACTGGCCGGTGATCCGGGAAATAAGCCAGGACATGAACCGATTAGTAACAATCCTGAGAAACGGCATGCCGGAAGGATACTTCATGCGGTTGCCCACTACACAGGCCTCTCCCCGCCCGGCAGCATCCAGAAAAAGGTCGATGTCGGAAGGCGCATGCTGCAGGTCGCCGTCCATGATCAGGATAAAAAAACAATCTTCCCGGCCGAGTAAATAATCAATCCCCCGTTTTACGGAAAGGCCTTTGCCGCAGTTCTTCTCGTTGCGAAGCAGCACGGCATGGCTGTCCCTGGCAATACGGGCCGTGGCATCGGTAGACCCGTCATCTACCACTACCGCCGACAATCCTTTATCGCTGAGTTTGCATAAAAGTTCTCCCAGGGTTTTTTCTTCATTATACGCAGGTATAAGTACGCATACGTTCATGATCAATCGATCCAGTATTTTTCGAATAGATACCACTGTTCAGGATAACGGGAAATCGCCTGGCCCAGGATCTCCGCGCATTCTTTTAAAAGCTGATTTTCACTTTTCTTTTTTCCCTCCTGGAAAGGTGAAGCAGGTTCACCGATGATCAGTCTGTAGAACATCCTGTCCTCGCGCACCATAAACACGGGAACGATCCAGGCGCCGGTCCGCGAGGCGATAGCAGCCGGCCCCCTGGGCATTACACAGGTCCTGCCCAACATATTGACTTTCCGGCCCCGGCCGAAAAAATCACGGTCACCGACAAAAGCCGTCAGTTTGCCGTCCTTCAGGGCCCGCAGACAATTTTTCAATCCGGCCCCGGTCTGGGCGACTTCCACGCCGCAGATATTGCGCTGATGATTAAAGAAATCGTTAAGTCTGCGGTCCCTGTGCGGCAAAGCCAGGGCACAGACATCATATCCCAGCACGCTTAAGACCACTGCTCCCAGCTCATAGTTGCCCAGGTGCGCCGAGAGCATGATTATCTTTTCCTTCCTGGCCAGTAGATCGTCCAGATGATTCAGACCGGTGGCAGTGACATAGCGGTCGATAAAAGATTTATCGATCCCGCTGAAACCGCAGAAATCGACCAGATAATAGGCAAAATTATGGATCACCCGGCAGGCCGTCTGTTTCGACTTTTCCCTGTCGTTGATGAGCGGCATTAGATTGGCAGCGACGATATTCACATCTTTCCGGGCAAAGGTGGTTTTTATCCAGGAAAAAAAATCAGCAACCCGGTAACAAAAGGTCCGTGAGAAACTTTCGGCCAGCCATCTTGCAAACAGGAAAAGATAATACATTTTACTGTAAAAACTTTAGCACTACATTGGCAATACGTAAAGAAGAATCAACTATCGCCTGACGGGTGGCATTTTCTTTCTGGCAAACAAGTTCTTTCCGGTAGAGAAGGAGTTCGTCCAGGCATCGGGCGACATCACCTGTCTGACGGGCCCTGACCACGGCTTTCTTTTTTTCCAGATACGAGGCATTGAGCTCTTCCTGCCCGGGAATAGGGTTGACCACTATTGTGGCCATGCCCTTGGCCAGAGCTTCGGACACTGTCAGCCCGCCGCTTTTGGTCACGATAATGTCGGCAAAATCCATAAGTTTATTGACAAAATCTATATAGCCGAAGATAAAAAACTTTTTCCGGAAAGAATCCTGTTCTTTTTCCAGCCATTTGCGCAGTGCCGTATTTCTGCCGCAGACCACAATGACCTGAAAAAAACCGTCCAGCCTGTCCAGGACCCTGGCTATTTCCTCTATCGGTCCGATACCCAATCCTCCGCCCATAAGCAGGACCGTGGGTATATCGCTGCGGAAAGCAAGCTCGGCAGCGATAATTTCCCGGCTGTGAGCAGTAAGGAATTTAACCGATATGGGAATACCCAGGACTTTGATCTTTTCTTCCGGTACCCCTTCCTTTATCAGCTTGCTGCGGGCTTCTTCACAGGCGACGATATAAATATCGACTGCGGGATGTATCCAGAAGCGATGCGGGTAATAATCAGTGACCACGGCGATCAAAGGGATGGTCACGTTATGATACTTTTTAAAATCGGCGATAATACCGCAGGGAAATGCCTGAGTGGCAACGATCACCTCCGGTTTATATTCGAAAAGCAGACGGGATATCCTGAACATGCCGACCCGGTTGGCAAAACGGTGCAGCGGATTAAGACCTCTGACAACGCCTTTGCGGTCGTATAATGATCCCCAGAGAGCGGGGAAATGCTTGATTGTCTGGGTATAAAAGAAATTTACTACTTTTTCGGTGCGGGGGGTGATATAACCGAACCCGTTGACCTCACGCACTTTTATATCGGCAGCGCGGTAGCGCAGGGCCTCGGCAATATTTTCACTGGCCTTTTTGTGGCCGCCGAATTGAGAAATATGAAGGATAAGGACCCTGCTCATACGTCTTTCAAGATCAAGCCGGCTTTGCAGAGTGTGAGGAATCCTTTTACCACTGTCGCGTCAAACTGTCTGCCGCTGTTCGATTTGATTATCTGTACTGCTTTTTGAACCGGAAATGCTTTGCGGTAGGAACGGTCGCTGGTCATGGCGTCAAAAGCGTCAGCCACGGCGATTACCGAGGCAATAAGCGGTATCTGTCTGCCTTTAAGTCCTTCCGGATATCCTGTTCCGTCAGGCCGTTCATGATGACAGCGGACTGCCTTGATCACTTCTTTTAATTCTTTGATCGGCGCGAGGATATCTTCGCCGATAATCGGGTGTTTTTTTATCAGCTCATAATCCCGGTCATTAAGGGGGCTCTTTTTATTGAGTACGGCTTCCGGCACACCGATCTTACCGATATCATGAAGCAATGCCGCGATCTTAAGATTTTTCACGAACAATTCCCAGTTGGTCACCTTCCTCATTTTGCGCAACTGTTCGGCGATCCGCAGCGAATATTCGGAAACACGCTGGGTATGCCCCATGGTATAAGTATCCTTGGCTTCGATCGCCTGGGCCAGGGCCGTAATAGTCTGAAGAAACAGCTCCTGATTGCGTTCCAGTTGTACACGCAGGTCTTCGAACAATGAGGCATTACGGATAGCCATGGCCACATCAGAAGAAAGGATGGAAAGAAAAGCCAGTTCTTCGGCACCTAAAGAACCGCCTTTTATCTTTTTGCCCAGAAATACCATTCCCAGGAGTTCATCGCGGAAAAAAATCGGCAGGGCCACCCTGGCCTTATACATGATCAACTGATAAAGCAGGCTTTCCAGAAATGTCTTAAGTTCGGCATCGCCCTGTATTTTTTTGGTACGCAATATTTTCTGTATCCGTTCGGCAATAAGAAAATTATCTTTCCATAAACGGCGGGCCTGGGTAGTGAAATACCTTACCAGCGGCGAAGAATCGGTGAGTTTGACCAGACCGGTAGGGATCTTCAGGCCGGCCTCGCCCCGTGAAACAGTAAGCACGTACGACTTACGTTCACGGTCATAAAGAAAAATACCGACATGGGAAACCTTGAGATTTCTGATGACAGTGCGGATAATAAGTTTTATCAGGGTATCGGTACGATGGATAAGAATCATCCGATGGGCCGCTTTTTCCAGCTCTTTACGGTATGATATTTTCATCTGGTTAAGGGATTACTGGCCGGGCTGCAGATACTGACTGATAATCGAATCCAGCATTTCCAGTTCGATCGGTTTGACTAGATAATCATCAGCTCCCAGTTTCTTGGCCCGCATGATCGCCGGCTTATCTTCCCGGGCAGTGATCATTATCACCTTGGCGTCACTGTCGTTTTCACGGATCTTTTCCAGGACAAAAAATCCGTCCTCACCGGGCATTCGCACATCGAGAAGCACAAGATGCGGACGTTCTTTTCCGAACATCTCCAGGGCCTGACGGGCATTGGTTGCCGTAAACACTTCCGCGCCTTTGCGCCTGAGAAAATTCTTTAAAAAAGCAACGACCTCTACTTCATCGTCGACAGCAAGAACTTTTACCATTTTGTCCTCCCTTGTTGCAAAATTTATTATAGCATATTTTCGATGTTTTTGTGATTAACTTCTTAAAAAAGAAGGCATTATTTCCGAAAGCGAAGGATGAAGAAAAACCGCCTCCTGCAGATCGGCAGAAGAGATATTCTGCCGTATGGCCAGGGAAAAAAGGCTTATTAACTCAGCGGCCCGGCGGGAAAGGATTGTCGCCCCCCGCAGTGCCCCTTTCTCGTCGATAAGGACTTTGACAAACCCCTGAACATCGCCATAAACATGGGCCGAAGAGAACCGGGCAAAGGATGATTGCTTTACCGTGACTTTTATCCCCTGCTGAGCGGCCTGAGATTCATCCAGCCCCACTCTGGCCAACTGCGGCAGGGTATAGACGCATTCCGGGATACCGCGATACTCGCAGGCTGATTCCCGGCCGGCAATAGTATTCACGCAGCAGCGGGCCTGATATTCGGCAAGATAAGCATACATCTTTTCGGATGCGACATCGCCGCAGGCAAATATATGGGGAACCTCGCTGCGCATCAACCTGTCCACTTTTATCCGGCCGGCGGCATCGGGAGTTATACCGGCTGCGGAAAGTTTAAGGTCCTTTACCACCGATTTTCTGCCGGCAGCCAAAAGAACTATGTCATAGTCGTCCGTCTCTCCCGGCGAGAAACAGGCCGATGTTTTTATCCGGATACCGTCTTTTTCCAGAAGTTGGCGCAGCCGCTGCACGAGCCGCTGGTCGAATCCGGAAAGGATACGATCTTCTTTTTCCATCACCGTTACTGCACGGCCCAATCGCTTTAAAAGGCAGGCTATCTCCATACCGATGGCCCCGCCCCCGACGATACCCACCCGCTGAGGGATATCCGGCAGGGAAAATATTTCTTCGGCAAAAAATATCTTTTTCCTGTCCGGAAGACAGGGAGCCACAGGCAGCGAACCTGTAGCTATAAGGATATTGGTTGCCTCGATCTTTTTTGAATCGACGACAAGGGAACGGGGGCCGCTGAATTCGGCCTGTCCCCAGACTATATCCAGACCCGCTTGTTTCAGATAAGACAGTACCGCCTTTTTGAACCCGGTTACCAGATCGTCTTTTGCTTTTTTCAGTTCGGAAATCGGAGAAAGCGCCGCCTGGCTTCTTTCCAGATAGAATTTGGTGGGAATGCACCCTTGGTTAAGGCATACCCCGCCGAAAGAAGGTTTCCCCCTTTCGATCAGGATCGTTTTAAGTTTTCGGGCCCGAGCCTGTTTTGCGGCTTCGATCCCGGCCGCACCGGCACCGATTATAGCGAGGTCATACATTCTTTGAAAAAATTCCTGGCTTTCAAAAACTCTTTCTTTTCCGCCGGCGACAAGGGCACCTCGATAACCTCGACGATCCCCTGCCGTCCGATCAGACAGGGTACGCCGGCACAGATATCTTTCACCCCGTATTCGCCTTTGAGCAGAACCGACGCGCAGATGAGATCGTGTCTGTCATGAATTATCGCATCAAGGATGCGCCAGCAGGAAAGGGCCGGAGCGAAAAAAGCGCTTCCCTTTTTCAAATACCCCACTATCTCCTTGCCCCGCATCTTCACCCGGTCTTTAACCTCTTTTACTTTCTCTTCCGGCAGCAGCTTTTTCAAAGAGACAGGTCCCACTCCGCTGTGAGCGGCAAGAGGGACCATATCCTTACTGTGCAGGCCCATGACCATGGAATTTATAGCCGAAGGATTAACCCGGGTCACATTGAAGATCTGATTATCGAAACGGGCCGCATCAAGTGAAGAGCCCATGCCGATAACCCTTTCCCGGGGGAAAGCGGTCTTTTTTCTCACTACGTAAGTAATAAAATCCAGGGGGTTGGTGATCACTATGACGATAGCTGCCGGAGCATACTTTCTGATCCAGGCGCTGAGTTCGGATGCTATCCCGGCATTGGTCCTGGCCAGATCATAACGGGTCATGCCTTCTTTACGGGGCAATCCGGCAGTTATGACCACTATATCGGAATTCTTTATTTTTTGCAGATTTTGCGTACCGCTGACCTTAGTGGAAAACCCCAGAAAAGAACGGGTATCTTCCAGATCAAAAGCGATTCCCCGGGCCAGATCACCGGCGATATCCACAAGCACCAGTTGTTCCAGGTTGAAATGAGCCAGAGCCTGATAGGCCACATGACTGCCCACTGCCCCGGCGCCGATCACTGATATCTTTTTCACCATTCTTTTTCCCCTCTGCGCACTTCCCTGCGCAGTATCCTTTATTCCCCACACGGAAGTGTGGGGTGTCTCTCTACTCGCTACTGATCCTAACGTTTCGCGTTTATTTTTTCGATGATCGCGTCGGTCATCTGAGAAGTGCCCACTGCAGTTGGATCATTACGGTCGGGTTTGAGATCGTAAGTCACTGAAACCCCTTCTTTGATCACTTCATGCACAGCCTTTTCCAGAACAGCAGCTTTTTCCATCTCTCCCAGGTAGCGCAGCATCATCACCCCGGAAAGGATCGTCGCTGTAGGGTTGACCTTGTTCATTCCGGCATATTTAGGCGCCGAACCGTGCACCGGCTCGAAAACCGCGACGTTGTCACCGATATTGGCGCCGGGAGCGACACCCAGTCCGCCTACCAGTCCGGCACAGAGATCGGATATAATATCGCCATAAAGATTGGGCAAAACCAGCACGTCGAACAGACCGGGATTCTTCACTGCCTGCATACAGAAATTATCGACGATAAGATCGCCTGACTCCAGACCACCATAGTTCCTGGCCACATCCTGAAAAGTATGAAGGAACAGGCCGTCAGTGGCCTTCTGGATATTGGCTTTGTGGATACAGGTGACTTTTCCGCGTTTCTCGCGTGCTGCCAGATCAAAGGCAAAACGGGCAATATTACGGGACGCGGTCAGCGATATAGGTTTGATGGTGATAGCGCTGTCTCTGAGGATCTTATTCCCGCTGTATTTTTCGATCATCTCGATCAAGGCCAGAGTATCGGGATGTCCCTGTTCGAACTCAACGCCTTTGTAAAGGTCCTCGGTATTTTCCCTGACCACAATAATATCGACATTTTCATAACGGGTATTAAGACCGGGAATGCTTTTTGCCGGCCGCAAACAGGCATAGAGATGAAGAGCCTGACGTATAGCCACATTGATCGAGCGGAAACCGCTGCCCACGGGAGTGGTTATCGGTCCTTTGATCGCGACCTTATTGGCCCGAATCGCCTCCAGGGTCTCTTCGGGAAGCAATGATTTATGTTTGTTCAGGGCCGGTTCTCCGGCCAGGGCAGTATCCCAGGTAATATCAAGGCCCAGGGCTTCCAGACAACGCTGCATGGCCCTGACTATTTCCGGTCCGATACCGTCTCCCGGTATCACTGTTATTCTGTACCCCATTGATCTCTCCTTTTCTCTAAAGACGACAAGTCAAAAGTAAATATCCATGTAATCTATATTTAATCCCTGTAATCAGACTTTCACAGAAAGTCAGAGATTCTCGAATTCCACTACATTCTTGACTTTGCTGATCGCCACTTCACGGGAAATGATCCCCTGTTTATACAGTTCCTTCAGGGATTTATCCATGGTATGCATGCCGTGCTGAGCCCCCATCTGGATCAGTGACGGTATCTGGGCAACCTCTCCTTCCCGGACCAGATTGCGGATACCGGAAGTGGCCACTAATACTTCGGTGGCCAAAATCCGACCGCTGCCGTCGGCCCGGGGCAGCAGTAACTGAGATACTACTCCCTGCAAACAGTCGGCAAGCTGTACTCTTACCTGCTTCTGCTGATGCGGCGGAAATACGTCGATAATACGCTGTACTGTCTGCGGCGCATCAGGAGTATGCAGAGTGGCCAGTACCAGGTGTCCGGTTTCCGCGGCAGTAAGCGTGGTCTGGATAGTATCCAGATCGCGCATTTCCCCTACCACGATCACGTCCGGGTCCTGACGCAGGGCCCGGCGCAGAGCTTCGGGAAAAGAATGCGTATCAGAATAGACCTCTCTCTGTTTGACGATGCTTTTCTTATTGGTATGATAAAATTCTATAGGATCTTCTATGCAGATGATCAGTTCCTCTCTCTCGGAATTGATGATATCCAGAAGAGCGGCCAGGGTGGTACTTTTACCCGTGCCGGTAGGACCGGTCACCAGTACCAGACCATTGGGTTTGCGGATCAGATCATAGACCACGGGCGGGATCCCCAGAGTGTCCAGGCCGGGGATGCTTTGAGGAATACGGCGCAGCGCCGCTTCCACATTGCCTTTCTGATAATGGATATTGACACGAAAACGGTCCATGCCGGTCACTGAAAAAGAAAAGTCAAGTTCTTTATCTTTTTCAAAAATAGCTTTCTGATCGTCGGTCAATATACTGTAAATGAGAGTCTTGGTATCTTCGCTGTCCAGAGGTTCTTCCTCGATCAGTTTCAATTTGCCGTGGATGCGGAGTACCGGCGGACTGTCGACGGTAATATGCAGGTCACTGGCACCGTCGTCCATGGTCTTTTTCAGCAATGATATCATATCCATGTCGTTTCCCCCCTTGTATTATATGATTTATGACGATTTATTGTGCACCTCAACCAATTGTACTATCATACCTTTTCACAGGGTTTTATGCAAGACAGAAGGAACGCCGCTTTGTATAAAAGTTCGATACGGCACTGCCGGAAATCAAAGCGATCGCGTAAATTCACTTATCCGGCGAATGCCGCGCTGGATCGTGTCTCTGTCCGTGGCAAAACTGATGCGGATATACCCCTGGATACCGAAGCTTTCCGAAGGTATTACAGCCACCTTTTTTTCTTCCAGCAGGCGGGAGGCGAAATCAACGGCCGAAAGGCCGGTTTGAGAAATATCGCAAAACACATAAAAAGTGCCTTCCGGGGCTATTGCTTCGACGCGGTCGACCAGGGAAAGCTCTTTGCATGCCAGGTCGCGGCGGGCCGCGAATTCATTCCTGGCCTGTTCAGTCCATTCAGATCCCTGTTGCAAAGCAGCCAAAGCTCCTTTCTGAGCGAAAGAGACCGTGCAGGAAGTTGTGTGGTCGAGCATTTTCGAAACCTGTCCGACAACCGCTTCCGGACCGGCCAGATATCCCAGGCGCCAGCCGGTCATGGAATAACTTTTGGAAAAACCATTGACCGTGACTGTCCTGTCCAGAGCATCTTTATCCAGAGACGCGAAACTGACATGTCGGCGACCGTCAAAAAGTATTTTTTCATAGATCTCATCGGCTATTACATAAAGCGAATATTTTTTTATTATTTTCCAGAAGGCAGCCAGCTCTTTACCGGAATAGGTGGCGCCGGTAGGGTTGCAGGGATAATTAAGGATAAGCACCTTGGATTTAGGAGAAAGTGTTTTTTCCAGAAGCCCGGGAGTCAGCTTAAACCCGTTCTTTTTTTCGCTGACCACGGTTTTCAGCTTTGCTCCGGCAAGAGTGACCATCGCCGGATAACTGACCCAGTAAGGAGCCGGAAGGATTACTTCGTCATCGTCTGAATCGATCAGGGAAAAAAGGGCCAGAAAAAGAGCGTACTTGGCACCGGCCGTAACCAGGATCTGTTCGGCAGGATAAGCGATACTGTTTTCTTCTTTTAATTTTCTGGCCAGAGCCTGTCTCAGCTCGAAAAGTCCGGCAGAGGGAGTATATTTGGTGATGCCCTGTTCCAGCGCATCTATGGCAGCTTTTTTTACAAAAGACGGAGTATCGAAATCAGGTTCGCCGGCGGCAAAAATGATGACATCCTGGCCTTCATTTTTCATCTTTTTTGCCAGGGCAGTGATCTTTAAAGTAGCGGATTTATGTAAAGCAGTGACTTTCTGATTAAGAGCCGGATGATGATCCATTAGTCTCTAAGGATGCCCCTGACTGATAAAAACTTTCTTACTTGGAACCTTTTTCCCTTTTGAAAATACCTTTCACTCCTTTGCCGAAAGTTTTTCCGGTCTTCGCCGGTTTTTCCGAAGCAGGTTTATCGGCCTCTTCCCGGCTAACGGCCTTTTTTTCCTTTTTAACTTTCCTGGTTGTTTCTTTTTCCGGCAGACGGGTAAACTCTATCTGGGACATACGAGCCCCGTCGCCCAGCCGGGTACTGATCCCGAAAATACGGGTATACCCGCCCTGAATATTGGCGAAACGCGGAGCTATCTCATCGCATAACCGTTTGACCAGAGTATGATTATTAAGCAGTTTATAAGCCTGGCGCTTGGAATGCAGGGTGTTGTCCTTGCCCCATTCTACCAGTTTATCCACCCAGGGGCGGATACCTTTGGCTTTCGATTCAGTGGTCTTTATCGATTCATTAATCACCATCGCCCGCAAAAGGCTTTTTATCAACGCTTTGCGCTGGGCCCGCGGACGCGAGAATTTTTCGCTTTTCTTTCTGTGCCTCATAGCATCTCCAGTTTTTTCAAATCGATGTTCATTCCCAGCGACAATCCCATGGTCTTCAGGAGATTAGCGATCTCGGTCAACGATTTCTTTCCGAAATTCCGGTAGGAAAGCATTTCGGCTTCTGACTTGGTGACCAGATCGGCCAGTATCTTGATGTCGGCTTCCCGCAGACAGTTGGCGCTGCGCACCGAAAGTTCCAGTTCGGAAATAGGTATTTTAAGTTTTTCAAAAAGAGATACTTCTTCCGGAGTCAGCTCTTCGATCTCCTCTTCCGGTATCTCTCCCAGAGTAAAGAAAAGTTCCAGATGTTTACTTAAGACTTTGGACGCATAGATCAGGGCTTCTTTGGGCTCGATGCTTCCGTTGGTTTTGATCTCTATGATCAGTTTGTCATAATCGGTGCGTTTGCCCACCCGGGTATTTTCCACCTCGAAATTAACTCGCTTTACCGGTGTAAATATCGAATCTATGGGAATGACCCCTACCGGCATATCTTCGGACTTATTCATCTCGGCAGTCACAAATCCCCGCCCCTTACCTACTTCCATCTCCACAAAAAACTTGGCATCCGGGGAAGTGAGGGTGGCGATGTGCAGGTCCGGATTGACCACTTCCACGGTCTCGTTAGTGATTATATCGCCGGCCGTGATCTTGCCTTCTCCTTCGGCTTTTATAAATATCTTTTTGGGTGCCTTGGAATAGGCACGCAGAACCAGGTTCTTGATGTTAAGAATGATCTCGGGAAGATCTTCCTTGACCCCGGGCAAAGTAGAAAACTCATGCGAGGCATTTTCCACGCTGATCGCAGTGACAGCCACGCCTTCGATCGATGAAAGCAATACACGGCGCAAAGCGTTTCCCAGTGTCACACCGTATCCTCTTTCCAGAGGATCAGCGACAAATTTACCGTAAAAGGGAGAATATGTATCTTCTTCGATCGTAATCCGCTTGGGAAATTGAAAATCGCGCCACGTAATACCCATCGTATTTCCTCCTTAAATCTGCGAGATAATTACTCCTGGCCCGCGCCAAAAGACGCGCCAAAGTTTATTTTGAATACAATTCCACGATATACTGCTCGTTCACCGGAAGGATAAGATCTTCTTTTTCCGGCAGACGGGTCAAGGTTATCTTCAGTTGGTCATTATCCACGGACATCCATTTAGGAACACTGCGCTCCTTGGAGTTTATCAGGATATTTTCTTTTAATTTTTTGGCCAGTTTTTCTTTGGCCGTGACAATAATGACATCCCCCTCTTTCACCAGAAAAGAAGGGATATCGACACGCCGGTCGTTGACCCGGACAAAGCCGTGTCTGACCACCTGCCGGGCTTCGTTACGGGACAAAGAAAACAGGGCGCGGAAAACTACATTGTCCAGCCTGAGTTCAAGAAGTTCTATAAGCTTGCGGCCGGTAGCGCCTTTAGACTTAGCGGCTATCGAAAAGAAGCGGCGAAATTGTTTTTCCAGAATGCCGTACATCCTTTTGACCTTCTGTTTTTCCCGCAGCTGCATGGCATAGTACGACTGTTTTCTCTGGCGTCTCCCCACATTTGATCCGGGAGGATAAGGCCGTTTGGTAAAAGGGCATTTTTCGGTCCGGCATTTAGGCCCTTTTAAAAAAAGCTTCATACCTTCTCTTCTACATAACCTGCATTGTGCTTCTAAATATCGTCCCATTGTAGTTCGCTCTCCTTGTTCGACTTATACTCTTCGTTTCTTACGCGGCCGGCACCCGTTATGAGGGGTCGGGGTAACGTCCTTGACCCGGCGGACATTCAGTCCCGAATTCTGCAAAGACCTGATTGCCGCCTCCCGGCCCGGGCCGGGGCCTTTAACAAAAACTTCGATCTCGGTAAGCCCCAGGTCTCTCACCCTTTTGGCGGCTTCTGATGCCGCGATCTGGGCCGCATAAGGAGTGGATTTTTTTGCCCCCTTAAATCCGATCCCGCCGCCTGACGCCTGAGCAATCGCCTTACCTTCCAGATCAGTAATAGTCACTATGGTATTGTTAAACGTCGCGTTGATATGGGCCTGGCCCACATTGGACGTCAGATGTATCTTTTTTTTCTTCTCTCTTCTTCTCTTTTTTGCCATGTCTTCTCCTTTTTGAAAATAAGCCGGATTACTTCCGTTTTATGCCGCCGACTCTGGGCCGGGGCCCTTTACGGGTACGGGCATTACATTTTGTTCTCTGGCCCCGTACCGGAAGTCCTTTCTTATGGCGCGACCCCTTATAGGAACCGATCTCGATCAAACGTCGAACATTCTGGGCAATGACACGGCGCAGTTCGCCTTCGACGCGAATATGATTCTGAACATAAGTCGCGATCTTGAAAACTTCTTCATCGGTCAGTTCTCCGGCCCTTTTATCGGGATCGATGCCGGTACTTTTTAGTATCTGCAATGAGTTGACCGGACCGACACCGTAAAGATACCGTAAGGAAATCTGGATCTTCTTATTTTTAGGGATATCGACACCTAATATTCTCGGCATATCATTCTCCTTTTACTAAAAATACGGTGCCCACGCTTACCCCTGCCTTTGTTTATGCTTGGGATTTTTACAGATAACGCGTACCACACCCTTGCGTTTTATTATCCTGCACTTATCACAAATTTTTTTTACTGAAGCTTTTACTTTCATCTTAGCACCTTTTCGTCATAGACCGCATAAAACAAACAATTTTTCAAGTGATCACCAGTGGACCGCGGGCCGTGATCGCCACCGTATGTTCATAATGACAGCTTAACTCTTTGTCCCTGGTCCGGGCAGTCCAGCCATCGGCCATTATTTCTACTTCACTGCCTCCGGCACAAAGCATCGGTTCGATGGCGATGATCATTCCTTCTTCCAGGACCATTCCGGTTCCGGCCTTACCGTAATTCGGCACTTCCGGTTCCATATGCAGGTCCCTGCCTATCCCGTGTCCGACAAAATTGCGTACCACGGAAAAACCGCGCGATTCGGCCAGAGACTGAACCGCCTCGCCGATGTCCCCGATACGCGCCCCGGGCCGGGCAGCATTGATAGCCCGCTTCAGGCACTCCTGTCCGGTAAGGCACAGAAGTCTTGCCTGCGGCGAAACTTTTGCCACCTGATAGGTATAGGCTGTATCGACATATACGCCGTTATAGAGTACTCCCAGATCGACACTCACCAGATCGCCGGCCTTGATCACCCGGTCATCGGAAGGAATACCGTGAATAATCTCTTCGTTCACGGCCACGCATAACGATGCCGGATAACCGGAATATCCTTTGAACGCCGCTTCCATTCCGGGATTTTTTTTCAGCCAGTCTACAAAGAACTTTTCGATAGCCCGGGTAGTTATCCCCGGCCTGATGAATTTTTTCAGCCGACTCAGGGTTTGGCCTGCGACTTTTCCTGCTTTCCTCATATCACCGAGTTCAGCGGGGGAAAGTCTATTTTCCATCATCTACTTTTTTAACTATCTCCCTGAACAGATCCTGCGCATTACCGTCGGCATCACAGGACATCAAAATACCTTTTTCTTTATAGTAATCCATCAACGGTTTACTTTCTTTCATAAATACCTCCCAGCGTCGCCCGATGACTTCCGGGGTGTCGTCCTTGCGCACGATCAACCCGCTGCCGCAGGCATCGCAGATACCCTCTTTACGGGGAGGTATGTTCTTTACGTGATAATTGGCTCCGCACTTCGGGCAGACCCGGCGGCCGGTAAGCCGGCTCAGGACAGTCTCCTGACTGACATCGAAATAGATCACGTAATCGATCTTCGAACCTCTTTTATCAAGGATCTTATCCAGTATCCCGGCCTGGCCGATGGTCCGGGGAAAACCGTCCAGGATGAATCCTTTTGGGTCCAGGTTCTCTTCGATCACCCGGGACACCACTGCATCCGAGACCAACTCCCCTTTTTCCATGATGCTTTTTATCTGCCGGCCCAGGTCGCTGTCTTTTTTCACTTCATCACGAAGCATGTCCCCCAGAGACAGCCACTGAACTTTAAAATGATCTTGCAGTATTTTGGCCTGCGTCCCCTTACCTGAACCGGGAGCGCCGAGCAGAACGAATCTCATCGTCTTCCCCTCATCTCTTTGCCTTTGATGAATCCGTCATAGTGACGGATAACCAGTTGTCCTTCTATCTGACGCATGGTATCCAGTACTACCCCGACCATGATCAGAATCGTGGTACCGCCGAAAAAGGAGGTAACCGAATAAGGGACATTAAGTACTTTCATCACCAGGCTGGGAAAGATCGCGATGACCGAGATATATACGGCACCGACGAATACGATCCTGGTAGCCACGTAATTCAAATACTCGGCAGTAGGCCGGCCCGGACGTATGCCGGGAATAAACCCGCCGTATTTTTTCAGATTATTGGATATTTCCATAGGATTGAACACGATAGCCGTATAAAAATACATAAAAAACATGATCAACCCCACATAGACCAGGTTATACCAAAGACCCTGCTGTTTGAAAATATTCTGAAGGAAAGTGGCTTTAGGAAAAAAAGTGCCCAGAGTAGCAGGAAAAAGAATAACTGCCTGAGCAAAAATAATAGCAATAACTCCTGACATATCGACCCGTATGGGAAGATAAGTGCTCTGTCCGCCATAGACCCGGCGGCCGACCACACGTTTTCCGTACTGGATAGGGATACGACGCTGAGCCTGAGTAAACAGGACCACGGCAGCGATCACCGCAACCCATATGACCAGAAGGCTGAGCACGGTAACCGTGCTGATCTGCCTCCGGGCAGGATCAAAGGGAGAATAAAGTACCCAGAGCTGATAAAGCGAACTGGGAAGGCGGGCAATAATACTGGTAGTGATTATCAGCGAAATGCCATTACCAATCCCCCGTTCCTGGATCTGTTCTCCCAGCCACATGATGAACACAGTACCGCAGGTCAGGGTCATTACCGTGACAAACCTGAACAAAGCCCCCGGTTCAGGAACTATGGTCATTCCCCGGAAACTCTGGGGATTTTCCAGCCAAAGAGCAAGCATAAACCCCTGTATCAGACAGATAAACAGGGTAAGATACCGGGTATACTGATTTATTTTTTCGTATCCGGCTTTTCCTTCTCTGGCCAGATTTTCCAGAGCAGGTATAACACCGGTCAAAAGCTGCATAATGATCGAGGCCGAGATATAAGGCATTACCCCCAGAGCGAATATGCTCAACCTCTGCAAGGCACCGCCGGTAAACAGGTTAAATACGCCTAACAGCGTCTCTCCCTGAGTTTTGGCCAGCTGATCGAAAAAAGCAGCCAGTGCTCCGCTGTCGACCCCGGGCGTGGGCAGAAAACAACCCACCCGGTAAACAATAAGCAGAGAAAGGGTGACGATTATTTTCTTTCGCAGTTCTTCGACCCGGAAAATATTGCTTATTGCGTCAAGCATTCCGCAGTGCCTCCTGCTTTTTCAATGAGCTCTCTGGCCTTTTGGGAAAATTTATGGGCTTTGATAATACCTGAAAGCCTGACCTCTTTTTTGCTGCGGGCAAGGATCTTTACCCTTTTATGCAGACTGCGGATCAAATGTGCATCTTTAAGTTCCTGAGGAGTTATCTCTTTCTTGCCTTTCAACCTTGCCTCTATATCGTCGAGATTGACGATCTGATAAAAATTATCGGTTACCGAAGTAAAACCTCTTTTGGGTATCTTACGGAAGAGAGGCACATTATCGCCCAGATGCCCGATGTAATGGACCGTGCCTTTACGCTGTCCGGCTCCTTTATGGCCGCGGCCGCTGGTCTTGCCCCGTCCGCTGCCGGTGCCCCGGCCCAGCCGTTTGGAGATCTTTTTCTTTACGCTGTTTTTTAATCCCGTCAAACTCATTGCTGATCCCCCTTGATCCTGCTCAAACCTTCGAATGTCGCTTTAACCACATTTATCGGGTTATTAGACCTTTTTAATATCTTGGTCAGTACGTCGTGTATGCCGGCGCACTCGCATATGGCCCGCACCACTGCCCCGGCAATGACGCCGGTACCGCGGGATGCCGGCTTAAGCAGCACCTGGGTCGCGCCGAACTCGCCGATTATATCATGGGAAATGGTCGAACCTCTTTTATGCACGTCGATCATTTTGGTCCTGGCCCGTTTGATGCCTTTGCGTATGGCATCGGCCACTTCATTGGCCTTACCCAGGGCATAGCCGACTTTACCTTCACCGTCGCCGACCACGACCAGTGCCGAAAAACCGAGGTTTTTACCGCCCTTGGTGACCTTGGTGACCCGGTTGATGAAAATCACCCGTTCTATGAAAACATTCTGATCTGCCGTTGCCGGTATTTTTTGTCCCATCAGAACTTCAATCCTCCTTCTCGCGCGCCTTCGGCTAATGCTTTGATCCGTCCGTGATATTTATATCCGGCCCGGTCAAAACATACTTTCTTTATACCGATAGCCTTTCCTTTCTCAGCCAGCATTTTGCCCACTTCTTTGGCAGCGCCAATATCCGTGGACTTTATCTTCTTCGATTTGAACTCTTTACTTAAACTGGAACATCCGCTCAAAACCTTCTGCGATCCGTCGTCGATCAGCTGAGCGTAAATATGCTTTTTGCTGCGGAAAATGATCAGACGAGGCTGTTCGTCGCTGCCTTTCATTTTTTTGGTGATTCGTTTATGTCGGCGTAATCTCTCTATCTTTTTCATTTCGCCATCGCCTTTCCTAATTTCTTGCGCACTTCTTCGCCGCTGTAGCGGATACCTTTTCCTTTATACGGCTCAGGCGGATAATAAGCTCTCAAACCGGCGCAGAATTTACCCACCAGATATTTATCGATGCCTTCCACGGTTATCTTTGTCGGCATAGGGGTGGCCACTTTCAGTTCTTTGGGCACTTCTACTTCCAGAGGATGGGAACGGCCTATCTGGAGAGCCAGATTCGAACCTTTCATCTGGACCTTATACCCCATACCGATGACCTCGAGCTCTTTTTTAAAGCCCTGGCTGACGCCGATTACCATATTACGCAACAGGGCGCGGGTAGTGCCGTGCATGCTGCGGACCTGTTTTTCTTCCGAGGTGCGGCTTACCAGGACAGTTCCATCCTCTACCTTTACCTCGATATTACGGTAAAGAGACAAAGACAGTTTGCCCTTAGGGCCTTCGACCAGGACCTCCCGGCCCTGCACAGTGATTTTCACTTTATCCGGTAATTTTAAAGGCGACTTTCCTATTCGCGACATGACAGCACCGATTCCTTTACCACACGCAGCCGATAACTTCTCCGCCCAGCCCCAGGTTACGGGCCTCTTTGTCGGTAACGATACCCTGGGAGGTGGAGATTATCGCCACGCCGTAACCGCGGTAGACGCGGGGGAGATTGTCCTTCCCCACATAATGTCTGCGGCCCGGACGGGAGATTTTTTTCAATCCGCTGATCGCGTTCTTCTTTTTATTGTATTTTAAATAGACCTTTATCGTCTTATAATTCGGGTTATCCAGTTCCTTGACATTTTCGATATACCCTTCTTCCTTGATGATCGACATGATCTTCATCAAAGGTTTGGAATAAGGAATGACCACCTCTTCCCGGTGAGTCAGGATAGCATTCCTCACGATCGTGAATGCATCGGCTATTAAATCGGTTCTGCTCATTATACTCCTCGCATTGATTTTTAGCGCAGCGCGATCAGCGCCGCTTAAATCTTTTTACCAGCTGGCTTTTTTCACGCCGGGTATCAGCCCCCGCCAGGCCAGCTGACGGAAACAGATACGGCACAGTTCGAAATCCCTGATATAGGCACGCGGCCGGCCGCATAAACGGCAACGATTTTTTTGCCGCGTGGAAAATTTCGCTTTCCGCCGCTCCCGTCTCCATTTCTCGATCTTTGCTGTAGTCGCCATAATTACCCTCGATTATTTCTTAAAAGGAAAACCTAATTCTTTCAATAAGGCCAGAGCCCCTTCGTCATCAGGACTGGTAGTACATATAGTTATGTTCATTCCCAGCGTCTTTTCGACTTTATCTATATCGATCTCGGGAAAGATAGTCTGGTCGACTATACCGAAAGTATAATTGCCGGCACCGTCAAAAGAACGCGAAGAAAAACCGCGAAAATCGCGTATCCGGGGCACGGCTACAGTAATAAACCGGTCTAAAAATTCATACATGCGCGCCTTGCGTAAAGTCACACAGCAGCCGATAGCCATCTTTTCCCTGATCTTGAAGTTGGAAATAGCTTTCCGGGCCCTGGTCACTTTTACCTTCTGTCCGGTGATCGTAGCCAGGTCCTTGGCGGCTTTTTCGATTATCTTGGCGTCGCTGGTCGCCTGGCCCAGGCCCATGTTGATCACGATCTTGGTAAGACAGGGAATTTCCATGACATTATCAAAAGAAAGTTTTTCTTTCAAATGACCTATGCCTGTCTCCCGGTACTGTTTAAAAAGACGCGGTATATATTTTTCCTTTACAGGTCCTTCTGACATTTTGAACACACCCTTGCTTTTGTCTTATCCTTCATAACTTTCATCGAAAACCTTACCCCTCTATTGCAATGCGGGCAGTAAAGAGCAACATTGGAACAGTTCAGCGGAGCCGGGATTTCCTTGATCCCGCCGCTTTCGGCTTCAGAACGGCGGCGCATATGTTTTTTGACCAGATTCACGCCTTCCACGATCACCATATTGCTTTCCGGAGTAAAACGCAGGATCCGGCCTGATTTGCCTTTATCCTTACCGGCCAGAACCACCACTTTATCACCTTTTTTAAGACCGCGGCTCATATCAGATCACCTCAGGGGCGAGAGAAAGTATCTTGGCGAACTTATCCCTCAATTCACGGGCAATCGGCCCGAATACACGTGTACCGCGGGGGTTACCCTGTTTGTCGATGATCACCGCGGCATTATTATCGAACTTTATCATCATCCCGTCCTTACGTTTTATAGGAGTACAGGTACGCACGATCACGGCGCGGACCACCTCCCCTTTTTTAACCTGCCCGTTAGGGATCGACTCCTTAACGCTGGCAGTAATGATATCTCCGATCTCGGCAAAATTCTTGTTCTTCTTACCGATCGTACCGATATAGGAAATCGTTTTAGCTCCGGTATTGTCTGCTACATCCAGCCGGGTACGGACTATGATCATTTCACCACCTCAAGCAATCTGAATCTTTTTTCCTTGGAATAAGGCCGTGCCTCGATTATCCGCACTTTGTCGCCGGCTTTTGCTTTATCTTCCGGATCATGGACTTTGAACTTATTTCTGCTCTTGACAAATTTTTTATACATGGAATGAGATATCTTTTCCTCGATCTGGACCACGCAGGTCTTTTTCATCTTATCGGATATCACCACACCCTCGAATATCTTTTTACGGGTATTTTTCATCTTTTTTTCTCCTGTAATACAGTAAGGATCCTGGCGATATCTTTCCTGATCTGTTTGAAAAAATGAGGCTTTTCCACCTGAGCCGTGCTCTTTTTAAAACTCAGCTCCATCAGCTGTTTACGCAGATCCTTTACTTTGTCTTCCAGTTCCTGCGGCGTTAAATTGGTATAATCGTTCTTTTTCATCGTTTTCTGGTCACAAACCTTGTCCGGAAAGGAAGCTTATAGGCTATCAATTTAAACGCTTCCCGGGCGTATTCTTCGGGGACACCGCCGATCTCGAACAAGACTCTTCCTTTCCTTATTACTGCTACCCAGCCTTCTACTTCACCTTTCCCCTTGCCCATACGCGATTCCGAAGACTTCTTGGTATAAGACTTATCGGGAAAAATACGGATCCATAATTTACCTCCCCGGCGCAGTCTTCTGGTAAGAACGATCCGCGAAGCCTCGATCTGGGTATTTTTAAGCCAGCCGTGCTCCAGGGCTTTGATACCGTATTCGCCGAAGGCAACGGTCGCTCCTGCCGTAGCAGGGCCTTTCTTTTTGCCCCGCTGAGTTTTTCTGTATTTTACTCTTTTCGGTAATAACATTATTGCTCTTTTCGTTGACGGGCATTATTCGGCGCTTCGCCGATCATGTAATAGCCAGGCTGTTTCGTACCCTTGTATATCCAGACTTTGACCCCGATGGTACCGTAAGTGGTCTGGGCCAGACCGAATCCGTAATCGATATCGGCGCGAAACGTCTGCAAAGGGATCTTGCCGAATTTGTATATCTCGGCCCGGGCGATCTCAGCCCCGTCCAGGCGTCCTTTACAGCGCACTTTCATGCCCTCACACCCCATATTACCGGCCTGCTGCAAAGCCTTTTTCATGGCCCGGCGGAAATTGATCCTTTTTTTCAGCTGAAAAGCGATCATTTCCGCGACCAGCTGGGCATCCAGCTGCGGATCGGACACTTCCAGCACATCGATCATTATTTCTTTTTTAGTCAGCCGGCTGATATCGGCTTTGTTCCGTTCGATATCCTGGCCCCGCCGCCCGATGATCACTCCCGGTCGCGAGGTTTTGATCTTTATCCTGATCAAAGTCGGCGATACCCTTTCGATGATTATCTGCGAAATAGAGCCAAAAGGATAACTTGCCTTTATCTTTTTCCTGATCTTTATATCTTCTTCCAGGAAATCGGCATATTCGCTCTTGCGGGAAGTAAACCATTTGGATAGCCAGTCTTTTCCAAATCCTATCCTCAATACATAGGGATGAACTTTCTGTCCCATAGCACCTACCTTACTTTCACCTCGGCACGGATATTTTCCGGAGTATCCAGCTCTACTTTTATGTGCGAGGTCCTTTTTCTGATTATCGTCGCTCTACCAAAGCTGGCAGCCCGATAGCGGGACAGCGTCGGCCCCTCATCGGCGATCAGCCGGGCAATAAAAAGCTGTCCTTCCTCATATCCTTTGTTTTTGGCATTGGCCACTGCGCTCTTCAGCACTTTTTCCAGTATGCGCGCTCCGCGCTTATTGGTAAGATGAAGAATATTGGCCGCATCCAAAACCGATTTACCCCGGACCAGAGGAAGTACTGTCCTCATTTTTCGGGGAGAAATCCTGATATATTTTGCTTCTGCTCTGGCTACCATCTCTAAACACCTTTATTTCTTCTGCAAGGCCTTCTTGGCCTTGATACCGCCGTGTGATCTAAAAGTACGCGTGGGAGCAAATTCTCCCAGGCGATGACCGACCATCGATTCAGTGATAAATACCGGTATATGTTTTTTTCCGTTATGCACGGCAAAAGTGAACCCGACAAACTCAGGCGTGATCATACTGGCCCGCGACCAGGTCTTGATCGGTTTGCGATCGCCGGTTTCCTTGGCTTTCTGTATCTTTTTCTGCAACTTGTGATATACAAACGGTCCTTTTTTTAATGAACGTGACATAATACCCTCTATCTCTTTTTCTTTTTGCTAAGAATGAACTTATTACTTGCCTTTTTGGGTTTGCGGGTCTTGCCGCCTTTAGCGCATTTCCCCCAGGGAGACACCGGATGCGGATTACCCTGACCGGCTTTTCCTTCACCGCCACCGTGCGGATGATCGACCGGATTCATAGCTACACCTCTGACCGTGGGACGTACCCCCAGCCAGCGGACCCTTCCTGCCTTTCCATGTACCTGGGAAGCATGCTCGATATTTCCCAGTTGCCCGACTGTAGCCCGGCACTCGGCTTTTACCAGACGGGTCTCACCCGAAGGCATCCTCAGCTGGGCATAACCTTTTTCCTTGGCCATCAGCTGAGCCGATGAACCGGCGCTTCTTACCATAGCCCCGCCTTTACCGGGATTGATCTCGATATTATGGACTATGGTACCCAGCGGTATATGGGTAAGTTTCATGGCATTGCCCGGTTTTATCTCTACCCGGGAATCCGATGCACTGACTACTTTATCATTCACAGCCAGCCCGCTGGGCCAGAGAATATAACGTTTCTCATTATCGGGATACTGGACCAGAGCGATCCGGGCACTGCGGTTAGGATCATACTCGATCGCCGCCACTGATCCCTCGATATCGAATTTATCCCGTTTGAAATCAATAATACGGTATTTGCGCTTATGTCCGCCGCCGCGATGCCGTAAAGTTATACGGCCCCGGTTATTCCTGCCCCCGCTCTTCTTAATGGGAACAGTAAGCGATTTTTCCGGTTTAGCTTTGGTTACCTCGGAAAAATCGGTAGTTACTTTAAAACGTAATCCCGGCGTAATAGGTTTGAATTTCTTAACACCCATATTTAACCTTCTATACTGTCTTTATTTCGTATCCTTTTTGCAGCCTGACTATGGCCTTTTTCCAGGTCGGGGTCTTGCCTTCCTGGCCCCAGCGCAGACGCTTTGTCTTGCCTTTTACGGTCAGAGTCTGAACATCTTCGACCTTTACCTTATATATCTTCTCAACCGCGTTCCTGATCTGGATCTTATTGGCCTTGCGGGAAACCAGAAAGACGTACTGATTTTCGCTGATCCGGGTCGAACTTTTTTCCGTCAGGATCAAAGATTTGATTATATTATAAACATCGCTTACTTCAACCATTTTTTTATTTTTTCCTCTACTTTCGAAAGACTTTGTTTAGTAAACACCAGTTTCTGACAATCGAGCGCCGTATAAGTATTCAGGTCATCGGCTTTTTCCAGGGACAGGTTCCCGATATTGCGCGCCGCGCGCTTAAGATCGATCCCTATCTGCTCGGATACAAAACGCACTTTCTGCTTATCGAGTTTAAGGCCCTTGGCCAGCTTAAGCATTTCTTTTGTCTTGGCCTCTTTTATGTTCAATTCATCGATGATCATCAGGGCATTATCCTGTAACTGCGCGTTAAGGGCGCTTTTCAAAGCCATCGCCTTCATCCGTTTGGGGAATTTCTTGTTGAAATCCCGCGGTTGCGGTCCGAAAACTATGCCGCCGCCCTTCCACAAAGGAGAACGTATCGAACCGTGCCGGGAACGGCCGGTACCTTTCTGGCGCCAGGGCTTTTTTCCGCCGCCCCTTACTTCGCCGCGGGTTTTTGCCGATGACGTACCCTGGCGGCGATTGGCCAGATAAGTGACCACTGCCTGATGCATAAGCGCAGGACTTATTTTTCCATCGAATACTTTATCGTCCAGCGATAACTTTTCGACAGCCTTGCCTTTTTGATTTATAATATCGATTTCTGCCATGATCAATGTTTCTTGATAGTAACGATAGCCCGCGGAGCGCCGGGTATCGACCCCTTTATAAAAAGCACTTTCTTTTCCTTATCGATCTTGACTATCTGCATGTTTTTTGCCGTACGCGGCACATTGCCCATATGACCGGGCATACACACACCTTTGAACACCCGGGAGGGAGTAGAGCAGGGACCATTGGAACCGATGCGGCGATGGGTAGTCGAACCATGGGTTTTGGGCTGGCCTTTCCAGTTATGACGGCGCATGCCTCCCTGAAAACCGCGGCCTTTTACCAGACCGGATATATCGACCTTCTCGCCTTCGCTGAAAATATCGACTCCCACTTCCTGCAGCGGCTGCCATTCTTTGTCAGCTTCGGGAATGACTTCTTTTATCATTTTGAATACCGGAGAACTCAATTTCTTGAAATATCCCTTCTGGGGATTATTGATACGATAATATTTATCCTCAGGTACCTTGAAACAGCCGATCCTCACTTTTTCTTTGGAAGGATAAGAAACTTTTTCCAGCAGACACACCGGCTCTATCTCGATTACGGTAACACCGGTACAGGAGCCGTCTTCGGAAAACAGCTGGGTCATACCAATTTTTCTGCCTACTATCTCTTTAATCATACAATCCCCACATTTCAGCTCGTATCCCGGATATTTCTTTTGTCAGGATACTTCCTAAAACCCCTTAGACTTCCTGCTTGATTTCAACATTTACACCGCTGGGCAAATTGAGCTTGCGTAAAGCGTCAATCGTTTTCGGCGTAGGATTATCGAGGTCGATGATCCTTTTGTGGACGGCAAGCATAAACTGTTCCCGGGATTTCTTATCAATATTCGTGGACCGGTTCACGGTGTACACCTTTTTCAGGGTCGGCAAAGGTATCGGTCCGTTCACCTTGGCCCCGGTACGTAACGCGACCTCGACGATCTCGCCAGTTGACTGGTCGAGCAGACGATGATCGAACGCTTTTAATTTTATCCTTATCTTAAGCATAGCTTCTCTACTGACTCCCTACGCAGCAAGGGAGAAGGGGTTTCCCCCTTCTCCCTGACGTTTTCTTATTCGACGATCTCGGTTACTACTCCGGCACCTACGGTGCGGCCACCTTCACGGATGGCAAAACGGAGTTCTTTTTCGATAGCTACCGGTACAATGAGCGTAACTTCCAGATTGACGTTGTCGCCGGGCATAACCATTTCGACTCCCTCGGGAAGCTGACAGGTGCCGGTCACGTCAGTGGTCCGGAAATAGAATTGAGGACGATAACCGTTGAAAAACGGCGTATGACGTCCGCCTTCTTCTTTTTTCAAAGCATATACAGTTGCTTTGAATTTTGTATGAGGAGTGATCGAACCGGGTTTAGCCGTGACCATACCTCTTTCTACCTCTTCTTTGGCTGTTCCGCGTAAAAGAAGCCCTACGTTATCGCCGGCCTGTCCTTCATCAAGGATCTTTCTGAACATTTCCACGCCGGTGACCGTGGTCTTTTTCACTTCCGGAGCAAGCCCGACCAGAGCGATCTCTTCGCCGACAAGCACTTTGCCGCGTTCAATACGCCCGGTCACTACAGTGCCGCGTCCCGAAATAGAGAACACGTCTTCCACCGCCATAAGAAACGGTTTATCGACATCTCTCTTGGGTGTCGGGATATAGTCGTCAACTGCTTTTACCAGATCGAGAATAGGCTTGCACCACTGACAATCCTCTTTGGCGCAGCCGCATTCCATTGCCTTCAGAGCCGAACCTTTTATTACCGGGACTTTGTCTCCGGGAAATTCATACTTGGACAAAAGTTCTCTTACTTCGACCTCGACCAGATCGATAAGCTCTTTATCGTCCATCTGATCGACTTTATTAATAAACACCACGATTGCCGGTACGTTTACCTGACGGGAAAGGAGGATATGTTCCCTGGTCTGAGGCATAGGACCATCAGTAGCCGCAACCACCAGGATCGAACCATCCATCTGGGCAGCGCCGGTGATCATGTTCTTGATGTAGTCAGCGTGACCAGGACAGTCTATATGCGCATAATGGCGGCTGTCGGTCTCATACTCGACATGAGCGATATTGATAGTGACCCCTCTCTCTCTTTCTTCGGGAGCTTTATCGATATCCTCATATCTGAGAACCTGTGCCTTGCCCAGTTTGGCCAATGTCATGGTTATCGCCGAGGTCAAAGTTGTCTTACCATGGTCCACGTGTCCGATAGTTCCGATATTCACGTGTGGCTTGGACCTTACAAATTTCTCCTTTGCCATTCGTCACCTCCTTATTAAAGACATATTTTTTACCTATATAATTACAGCCCGATTATTTTAACCATCAATTCTGATGGAACTTTTTCGTAATATAAAGGCTCTATTGTATAAGAAGCTCGCCCCTGTGTCAAGTTTCTTAATGCATCAGCGTAGTTAAAAACTTCAGCCAGAGGCACTTCAGCCCGCACCACTTTCACATTTTTGCGCTCCGAAATATTGCTTATCCTGGCCCGCTTGGTATTCAGGTCGGCAATGGTCTGGCTCAGATAGACCTCGGGAGTTATCACCTCCAGGCCCATGATCGGTTCAAGTAATACCGAACCGCCCTTGCGCAATCCTTCTTTGACCGCCATTTCCGCCGCGATTTTGAACGACAATTCGCTGGAATCCACATCATGATAGGAACCGTCGGTCAATATCAGTTTTACGTCGGTCAGCTGATATCCGGCAAGAACCCCGCTTTCGGCTGCTTCCAGCACGCCTTCCTTGACTGACGGCAGAAATTCTTTGGGAATCACCCCGCCTTTTATCCTGGTATCATAAACAATTCCCGAACCTTTTTCGCCCGGTGAGACAAGCAGGACCACATGTCCGTACTGGCCTTTCCCCCCGCTCTGCTGGATAAACTTGCCCACAGCCTCGACATTGCGGGTAATGGTCTCTTTATAAGCAACACAGGGTTTACCGACTTTGGCTATTACGTTAAAATCGTTTACCAGCCGGTCCACCACCACTTCCAGATGAAGCTGGCCCATACCGGAAATGATATTCTGGCCGGTATCTTTGTTGTATACTACCTTAAAAGAAGGATCTTCGTCAGACAATTTCTGCAGGGCCGTTACCAGTTTATCCTGATCCTGCTGGGTCTTGGGCTCGATAGCCAGAGATACTACCGGTTCAGGAAAACGCATCTCTTCCAGAAGCATCGGTTTCTTGAAATCACAGAGGGTGTCGCCGGTGGTGGTTTCTTTAAAACCTACCAGACAGACGATATCACCGGCCCGGGCCTCGTTGACTATCTCCTGTTTATTGGCATGCATGCGCACTATCTTGCTCACCCGCTCTTTGATCTTCTTTGCCGCGTTATAGACATCCTGACCGGGCACGATCTTGCCGCAATAAATACGGGTATAAAAAAGTTTGCCCACGAAAGGATCGGTAAAAACCTTGAAACATAATCCGCAAAAAGGGCTTTTATAAGATACATCCCTTTCCTCGAATTCTTTTCCGTCGACAGTAAGGCCTTTGACCAGTTTCAGATCGCGCGGCGACGGCAGCCAGTCGCATACGGCATCCAGCAAAGGCTGAATACCCTTGTTCTTCAGGGAAGAACCGCAAAGCACCGGGGTCAGCTTATTTCCGAGAACGTATTTGCGTATCAGAGATACGATCTCCGTCCGGCTGACTTCCTGGCCGTCTATATACTTATTCATGAATTCGTCATCAAGTTCGGACAACTTATCGATAATGCGGTTATAATACTGTTCGGCCCGCTCTTTCATGTTTTCGGGAATATCCCGGCAGACCACGTCTACGCCGCCTTCTTTTTCGAAATAAAGCGCCTTCTGGGCAAGTACGTCGATAACCCCGATAAAAACGTCGTTTTCGTCGTAAAGCGGCAATTGCACGGCAACGGGATTAGCTGCCAGTTTTTCGTCCATCTCCTGGATTACATGATAAAAATCAGCGCCCACCCTGTCCATTTTATTGACAAAGGCAATGCGGGCCACTTTATATTTATCGGCCTGACGCCAGACCGTCTCGCTCTGAGGCTCAACTCCGCCCACGCCGCAGAAGATCACCACTGTCCCGTCAAGTACTTTCAGGGAACGCTCGACTTCCGCCGTGAAATCGATATGTCCCGGCGTATCGATGATGTTGATCATGCAGTCTTTCCATTTACAGTGAGTGGCGGCGCTGGTTATGGTGATGCCGCGCTGTCGTTCCTGCTGCATCCAGTCAGTGGTCGCCGTGCCCGAATCCACTTCGCCGATCCGGTAGACCACCCCGCTGTAAAAAAGTACCCGCTCCGTAGTAGTGGTCTTTCCCGCGTCGATGTGAGCGACAAAACCGATATTACGGATAAGGTCAAGTTCTTCTTTTTTCATAGTCTGTACTGTGCAACCCACGGTAATTCCGAACTCCTCTGACAAACCTTTACGGTCTTCATATCACATCTTGAAATGGGCAAAAGCCCGGTTGGACTCAGCCATCTTATGTGTATCGTCTTTCTTTTTGATCACGCCGCCTTCGTTCTTATAGGCAGCCATTATCTCTTCGGCCAGTTTTGCGCTCATCTGCTTGCCTTTTTTAACCCGGGCAAAATCCCGTATCCAGCGCAGCGCTATGAAAAATCCCCTGTCTTTCGGTACTTCCACCGGAACCTGATAGGTGGCACCGCCGATACGACGGGGTTTTACTGCCAGACGGGGCCGGGCGTTTTCCAGAGCATCAAAGAACACCTTTACCGGATCCTGCTTAACCCTTTCTTCGATCATATCGAAAGCATCATAAATGATCTTCTGGGCCAGGTTTTTCTTTCCGTCGTACATCATGATATTGATAAACCTGCCGATGACCGGTGAATTATATTTCGGGTCAGCTAACGGTTCCCGCTTAGGCGCTCTTCTCCTTCTCATTAAAATTCCTCCTGCATTATTTTTTAGGTCTTTTCGCTCCGTATTTGGAACGTGATTTTTTCCTGTTCTGCACGCCCTGCGTATCGAGCGTACCCCGCACAATATGATACCGTACGCCGGGAAGGTCCTTTACCCTGCCGCCGCGCACCAGAACTATCGAGTGTTCCTGGAGATTATGTCCTTCTCCCGGAATATAGGCAGTGACCTCTTCCCGGTTGGAAAGACGGACCCTGGCGACCTTACGCAAGGCTGAGTTCGGTTTCTTGGGGGTCATGGTCTTTACCTGGATACAGACCCCTCTTTTCTGCGGACATTTTTTCAATGCCGGAGATTTTGTCTTCCTTTTCTTCGGCTCTCTCGATTTACGGATCAATTGCGCTATTGTTGGCATTTTTCCACCTCTACCTCTCGATATTTTCTCAATCCTGTACCGGCAGGAACAAGATGTCCCACAATGACGTTCTCCTTTAAGCCTTTAAGGTAATCGGCTTTACCGCCCACGCTGGCATCGGCCAGTACGCGGGTTGTCTCCTGAAAGCTTGCCGCGGAAATAAAGCTGCTGGTACTGAGACTGGCCTTGGTTATTCCCAGAAGAAGCGGCTGGGCCGTTGCCGGCTTGCCGTTTTTCTTGCTCACCTTTTCATTGGCCTTTTTGAAATCCCATTTATCAACTGCTTCACCGGGCAGAAGATCAGTATCTCCGCCGTCGACGATCTTGACCTTTTTCAGCATTTCCCGGATGATCAACTCGATATGCTTATCATTGATGGTCACGCCCTGCAGACGGTATACTTCCTGCACCTCGTTGACCAGATATTCCTGAAGCACCTTATCGCCGCAGACACGCAGAATATCCTGCAGGACGATCGGACCTTCGGTCAGCTGCTGGCCGGCATGGACCTGATCCCCCTTATATACGATAGGATGGGTACCGGTGGGAATGGTATATTCCCGTTTCATGCCGGTAGTACTGCGGACGATTATCTTGCGTTCGCCTTTTTCCTCGGTAAATTCGACGAACCCGTCTATTTCGGAAATGATCGCCGGATTCTTGGGCCGGCGCGCTTCGAACAATTCGGCTACTCTGGGCAGACCGCCGGTAATATCCTTGGTCTTGGCCACCAGCCGCGGGGTCTTGGCCACGATGTCGCCGGCTTCGACCTTATTCGCTTCGTCGACCATGATATGGGCTCCGGTAGGCAGAGGATAAATACCCAGAACTTCCTTGTCATCTTCGGAAAAAATCAGGATCTGGGGATGATAGTCACCTTTGAATTCCACTACTACCCGTTCTTTTCTTCCCGTAGCCACATTCATTTCTTCCTGGATAGTAACCCCGTCGATGATATCCTCATAACGGACTTTTCCGGCAACTTCGGTAAGTACCGGTGACGAATAGGGATCCCAGCGCACGAAGATCTTATCCTTAGTGGATTTACCGCCGTCTTCCACATAGATATACGATCCCTGAGGCACGGGGTTTCTCTGCAATTCGATCCCCCGGTCATCATTGATGCTGATCATACCGTTGCGGTTCAAAACGACGAACATTTTATCCTTAGCAGCGACTTTCAGATTATGATAGCGAACTTCGCCGCTGTCTTTGGCTTTGATAAAGGAACGCTCGGCGACCCTTGAAGCAGTACCGCCGATATGAAAGGTTCTCATGGTCAGCTGAGTACCCGGCTCACCGATAGACTGGGCAGCGATAACCCCTACTGCTTCTCCCAATTCCACCAGTTTGCCGCGGGCCAGATTTCGTCCGTAACATTTAGCGCAGACGCCGCGCTCCGACTCGCAGGTAAGTACGCTGCGGATGCGGATCGTCTCCAGGCCGAGTCTTTCTATCTTTTCCGCTTTTTCTTCGGTGATCTCTTCCCCGGTCTTGACGATCAGTTCGTCGGAAACGATATCGACGATATTGTCCAGAGCGAACCTTCCGATAATACGCTCTCTAAGCGATACCACCACTTCATCGCCTTCCACGATCTCCGATACGGTAATACCGTTGACCGTACCGCAGTCATCTTCCACGATGATGACTTCCTGGGTCACATCGACCAGACGGCGGGTGAGATATCCGGCATCAGCGGTTTTCAGCGCAGTATCGGCAAGACCTTTCCGGGCGCCGTGCGTGGAGATGAAAAATTCCAGCACCGAAAGACCTTCCCGGAAATTAGACGTGATCGGATTTTCGATGATCTCGCCCGAAGGCTTGGCCATCAGTCCTCTCATGCCGGCCAGCTGGCGCATCTGCAGTTTCGATCCGCGGGCGCCGGAGTCGGCCATCATGAACAGAGGATTGAAACTATCGAGATTCTTGAATACCAGTTCCGAAACCTTATCGGTTGTCCTGGTCCAGATATCGATGATCTTATTGTGACGTTCCCGTTCGGTAATGATGCCTTTTTTATACTGATCTTCGACCTTGGCGATCTCGGCATTGGACTCCCGGATACAATCGTTCTTCTGTTCCGGTATCTTCAGGTCGTCGATACCGATGCTTACACCGCCCTGGGTCGCGTATTCAAAACCGATCTCTTTCAGCTTATCAAGAAGCAAAATTGCTTCGTAATGGCCGAAACGCTTATAGCATTCGCCGACAAGATTGGAGACCTTCTTTTTATCCATGATATCGTTGACATAGCCGAACTCGGGCGGAAGCACTTCATTGAAAAGGATCCGGCCCACGGTCGTTTCCACCAGCTGAGTAGTACCGTCAGGCTGCGGCAGACGGACTTTCACGATGGCGTGAAGATCGACTTCTTCATCCTGGTAGGCAGTGATCGATTCTTCGGGAGAGGAAAAGATCAGCCCTGCTCCCCGGGCATTTTTATTCTGCAAAGTAAGGTAGCGGCAGCCCAGAATCATATCCTGGCTGGGAGTAATGATCGGCCTTCCGTCAGCCGGAGAAAAAATGTTGTTGATGGAAAGCATCAGCACCTTTGCTTCGGACTGCGCTTCCAGAGACAGGGGCACATGCACTGCCATCTGGTCTCCGTCAAAATCGGCATTGAACGCGGCACAGGCCAGCGGGTGAAGCTGAATAGCTTTACCTTCGATAAGGCGGGGATAAAAGGACTGAATACTCAAGCGGTGCAGGGTCGGCGCGCGGTTAAGCATCACCGGGTGCCCCTGAATCACTTCTTCCAGAATATCCCAGACCTCTACCCTGGCCCGTTCGACCATGCGCCGGGCGCCTTTGATGGTATGAACAAAACCTTTTTCTCTCAATTTTTTGATTATAAACGGTTCGAACAGCTCCAGCGCCATCTGCTTGGGGATGCCGCATTCATATAATTTCAGTTTAGGTCCGACCACGATTACGCTGCGGCCCGAATAATCGACGCGTTTACCCAGAAGATTCTGGCGGAAACGCCCCTGTTTTCCCTTAAGCATATCGGAAAGGCTCTTTAAAGGCCTGCTCTGATGGCCCATGACCGGACGGCCGTGTCTGCCGTTCTCGATCAATGCATCTACTGCTTCCTGAAGCATCCGTTTTTCATTGCGGATGATTATTTCCGGAGCACCGAGCGACATTAATTTCTTAAGACGGTTATTTCTATTGATCACCCGGCGGTAAAGATCATTGAGATCGGAAGAAGCGAACCGTCCTCCTTCCAGAGGTACCAGCGGTCTGAGATCAGGGGGGATCACCGGCACTGCTTCCAGGATCATCCATTCGGCATGGTTACCGGAACGGCGCAGATCCTCGATTATCTTGAGGCGGCGCAGGACCTTTTTATTCTGAGCCGCGGCCTTGCTGGAAGCGATTTCTTCCCGGATCTCCTGGCTCAATTTCGCAAAATCTATATTCTGCAGTAATTCTTTTATGGCTCCGGCACCGATACCGATCTTGATCCGGCCCTTATATTCTTCCATGGCCTTGCGGTACTCTTCTTCATTAAGCAACTGCATCTTTTTATAGGGAGTGTCACCCGGATCAATAACCACATGTTCTTCGTAATAAACGACCTTTTCCAGGGACTTGACCCCCAGATCGAGAATAGCGCCGATACGGGAAGGGATCACTTTAAAAAACCAGATATGGGTACAGGGAGCGGCCAGGTCGATGTGCCCCATTCTCTGACGGCGCACCGAAGAATGCAGCACTTCCACGCCGCAACGGTCGCATTTCATACCTTTGAACTTGATCCCTTTAAGTTTACCGCAGTGACATTCCCAGTCTTTGACCGGACCGAAAATACGTTCGCAGAAAAGGCCGTCTTTTTCCGGTTTCAAAGTACGGTAGTTCAGAGTCTCGGCCTTTCTTACTTCTCCGCTGGACCAGCTTTTGATTATCTGGGGAGAAGCAAGTTTTATCGTGATCTTATCGAAAAAGGTGGCCTCTTCTATCATATCTTTATCTCCTTTTCGGCGCGCACGTCCAGACACAATCCCTGCAGCTCCTTCATCAATACATTGAACGATTCCGGCACCGAAGGTTTGAATTTCTGTTCACCGCGAACGATCGCCTCATAGATCCTGGTCCTTCCTTCCACGTCATCGCTCTTTACGGTAAGCATTTCCTGAAGAGTAAAGGCAGCACCGTAAGCTTCCAAAGCCCATACTTCCATTTCCCCGAAACGCTGTCCGCCGAACTGGGCTTTTCCTCCCAGCGGCTGCTGGGTTATCAGCGAATAGGGACCGATAGCCCGGGCATGGATCTTGTCGTCCACCATATGCACCAGCTTAAGAACATACATATATCCTACGGCTACTTTCTGGGCAAAAGGTTTACCGCTGAACCCGTCATGAAGAGTCACTTTGCCGTCCTCCGGTAAATCAGCCTTTCTAAGAAGCTCCCGCATCTTTTCTTCAGTCACTCCTTCGAATACCGGAGTGGCGACCTTGATCCCCAGACGTTTTGCCGCCCAGCCCAGATGAGTCTCCAGGAGCTGTCCGACATTCATACGGGAAGGAACGCCGAGAGGATTAAGTACTACGTCTACCGGCGTACCGTCGGCAAGAAAAGGCATATCCTCTTCAGGCAGAATACGGGCGATAACACCCTTGTTCCCGTGGCGGCCGGAAAGTTTGTCTCCGACCGAGATCTTTCTTTTCATGGCCACATAAACGACCACCCGCTTTAAAACACCGGCAGGAAGCTCGTCGCCTTTTTTGATCTTGGCGGTTTCCAGCTCCATCTCCATATCCAGTTCCTGAAGACGCTCTTCATAAATAGCGTTCAGGGCCCTGGCTTCCTCATCCTCTTCGATATCGCGATCGGTTATCTTTGCTTCGGACTTGTTCAGGATGCCGGACAATCTCTGAAGACGCTCTTTTTCCACCAGCTCTTTTTCCTCGGTGTAATATTTATCTATCTGACGCAATTTCCGCAGCTCTTCGGTCTTTTCCTTTTTAGACTTGCGGCCGCGCTCTTTGCGCTGAAACACTTCTACGTTGATGATCACACCATTGATCCCGGGCGGAACCCGCAGAGAAGAATCTTTTACGTCAGCCGCTTTTTCGCCGAAAATCGCGCGCAGCAGGCGCTCTTCAGGCGAAAGCTCTTTTTCGGTCTTGGGCGTAACCCTGCCTACCAGGATATCATCAGGCATTACTTCAGCGCCGACCCTGATAATACCCTTATCATCGAGATTCTTCAAAGCCTCTTCGCTGACATTGGGGATATCCCTGGTTATTTCTTCATTACCCAGGCGGGTTTCCCTGGCTTCCATCTCGAATTTTTCGACATGTACCGAGGTCAAAGCGTCTTCTTTGACCAGACGCTCATTAATCACGATAGCATCTTCGAAGTTATATCCCCGCCAGGACATAAAAGCAACAAGAAGATTGCGGCCCAGGGCCAGTTCACCGTTATGAGTCGCCATACCGTCGGCAATTACATCACCTTTGCGCACTGTATCGCCTCTATTGACCAGAGGACGCTGATTGATGGCGGTATCGGCATTGGAACGGTGGAATTTTTTCATATTATATATGAATTTACCTACTTTAATATGCGACGCATCGACCTCGTCCACTGTGCCCGATTCTTTTGCCGATACCAGAGCGCCGCTCTCTTTAGCTACCTTTAATTCAGCGCCGGTGGCGACATAGGGTTCTTCGGGAAATAAAAGAGGTACTGACTGGCGCTGCATGTTGGAACCCATAAGAGCGCGGTTAGCATCATCATGCTCCAGAAAAGGTATGCAGGCCGCAGCCACGGAAACGATCTGTTTGGTGGAAATATCCATATATTCCACCTGCTTGGGGTCTACCTTGGGGAATTTGCCCTTGTAGCGGCAATAGATCTTTTTATCGAGTATAGTGCCGTCTTCGCTTATATTAGAAGATACCTGGGCGATCATTCTCACTTCTTCTTCGTCGGAAGTAAGATATTCTATCTTATCCAGAACCTTGCCGTCTTCGACTTTACGGTAGGGCGTAATAAGAAATCCCAGCGGGTTGATGCGGACATAGGAAGTAAGCGAAGTGAGAAGACCGATATTAGGGCCTTCCGGTGTTTCGATCGGACATATTCTTCCATAATGCGAAGGGTGCACGTCGCGCACTTCGAACCCGGCCCTTTCCCGGGAAAGACCGCCCGGCCCCATAGCCGAAAGACGTCGTTTATGCGTTATCTCGGCCAGAGGATTGGTCTGGTCCATAAACTGCGACAAAGGACTGCGGGCGAAGAAATCGTGCAACTGCACGGAAAAAGCCCGTGAATTTATCAAATGCTGAATGGAAAAATCAGTATTCGATACCAGAGAACAACGTTCGGCAAAAGTACGTTCGACCCGCAAAAGTCCGATACGCACCTGGTGCTGAAGCAGTTCACCGATAAGCTTGGTCCTGCGGTTTGACAGATGATCGATATCGTCTATCTCTCTTTCCCCGCCTTTAACTTTAAGCAGGGTCTTAATGATCTCGACCACTGTTTCCTGGTCTATGATCCGTTTGCTCAAAGAAACATTGGCATTTAATTTTTTGTTAAGGAGGTACCGACCGATCCGGGCCAGATCATAGCGCCGGGGATCGAGGAACATGCGTTTAAACACTTCCTTGGCCGCTTCCAGGGTTATCGGTTCGGTAGGTCTCATCTTTTTATAAAAATCAAGATAAGCCTCTTCTTTGTTTTTGGTGGAATCTTTTTTTACGGTATTGACTATTTCCGGATAGGGTTTATCGGAAAATATTTTATATATGTCTTCGTTGGTGGAAAGGCCCAGAATACGCAGAACCTGAGTGGCAGGAAACGACTTGCGGCGGTCGATGATCGCAGTGATCGTATCAGTGACGTCACAGCGGAATTCCAGCCAATACCCGCGGTAAGGGATGATCCGCGCATAGTAAAGACGCTTACCCGTGGGATGCAGTTCTTCTTCAAAAAATACGCCGGGCGAACGCTGCAGCTGGCTGACAATAGCCCGTTCATCTCCGTTGATGATGAACGAACCTATATCGGTCATCAAAGGGATGTCTCCCAGATAGATCTCCTGTTCTTTGACTATATTGTCCTGGCCGACGAGCCGCAGACGGACCCGCAGGGCAGAAGCAAAAGTCTGAGAACGGCGCTTGCATTCTTCGGCATTATAGCGGGGTCTGCTCAGCGCGTAGGAAACGAATTCCAGCTGATACTGTTTATCAGGAGATTCCATGGGGAATACTTCATTGAATATCTCCTGCAAACCGACGTTCTTCCTCTTTTCAGGGACTACATCCATCTGCAAGAACTGCTTAAACGAACTAAGCTGATGCTCAAGCAGATGAGGCATCGGGTGATCTTTCTTTGTTCTGGAAAAGACCTCTCTTTTCACCCACTTCATAATTTATTTCTCCTGGTTAAAACCTTACTTTAATTCGACAGTCGCTCCGGCAGCTTCCAGCTTTTTCTTGATCTCTTCGGCTTCTTCTTTGGAAATGTTCTCTTTCACTTCTTTGGGAGAGGAATCAACCAGTTCCTTGGCTTCCTTCAAACCAAGTTCGGTAATGGCGCGGATCTCTTTGATCACGGCGATCTTGTTGCCGCCCGCTTCCTTCAGCACGACTGTGAACGAGGTCTTTTCTTCGGCTTCTTCAGCAGCTGCTCCGGCACCGGCCATTGGCATCATTCCCGCAGCCATAACCGGGGCGCTTGCCGATACGCCGAATTTCTCTTCGCATTGTTTGACCAGATCTGATAATTCAAGGACTGTCATTTCTTCCAATGCTTTCAAGACTTCTTCCACCTTTGACATGATAACCTCCTTTTTCCTGATTAAGCTGATTTTTTCTTTTTAATTTCTTCCAGGGCCCAGACAAATTTCTGGGGTATCTGATTCAACGCGGCCAAAAATCCCGTCAAGGGAGAGGCGATAGCCGATACGGCCATCCCCAAAAGGATATTTTTGGGAGGAAGCGAGGCAAGATTGGTAATATCATTCTCATCCAGCTTTCTTTCCTGTATATAGCCGCCCCGCACTACCACGGCGTTCTCTTTTTCTTTGGAAAAATCGACCAGAGCCTTGCAGGTCAGGGCTATATCCTCGCCCTGGACGAAAACGACACCGGTGGAATCATGTAAAAAAGTATCCACATCTTCCCGTCCCAATTTCTGAAAGGCTCTTTTGATAAGTGTGTTCTTAGACAAAAGGATCCGCGTATCGGATTTGTGAAGGTCATTGCGCAGCATATTGAAATCGAACGCGGTCAGATTATTTACTCCCAGGAACAAACAGGCAGTAGAATTAGAAAAGCCCTGTTCGATCTCCTCGACGATCTTTTCACGACAGATTAAACCAAGTTTCTTCATACTACACCTTCGATCTTTAAACTGGGGCTCATGGTCAATGAGATATAAGACGCCTTTATGAAATCGCCTTTTACCGTAGCCGGGCGCGCCGTATTCAGGGCCGTGAGAAAAGCACTGACATTATCGACAAGCGCTTCCTGGGAAAAAGATATTTTGCCTACCCCGGCCTGAATGGCACCGGTCTTATCCATACGGAAATCTATTTTCCCTTTTTTGGCTTCATTTACGGCAAAACCCAGGTTCTCAGTCACGCTGCCGGTCTTAGGCGAAGGCATAAGGCCACGCGGCCCCAGCACTTTACCCAGACGGCTGACCACCTTCATCATCTGAGGAGTGGAAATGCAATAATCAAAATCAAGCCAGTTCTGCTTGCTTATTTTTTCCACCATATCTTCGCCGCCCACATAATCGGCCCCGGCATCTTTGGCATCCTTCTCCTTTTCCGGTTCACAAAACACAAGTACCCGGACTTTTTTTCCGGTACCATGGGGAAGAACCGTGGATCCTCTGACCATCTGATCCGATTTCTTGGGATCGACATTAAGATTACAGGCGATCTCCACGGTCTGGTCGAACTTGGTCTGCGGCAGCTTTTTCAGCAGATCTATCGCTTCCGCGACCGCATATACTTTGTTCCTGTCAACCAACCCTTCTGCTGCCTTGTAATTCTTTCCGCGCTTCATCTTTATTCCTTTACTTTGATACCGCAGCTGCGTGCGGTCCCTTTGATTATCTTTATGGCCTGTTCTATGTCCACGCTATTCAAATCCTTCATCTTCAGCTCGGCTATCTCCCTTACCTGATCGATAGTCACCTCGCCGATAATATCTTTACCGGGGTTGTTGCTGGCTTTGGCCAGATTGGCCGCCCGTTTCAGCAGAATCGAAGCAGGAGGGCTCTTGATGATAAAATCGAAAGACTTGTCTTCATAGACATTGATGACCACGGGCAGGATCAATCCTTCTTTGCCCCTGGTCGCGTCATTATAGGCTTTGCAGAACTGCATGATATTGACGCCATGCTGACCCAGGGCCGGACCTACCGGAGGAGCGGGATTTGCCGCACCGGCCGGTATCTGCAACTTGATCAATGAAACCGGGGTTTTCTTTTTCTTTGCCATGTTAAATTTTCTCCACTTGCCAGAATTCCAATTCTACCGGGGTCGTTCTTCCGAAAATCGACACGCTGACCTTCAGCTTGCCTTTTTCCATATTCACCTCATCGACCACTCCGGTAAAATTGACAAAAGGTCCTTCTACGACTCGCACGCTCTCACCCTTCTCAAAAGAGACTTTGGGAGCGGGCTTTGACTTGCTTTCCTCTGCTTTTTTCAATATCTTGCAGACTTCATCCTCAGAGATCGGCGCCGGTTTGCGGCCGGGACCGATAAAATTAGCCACACCGGGAGTCTTTTTGATAAAAACACAGGTCTCATCATTCAAATCCATGTGGACCAGAAGATAGCCGGGAAGGAACTTGCGTTCCAGCACACGTTTTTTCCCCAAACGGACCTCGGTCACCTGTTCTTTGGGAATGACCACCTTATCGATCAGCTCGTCCATACTGAAGGCTTTGATCCTGGATTCCAGGTTCGCTTTAGCCTTTTCTTCGGCACCGCTTAAAGTGTTGATGATATACCAGTTTTTCATACTATCTTAAAAAGTTCTGGATCAATTTGGAAAGGATCATGTCAATACCGGCGATATAGGCGGTAAGAAATACCGAGGCTATGATCACTATTACTGCGGCATTCATCAATTCTTCCCGGGAGGACCAGCTGACTTTTTTCAGTTCAGCGTGAACCTCATTGATAAATTTAGGAAAATCTTTTATCTTTTTGAACATACTCTTCCCCTTTTATACACAGGCCCGGGGCGAGTCGAACGCCCAACCCCTGGTTTTGGAGACCAGTGCTCTAGCCAATTGAGCTACAGGCCTAGGTGTTGTCACGCATTACGACAGGCAACCGATTACCTGCCCGGTTCGGCAATGAACGATTCACGCTTTTGTTTCTTTATGCTCCTGATAGGAACGGCAGAAACGGCAGAACTTGCGAATTGCGAATTTCTCCGGATGCTTTCTCTTATTCTTTGTCGTATAGTAATTCTTACGTTTACAAGACTCACAGCGAAGGGCTATCAATTCTCTCATTTTTCCTGCCTCGTATTAAAAAAAAATTCAAAGAGGTCAAAACCTCCCTGTATCGAATCCTAAACTCCTCTGCCAACTTGTATAAGCCCACGACCGGAATTGAACCGGTGACCACCACCTTACCAAGATGGTGCTCTACCGACTGAGCTACGTGGGCAAAAGGGAATACATGAAATAAAATGATACTATAA
>CAZVRU010000001.1:98846-158870 GCA_964629785.1 uncultured Planctomycetia bacterium
GTCAAGAAAAAAACTTACTGAGAGAACCAATGAAAATATGCTATGATTTTCAAAGCTTACTGCTTCTCCGCTTTGAAAACAAAAGGTTGAGATTCCTGCTTTCCGGGCTCAGATTATTTGCCCAACCGTTTTAAAAGATCTGCAAACCTTTCGCCAAAACGGACACATTTTTCCTGACAGGCCGAATCGACCTTGCCGACAGCCACCGGACCATAATGATCACCGTTGGCATCACCCTGGATAACCATCCCATGGATCAGCATTGCCTCCAATATCGCCACGACAGTCGTCTCATTTCCGCCGGCAATATTGGCGCTTGATGAAAATGCTCCGCCGATCTTTCCATCCAGCTTGGTATGAAAGGCCACGCTGTCATCAAGAAACTTCTTTATTTCCGCGGCCATGGTTCCATAATAGGTAGGCGAACCTATGATAATACCATCATAATCCAGCATTTCCTTAGGCTGTATTTCTTCCACTGAGACACAGCGGACATCAGCGCCTTTGGAAGAAACCGCGTCACTGATAATTTCCGCCATTTTCTTGGTAGTACCGCTGCGGGAATAATAAATAACCGCTACTTTCATGATTCACCTCCCTTAGACCATAGTCTATAGTCGATGGTCGATAGTCAATGGCTTGGAATTATAATTTAAAAAAAGAACATTTTCACATTTCTCCCAACTCCAAACTATTAGCTCCTAACTCATTTTTCGTCTCTCCTCTTCTCCTCTCTAGTATCGAGGAGCGAGAGTCGAGAATATGCGCCCGGGGTGATTCGAACACCCAGCCTTCTGGTCCGTAGCCAGATGCTCTATCCAATTGAGCTACGGGCGCTAATCAGGGGATAGTTACCAGATGATAGTGGCTAGAATATAAAAACGACAGGTTGAATTTTCAAAAAGCAGGATCAGATGAAAAGGATTTTACCACTGATGAAAAAAATATCAAGGGAAAAAGGACTTCCCGCCTGCGGCGGCAAGTTAGCTCATGGCTCATGGCCTGCCTCGCCGGCAAGGCGGGATTCAGCATTGCAAAATGAAATAAATCCGCTTTTTCCTTGCCGCTGAAAGCGGGACTCTCTACCCGCTACTCTCTACTCACTACTTTTTGGGAGTATCGAGCATCAAAAAAAATCTCACCCCTTATGTAAAAAATCCATGTACACTGCCAGTAAAAGTGCCGCTGCCGAAAGGCCGAATATAAAAAAATAGTTGATCCTCTCCTTACGGGACTGGACTGAGCAGAGAAGGGCGCTGAGCGCCCGGTAATCTTCCTGCGAAAGATTTTTTTTGGCATTTATTTTTTCTACCAGTCCATGTTCGGCAAGAACACGGGCCCGGGCCTGCCCGACTTTATACTTGTAGATAAAGAAGACGAAAAAACCTCCCACCCCGATATACCAGGCTGCTCTGGCATAGACAGGGCCCAGATGGATAAGCACGGTGACCACGCGAACGGCGATCGTGGCAATTATGCCGATGATAAAAAAGATCCAGGAAACAAACGAATCGCGGCAGTTCCTGTATTCAGGGCATTGGCGACAGCGGCCGCGATTTTCCGTATATTCGCTGCCTGACCGCAAAAAAATATCTGGTTTCATACCTTCGACCTTAAACCTGTTAATGTGCCGGGAAGGAAGCAAAGAGGTCAGATGTTTTCACGGATCTTTTTGAATTCCCAGTGGTTCTCGATGAATACCTTCCAGATGCGCGGATCAAAATTCTTCTTTTCCTGCTCCATTACGCCGATGGCCTCCTCATGCGTAAGCTGTTTACGGTAGGAACGGTCCGAAGTAAGCGCGTCATAAATATCGGCAATAGAGACTATCCTCGCTGATAAGGGAATGTCTTCACCTTTCAACCCTTCGGGATATCCGGTCCCGTCCCAGCGTTCGTGATGATGTCTGACCACGCTTTCTACCAGCTTCAGATACTGATTCGATCCTTTATCTTTAAGTAACGGGCTGAGCATTTCAGCGCCCAGTAAAGGATGCTGTTTCATGATCTCCCATTCCGGAGCAGTAAGTTTTCCCGCCTTAAGCAGGATCTCATTGGGAGTCCGCCATTTTCCCACGTCATGAAGCATACTGGCATAACTTACATCATTGATATATTTTTCATCTATATAATCCCTGAAATCATCTGTCTGACTTAATTTGGTGGCGATAAACCTCGTATAATCAGCTACCCGGTGTATATGACCGGCCGTCTCTACGTTACCCACTTCTTCGGCCCGAAGAGCAAAAACTTCCATGATGCCCTTATACAAAGCTTCTCTTTTGCTTTCCACATCTTTCATCTTGGTGATATCGATGAATGATCCCATGATCTCCTGGCAGTATTGGCCTCCTTCTTCGATATGGGAAAATAAAGTCTGCAAAAAGAAAGGTGCACCGTTCTTTCTTTTGGCCTCGAGTTCCCCCAGCCAGCTGGTTTTTTCTTTCAGTATTTCAATGACCTTATCAAAATCCTCCGGCCGGAGCAGCAATTCGCGCAAAGATTTTCCGGTTACCTCGGATTCGCTCTTATATTCCCATATCTGCAGAAAGGCGGGATTGACATAAGTAATGATCCCCTCGACATTAAGCATGCATAAACCGTTAAGCGATGTTTTTATGGCCATATCCTTTATTGCCGAGGCTTTTTTCTGTTCGAGTATGTGTTTCACCTCTTCATACCGTTCCAGGGCGTAACTGATCGATTTTTCAAGTATTTCCGGGCTTAAATGACCTTTGACCAGATAATCGCTGGCCCCGGCCTTCATCATGGCTACAGCCACTTCCTCGTCGCCGCTGCCGGTAACGCAAATGACCGGCACAGTGACGCCCTTGGCCCGGATATGCTGAAGTATTTCCAATCCGGTAAGCGAACTATGCACCCGGTAATCGAGAAGAATAATGTCTATACTGCTTTCCCTGTTAAGGAATTCCAGAGAATCCTCAAGCGTAACAACATGATTTATATTAAGAGAAAGCGTATCCATTTTAGTAGCATAATGCCGGTAGATCGAAACGCAAAAAGGATCATCTTCGATAGCCAGCACCTCTACGATCTTTTTATTATTATCCTCCATGCCGCTCCTTTGGTTACAAATGATGATTTTTTATAATACAACTAATTATACTATGTGCCTTTTGACCTGCAACCCAAATCTTATTTGCGCTGTTTTTTTAAGCAAAAAACCTTTCGGAAAAATGAATCTTTATTTTTAAGAACTTTGGCGCCCCGGGTCACTTTACATAGGCTCATGCGGTATTTGGCGGCGATACAGCGCTGGGTCTCTCCCCTGGCAAGATCTTTAAGTATCTGCCAGCGCAGCACCACATCTTCCAGTTCTGCCGGGGTCAATAGTTCCTCAAAAGCTTTTTTCATCCCTGCCCTGGTTTTTATCCCTGCCAGCACACCCATCAATTCGTTAAGCGAACGCATATAATACCTCCGTTTTGTACTTATTGTAACAGAGAAAAGGGCTGCAGTCCATTCCCGCCGGCGCGGAGAGTCAGCTATTGGCTCTTAGCCAAACCGTAAGATGTCTGTTCGACTTTGGCGAAAGTAAAAAATTATAAATTCAGAATCGGGATGCAGGATAGTTACAATTAATTCCTGCGCTCCCCACATTCACTTTTTACTTTTAACTTTTGCCTTATTACTTGCCGCTGAAAACGGGATGCGTTGGACATTAGGTTTAGGAAGACAAGGCAGGAAATATATAGGCGAAATGCCCGGAATCCTCGTAATCGTAAAGAAGGACACTGCTCTCATCGATCTCACCGGAAAAATGGCAGTTTGTTTTACGGTCATAGCCTTCGAACATATGGTTTGAAATATTTATCTCTATATAATGGCTGTCCTCATGATTATAAAGAATGACTTTACCGTCACGGCTGCTTCCGGTGATCACAGTTCCATGGTCGGTGTCGCGCACCTCTATCTTATTGTGATCACAGCAACCGCATATATAGAAATCGCGATTGCGGGAGCAATCATAAATAGAACCGAATTCGCACTCGGTAATAAGCCGCGCGGCTATATATGCGACACAGGCGCGCACATTATCTTTCATAACAAAATCCGCCCTTTCTCTTTTGCGGATACTGTTCTATGATATGAAAACGCCCCCCTCGATCCCTTTCAGATATTACAAGACCCGATTATTGTATCTCTTTAAAGAAACGATGTAACTGTCCGGCGTCCCCTTTTTTCTGTCCTTATTCCACCTCTTACAGAATAATCCACAGTCCGCCTGCGGCGGCAGAACCGAAGGACGAGGCCGCCTGCCACAGGGTCCTCTCCCAATCCTCTCCTTACAAAAAACATCCCGCCCTCTTGCGAGAGCGGGATGTTTTGATCTGCTTTTGAACAATAGAACACTTGAGCATTAGACCGCAATCGAGTCTTCTCGTCTATTCTCTATTTTCTATTGCTCGATTGCTCTGTCTTTTTGGCTTCGCCAAAAAGACTGGCGGAGGGGAGAGGATTCGAACCCCCGGTGGGTTTAACCCCACAACGGTTTTCAAGACCGCCGCGATAAACCAGACTCTGCCACCCCTCCGATTTTTTCAGAGCCCTTATTTTACCGTATTTTGTAGAAAAATCAATAAACACGGCAGTCTCCTCCCTCACGTCTTAGTGAGCGCAGCGAACGGACGTCTCACGTCTAAGTGACCAACGGGAACGAACGTCTTACAATATACAGCGCTGTACTCAGCGCGCGATCTGCATGAACATTGTCTGTACCAGGGAAGTGGAACTGCGGACGCTGTCGATGACGACTTTGCCCAGGCGGAAATTATATGCCGTCCGGAAATAAAGTCCGAAGAGAAGTGAGGCAACGATGAAGAGCATGATAAACATGAACAAATAGCTGACGACGCCGGCAAAGCCCGATCCTTTGGTATGCCGGGCAATGAAGATCAGGTGGGTCATAAAAATAAACCCGCCGATGAATACGAATATCTCTTTATTGAACGATCCGCCGGCCAGCCGCGGTATGATCAGGTAGCTCAGAGCGCTGATCAAAAGCAGTGACGGTAAGAGCATGGATACGAACGAATTGCGGAAAAAAAAGTTCTGGATGTTTTTATAGGGATTCTGCAGGTCATAAACGAATTCGCTGACCAGAAAGGGCATGATAAAAGAAAAATACAGGGTCAGAAAACGGAAACTCTTCAGCACCTGCAGTTCTTTGACAAAGCTCTTGGACAGTTCCACTGCCAGACATAACAGCAGGATAAAACCTACTGATTTAAGAATGGTCACCAGCAGACTACGCGATTCGAGTTTTTCCATGCATGTACTTCCTTAACGGCTCAGGGATAGTCACTGAACCGTCTTCGTTCTGATAATTCTCCAAGATACAGGCTACCAGACGGGCCAGGGCAACGCCTGAACCGTTCAAAGTATGAAGAAATGCCGGCTTGCCGCTCTCTTTATCGCGGTAGCGGATATTGCCGCGGCGGGCCTGAAAATCCTCGAAATTGGAACAGCTGGATACTTCCAGCCATTTAGCAAGGCCGGGCGCGTAGATCTCGATATCATAACATTTGGCAGCGGCAAAGCTTATATCCTGGCTGGTAAGAGCAAGCACCCGGTAAGGGATGTCCAGTTTTTCCAGTATGGTGCAGGCGTTTCCCAGCAGTTTTTCCAGTTCTTCGTAAGAATCTTCCGGTTTCACGAACTTGACCATCTCCACTTTATCGAACTGGTGTACCCGCATCAATCCCCGGGTATCTTTTCCGTAAGATCCGGCTTCTCTCCGGAAACAGGGAGTATAAGCGACATAACATACCGGCAGGTTTTCTTCATCCAGTATCTCGTCGCGGTGGATATTGGTCACCGGTACTTCGGCAGTGGGGATAAGAAAAAAGTTAGCCTCTTCGAATGAATACATGTCCTCTTCCATCTTGGGAAGCTGGCCCGTAGCCGTCATGGAATCGCGGTTGACCACAAAGGGCGGGAACACCTCTGTATATCCGTGTTCCTGAGTATGGATATCGAGCATGAAATTGATCAAAGCCCGCTCCAGAAGTGCCCCGTCTTTTTTGTAAAGCACATAATTGGAGCCGGTGAGCTTTGTCGCCCGTTTAAAATCTATGATATCAAGGTGTTCGGCGATCTCGACATGCGAACGAGGCGTGCCGGAAATTTTTTCAGGTTCTTTCCAGGTCTTGACGATCTTATAATTCTCTGGTTTGCCTACCGGGACCGATTCATGGGGGATGTTGGGAATAGATAAAAGGCCCTTATCGAATTGATCCTGCAGCTTTTTAAGCTCGCCTTCCAACCGTCCCTCCTCGACCGAGATATCCTTCATCTCCTGGACCCGGACGGAAATATCCTCTTTTTTCTTGAGCAAAGATTTGATCTCGTCATTGGCTTTGTTCTTTTCCGAACGCAGGCCCTCTATTTCAGTCAGCAGTTCGCGGCGTTTTTTATCCAAAGCGAGAAAGGCGTCGAGGTCAAAGGGGTTGTTCCGTTTGGCTAAAGCATCTTTTACGATATCGGGGTTTTCCCGGATAAATCTGGGGTCCAGCATAGTACCCTTATGATACTAAAATAATGTCCTATTTTCAATAATTTTATACGGCGACAAGTCACATGTCACAAGTTACAAGTAATAAAAACGGCCACGGTTAAGGTTACGAGGCCCATATCGTTTTGCGTTTCCCCCGATTCAACCCCAGGGGTTGAATCGGAGGGGATCGGGGGGGCGGCATATTACATCGACTTTTTCCTTTTTACTTTTGCCTTTTAACTTGCGCGCAAAGCGCAGGCAGTAGCCTTTAGCCTTTGACTACTGCCAGGGGTGTCATGCGGCAGACTTTGCGGGAAAGACCGGCATTATGGACGACATTGACCACGTCATCGATGTTTTTGTAGGCATCCGGCGCTTCTTCCACCACGGTTCTTTTACCGGCAGCCCTGACCTGGATACCTTTGGCAGTAAGCTGCTTCATCAGGTCGGAAAATTCTATGCTACGCAAAGCCTCATGCCGGGATTTGACCCTTCCGGCGCCGTGACAGGTCGTGCCCCAGGTCTCCTGCTCTGCCTGCCTGGTCCCCAGAAGAAGATATGAAGCAGTACCCATGTCTCCGGGTATGATCACCGGCTGGCCTATATCTCTGTATCTGACAGGTATGGCCGGATTGCCGGGCCCGAAAGCGCGGGTCGCCCCTTTTCTGTGCACGCAAAGAGTCTTTTCTTTACCGTCGATTATATGGGTCTCGATCTTGGCGATATTGTGAGCCACGTCATAAATAAGGTCCAGGCCCATTTCCTGCCAGTCTTTTTTAAATACTTTTTCAAAACTTTTCCGGCAAAGATGCATCAGCACCTGGCGGTTGCACCAGGCATAATTGGCTGCGCCGTTCATTGCCGAAAGATATTGCCGGGCTTCCGGGCTGTTCAGCGGAGCACAGGCCAGCTGGCGGTCCGGCACTTCGATATCATATTTCGCCAGACATTTTACCATCACCCGCAGATAATCGTCACAGACCTGGTATCCCAGTCCGCGCGATCCGGAATGGATCATAACCGTGATAAATCCCTTTTCCAGGCCTAAGCGGGCGGCGATCTCAGGCTCGTATATCTGATCGATAACCTGTACTTCCAGAAAATGGTTGCCGCTGCCCAGGGTGCCTGACTGGGCCTTACCTCGCTGATAGGCGCGTTCGGAAATGGCTTCAGGGTCAGCACCTTTTATGGCTCCGTTTTCTTCGCAGCATTCCAGGTCAGCTTCCACTCCCATGCCCTGTTTGACTGCCCAGGCCGCGCCTTCCCTGACCAGACGATGTTCTTCTTTGACCGAGGCTTTGACATCGCCCTTTGACCCGAGACCGGCGGGTACGGTGTTATAAAGCGTATCGGCTAAACGGTTCAATTTATTTTCGATTTCGTTATAACTCAGGTTTGTCCTTACCAATCTGATCCCGCAGTTGATATCAAATCCCACTCCGCCGGGCGAGATCACTCCTCCCTCTTCCGGATCAGTGGCCGCGACTCCTCCGATAGGAAAGCCGTATCCCCAGTGAATATCGGGCATGGCCAGAGAATACTTTACGATCCCGGGAAGAAAGGCCACATTGGCCACCTGTTCAGAAGCCTTATCCCTGCTGATATCGGGAAGAAGGGTGTCGTCGGTATAAATTATCCCCTCTACCCTCATCCCCGGCTTATACGATCTGGGAATCCTGTACTTATATTCGCTTATCTTTTCCATAACAAAACAGGGTTTAGCGTTTAGCGGATAGCGTTTAGGGAACGTGCTCCGCACGTCTAATATAGAGGTCCCCACAACTTGTTTCTTCCTCTGCGCCGCAGGCGCAACCCTGCCTCGCCGGCAAGGCAGGCCTGACCCCTGGCCCCTCCCTTGATCGGCCGCGCTATGCGCGCCGATCAGACATCGAAGACGATCGTGGTTGTAAATCCCTCTTTACTTTTTCTGATGAGCAGATCATGATAAGTAGCGGCTTTCACCTCTCTGTTCATTATCGTCCCGGCCGGATCGGTGTCAATTCCCTTTACCTCGGCTTCCAGGCAATGATCTTTGAACAAAAAAGAATATTTTCTGCCCAAAAAAGAAAAAGTAAAAAATAGCGATACCAGTTCATTAAGGAAGTCGACCAATAGATCTTCATCTGTCTCGCCCTCGAATCTCATTATCCGGGTCGCGGTCCGGCCAACGGCTTTTTCCACAAGAAGTTTCCCCAGGGCTTCGGCAGCATTAGAAAACAATTCTTCCTTTGTCGCGCCGTACACTTTTACCGCGATATCGGCAGTATGCCCGATAAATTCGAATTTCTTATCCATACTCTTATTATAGACGAAAAAACCATTGGCCGTAAGTACCAAGTACAGCGGCCATGAGAAAAGACCGGATCAAGCAGAATTATAAAGGTCTGTCCTGGGGGAAATTTTCCGGGGATAAAGATGGTGGGCCGTGAAGGAATCGAACCTTCAACCTTGGGCTTAAGAGGCCCCTGCTCTGCCGATTGAGCTAACGGCCCGGATTTTCAAAGGCGTGAATAGTTGATTATACTGTTTTTACTTTATATTGCAATATAAAAGTGACTTACATATCTATAGTCGATAGCCGATGGTCGATAGCTAATGCTCTAAAATTATAAATTATGAGCTATGGATTGAAAAGAAAATACTCTCATTTCCCCAACTCCTGACTCATTTCTCCTTTCTCATTTCTCCTTTCTCATCTCTCCGTTCCCATATTTCATTTTGCAATGCTAATTCCCGCCTTGCCGTCGAGGCAGGTTGCAATTTACAATTTCCATTTCCCTTCCCGCCTTCACTTTTCACTTTATCCTTTTTACTTTTTACTTGCCGCACAGCGGCCCGATTAACGATTACGGTATTTATCATAGCGTCTCACAGCGCGTTCGGCTTCTTTTTTAGCCAGCTCTTCCCTGATCTTGCGGCGTTTATCGATAGTCCGGCGCCCTTTGCCCAGGGCCATCTCTACCTTGACATAACCCTTATCAGTAAAATAGATCTTTAAGGGGATCAGCGCCAATCCTTTCTGAGTTATCGTACCGATAAGCTTGCGGATCTCTTTTTTATGCATAAGAAGTTTACGTTTGCGTCTGGGATCGGGCTGGAAATAAGATGCCTGAGGAAATTCCGGGATATGGGCGTTATGGAGAAAGATCTCCTCGTTCTCGATCCGGGCAAAGCTCTCGTCAATGGAACAGCCTCTGGTACGCAGCGACTTTACTTCCATGCCTTTGAGCTCGATACCGGCCTCGAAGGTATCCAGGATATCGTAATCCCGGCGCGCTTTTCTGTTGGTGGCGACACTTTTACCCATGATCGATCAATTAATCAATACCGGTTAAAACCGGAAACAGGAGACTTTCAAAAAAAGGCTCAGCCATAACGGCACAGTCACCATGCTGATCATATGGGAAAAAAATACGCCGCGCGAGACAAAAGCACTGTCGCCGCGCCGCATATCGACAATGATCGGCAGTGACGCAGCCGAAGGCATAGCGGCTTCTACCAGCAAGAATAATCCCAGCAGGGAAAAAAGCTGGATCTGTTTGATGAACAAAAAAACTATTGCCGGGATAAAAAGCAATTTTACTGCCGCGATCTTTACGATCGGGCCCAGGTCGGAAAACAGTTTACGGCTGCTTTCCTTTGCCAGCCACACGCCGAGAATGATCATCGACAGGGGGAATGACGTCTCAGCCATGATTTTTAACGGCGCTATCACTACTTCGGGGATATGGCGGTGCAGGCCGCTGAACACCACTATCAGCGAGACAAGCACGCTGGATACCGGCGGAGTGAGCAAGGAACGGTATTGAAAACTTTCCGCCTTTCGTCTGAAAATAAAAAAAGTGCCTACTGACCACATCAGGATATTAAACCCCAGGGTATAAAGGAAAATATACACCAGAAACTCTCCCCGCCGGGCAGGAGAAAATAAGAATAAAGCCAGGTTCATCGGCAGATAACCGCAGTTCTGAAACGTAGCCAGGGTAACAGATTCACGGCGGCGCTGAGCAGGAATGGTCAATGAGACCAATCCTCCGCTGATGATGCCAAGTGCGAACATGGCAAAACTTGCCCCGAGGAAAAGGCTCACCGCAGGCCCGCTGCCGAAGGAAAAATTGGCAATAATATTGGTGAAAATAAGAAGCGGGAAAGCGATATTTATGACAAAAAAGGTGAGGAACGACAGTGCGTCCTCTTTGAGCACGCCTTGTTTATAAAAAATATATCCAAAGGCCGTGATTATAAACAGTTTAATGATCGCCAGAAATACCGTACTCATGCTTTATACCAATTTGGCTGCGCCAAAATCTGATCACCCTGAACAACAAATCATTAGAGCATTAGACCGCAATCGAGTCTTCTCCTCTATTTTTCTATTTTCTATTGCTCGATTGCTCTGTCTTTTTGGCTTCGCCAAAAAGACTGGCGGAGGGGAGAGGATTTGAACCTCCGGTGAGGTCACCCCCACAACGGTTTTCGAGACCGCCGCCTTAAACCGAACTCGACCACCCCTCCAAAGTGCCATCGTGCTGCCGCACGTTCTTCAATTCATGGCTTGTTTCTCAAAGAAAACTTATCGCTCTTGAGTCCTTCGGCTCTGTAGAGCCTGCGGACGCATTTCTTCCTTACTTACAGACTCTTCCTTCAGGTGTTTCGACATGGCACCCATGAGGGGTTCCACCCCTCTCTGGCGCTTCGCTACAAGCCGATCCTCTGGAGTGTCTCACGCTTCGCTGTCACTCCCCATAAGAAATTCAAAGAAGAACTTTCCTGTCAAAACTGAGAGCTATAAGCTAAAAGCCAAGAGCTGATTTGCCACCGAAGATGGCCGCGTCCTTCGTCTTAGCAGGCGCAGCCTGCGGCCTGCCCCGGACGGAGCTTCGGGGACGTCTTACGTCCGACCGAAGGGAGAACGTCTTACGGTTTTGCCATGAGCTATGAGCCCGCCTCCCGGTCACCCCCGAAGTCAACTCAGCGAAGAGATCCAAACCGTCTCTCTATTTTAAGCAATAAGCCATGAGCTGATGCGTCACAGCTTCGTAAATTATAGCATAACTGTATTATTTTGCAATTTAGTGTGCTTGGGCAGGCTGAAAAAAAAACAAAGCAAGGATGGTGCGCGGGGCGGGACTTGAACCCGCACAGGTTACCCCATATGCTCCTGAAACATACGTGTCTGCCATTCCACCACCCGCGCAATCCTGTAAATGAACTTATCTATAATACCGTGAACCTGACAGTTTTGTCAACTATAATAGCATCTTTTCTCGCTACCCTGTAAAGCTACCGGTTGTCCGGCCGGCTGTTTTCTGATATAACTGACAATATGAATACCTCGAAAACAAAACTCTACATATGGGCCAACAGCCTGCTCATAAGCCTGAACCTGGCATGGAATTACTTTACACGCGGTCCGGTGCCGGCTGAAATACGCCGGACAACTACCGACATACTGCACAGCGTACAGCAGTTGGAAAATAACCCCCTTATCATCCTGGCCAGCCTGCTCTATCTGCTTCTCTTTATTTCCGGTATTATCAATGTACTGCGACTCGGACTGCGCAAACTGCAAAAACGCCCATTTTTCCCGTCCCGCAGCGCAGCCGAACTTTTTCCGGCTGATACTCTGAGTAATAACCGCGCTTTGCTTTTGACAGGTCTTTTCTTTTTTATCCTGAACAGCGTTTCTTTTCTTATCCCGCCTTTTAAGAACATCCAGCAGGCCCTGGGTTACGGCATCGCCTTGAATCTTATAATGGAACTGGCGACTATAGGAATACTGCTCCGATTACTTTCTCCGGGCCGTCTGGGACTGCGAAAGCCGGGATTCTCTCCCGCCTTTGTTTTTACTGCCTATACTATAGGGATATTGATCCTGATACCGGCATCGGTACTTAATTCTTTCCTGCTCAGGTTGTTTTCTTTGACGCCGGAAACAAATCCTGCCATCGGGATACTGATGACCGTTAAAAATCCTCTGGTCTATCTGCTTCTTTTTCTCCAGGTAATATTTGTGGCACCTCTGGCTGAAGAGCTGTTTTTCCGGGGCTTTTTATTCGCCTGGCTGCGCAGCAGATTGTCTTTTCCGGCAGCCGCGATCTTCCTTTCCCTGATCTTCGCCCTGATGCATCAGGCATCGGCCGACGCGCTTCCTCTTTTTATCCTCAGCCTGATACTCTGTTTTGTCTATGAACGGACAGGTAATCTGTGGAACTCTATCCTTATCCATGGAATTCATAATTCCCTGGGCAGTCTGATCATCCTTGCCCTGAAAAATCACTCGTTCATGTAATCGGAAATATCCAGAGGCATCTTCATTGCCGTCTTTATATTCCCGATACGCTGGGCCGCGTAAGGGTGAGTGCGAAAATAAGAAAGAGGCCGGGTCGGCTCTTTTTTATGGTAGGCATAAAGTTTTTCCAGCACATCTATACCGGCCCGGGGATCGAAACCGGCCGTTTCCATATATTTTACTGCCAGTTCATCGGCCATGTATTCATCTTCCCGGGAATAAGCGGCAAACATCTGGGCAACAGCGAATGTCAATCCTTCATAAAAACCGGGTGATTTTTCCGCCGGCAAACTGGCCAGAAGGGCCAGATTATATCCCATTACCGCCTGCAGCTTCTTGATATGATGCCGGGCTACCACGTGACCTACTTCGTGAGCCAGAATAAAAGCCAGCTGGTCGTCGTTTTCCAGATCATTGAGAAGCCCGGTAAAAATATAAATATAGCCGCCGGGGATACAGAAAGCATTCTTCTCGTCCTTATCGATAACAAAAAAATGATACAGCAGTTCCTTTCTGTCGCAGACCGCGGCAATACGTCGTCCGATTTGATCGACCCTCTGCAGATATTCGGGATTACGGGAAAGCTCGAATTCTTCGGCAACCTGACGGGAGATGTTATCCCCCATGGCGATCTCTTTTTCCGTGGAATAGACATAGACATCCTGAGTGTGCGACGCCACGTTATATTCAGTAGTAACACACCCCTGAACAATAGCTGCCGTTAAAAAGAGAAATATTAAAGGATGTCTTCTATGGTAAGAAGTGAACATAAACGATAACCGCAATCGGCAATTATCCTGCCGGCGCCTTCCTGACGGTCTACCACGACCATGACCCTGGCTATCGGAATGCCCTGTTCTTTCAGGACATCGATCGACTTTACCAGTGAGCCGCCGCTGGTAGCCACATCATCGACTACCAGGACTTTATCGTGTACAGTAAGTTCTTTTCCTTCGATAAGTTTCTGCCGGCCGTGCTTTTTCGGTTCTTTGCGGATAAGAAAACCTTTCAAAGATGCATTATCCTGCCGCGCTACCAGGCATACCCCGGCCACGATCGGGTCAGCTCCCAGGGTCATACCCCCGACTGCGGTGATACCTTCATCTTTTATGTCTTCCCAGATAAGATGGGATATCAGATAAATCCCCTCGCCGGAGAGAGTTATCCGGCGCAGATCGATATAATAATCGCTTTCTTTGCCGGAAGAAAGTATGACTTTTTTGCGGAAAAACGCTTCTTTGCGGATTATTTCGATAAGCTGTTGTCTCATGTCATTTTGATTATACCGTGTCCGGAACAGAGGTCAATATAAAATAGCCCTCAGGGGATAAAGTATTTGTACTTATAGAAAAAAGAAACCGCCGGTCAAGGGGGAATGACCGGCGGTTTATCTATATGGTAAAGAGCTGGAACCTCTTTTTCAGATTTCAGCATCACGCGAAAGTTCCCTGTAATAGATCCTCCTTTTTACTGAAAAGATCTCTTTCAGTATCTTCCAGGCCTTGGCGCTGTCGACATTGCTGAGGATATCGAAGGTGGTCTGATTCATCCCCAGCTGGCGCAGAATATTCGCCGCCCTGGTAACGGTCATTGCGTCCTGATCGATGATCGCTGCTGCTTTTTCAACATCCATAGCTTTGAATATCTTAGCTGCTTTACTGTCGGAAATAACGAATTGTCCCCGCCGGTATATCGGCGGCCATATTTCGATAGCTGATTTTTCCAACGTGATATAGTTAAGCGCTTGGGCGAAAATCGCAGCGGCAGCAGCAGCATCCATTTCTTCCAGAATACCGGCTGCGGCTGACGCAGACAGATTGTTACTGGCAATTATCGCCGCGGCTTTGGCCGGAGAAAGAGATTCAAGGATGGCTGCGGCCTTAGCATCACTGATGACCCCTGCCAATCTGGGATCAGATGGTTCATCACCGGGACGGATAAGCCCGCCGTAATATCCTTCATTGAATATTTTCGCTGCTTTGTCTGCAGAGAGACGGGAAATTATATCTGCTGCCACTTCTACGCTGACCTCGTCAGCGGCAAGTATAGTCGCCGCAGTACGGGAATCAAGCTTCTGGAACAATTTACCGGCCGCAACCTTATCCTCGTTATACAGGGAAAGGACTGCCTCGACCTTTTCCTGGAGAGAAAGATCACTAAGGTAATCGATCATTTCCTGTACCGACATGCCCTGCCACCAATTGCCCGGCTCCAGCTGAAGGATATCGCGGATATCATCGGCTTTTTGCCCGTCAACCTCGTCAAGGGCGTTCAATATCTCATCCTGCGCGTCTTCATCCATACTTTCCAGGATCTCAGCGGCATTTTCCACGCTCACCTCGTCACAAGCCAGGATCTCGGCTCCTTTTTCCGGAGACAACCCGGCCAGCAACTCACCGGCCTGTTCGCTTTTACCCTGTTCGCACAAAGCAGCAATGACCACCGCCCCATATCTGGGAGAAAGCTTATTTAACAGCGCTATCTGTCTGTCAGTGTCATAATTTTCAAAGCGGGTCAGCTGATACAGCAAAATAGCATCGGAAAAATCCACTTCTCCGTCGCCATCCAGGTCCATGGTGTCAAGGTCGATATCGCCTTCTGTATACGCTTCGAAAAGCTCCACAATGTCGTCGAAATCGAACACCCCATCGCCGTTAAAATCAAACGCGTCGACCAAAGCAGGAATGCTGTTCCAGTCTGCGATTGTGCCCATGGCTTTACGGATAGAATCAGCTTTATCCGCGTCTATTTTAGTTACTGATTTTAAAATCTTCTCGGTTCTGGAACTATCGTCTTTGTTGAGTTCGCTCAGGATGTTCGCCGCCTTTTCGGCAGTTATTCCCCTGCTGGCAATAAACATTGCTGCTGTACTCACCCGGAGTTTACCGACCACTTTGGCCGCATCCCCGGCATTCATGGCACCCAATATAGAGGCAGCACGTTCCTTAGGCGTAGGCGTACCGGGTAGGTGCGAAGTAAAAACGCCGGGCTTGGCAAGGAACGCCGACAGTATTTCCGCGGCCTTTTGGGGATCCATCGACGATAAAATATCTGCTGCCCGCTGCTGGGAGATCACCGGAACAAAACTAAACGCTCCATATTCAGAGCCCTGAGTAGTATACTGCAAAAAGAGCTCTGCTGCTTTCTGGGGATCCATGTTACTGAGGATCGAGGCCGCTTTTTCGGCGCTCAGATCCGAACTGGCGATTATTGCTGCCGCCCTCCGCGTATCCATTGCTTCCAGCAGGCCTGCGGCGAAATCACTGCTGATAGCATCACTGGCAAGTATTGCCGCGGCTTTTTCCGGATCCATGATGCTTAAAATATTCGCGGCATGGTCTTCAGGCAACATCTGACCGTTGATAACGACATCCCCGGGATAAGTAAATTTCGCCAGTATTGCGGCGGCTTTGTCGCTGTCCATGGCTGAAAGTATATCAGCTGCTTTCTGACTGCTGATGATAGTTTTCCGGCTAATAAACCCTTCTGTGTCACTTATTTCATCTACAGTAGCCAGCAGTATCCGGGCCGCGACTTCCGGGGCAAGCATTGCCAGTACTTTGGCAGCAAGTTCGGTGTCAAGTTTTGAAATAAGCATGGCTGCTTCGGATGGATCAATGCCCTTTAAATATTCGTTTATTTCCTGGTCAGTGAGCTCAGTAAGGACCTGGGCATACATCTTACCGTCTTCTGCTTTTCCCCGCGACGCATCAGGCCAATAAAACTGACCGTTACTGACAATGACCTGTGACCAGTCAGGTTCCCCGCTCTTATCCTGACTTTTCCGATAATCCCTTACTTCCTGTTTAGTCAGCTCGGTAAGGACCTGGGCATACATCTTGCCGTCTTCTGCCTGGCCCCGCGACGCATCAGGCCAATAATATTTGCCGTCCCGGACAATGACCTGTGACCAGTCAGGTTCCCGGCCTTCAGTTGATGATGCATCCTGTTTTTTTATGTTGTCTGTTTTTAATACCTCACTTATTTTCCTGTATCGCCGGCCCGACGCATTTATCAGGCTCGAAGAAGGCTGAAGCTTGTATTCATCTGCATACAGCCTGCCAGCCAGCGAGATCAACAAACATACGCCGATCAGTATTTTCATCCTCTTTACCATGTCTTACCTCCTCTTAATCCGTGGGTTTACGATTCATTTATAAAAAAAGAGAGCCGGATAACCCTTTTGGGCAACCCGGCTGTCCATTTATAAATTCGATTTTTAAAGCAGAAAGAAAATTTTATCAGGACCCGTGGCTTTCCGCCCCCCGATCACTCGGGGTTTGGCTTTTTCACAAAAGAAACCCGCAGGTAAAAACATCCCTTTTCCGGGATATTTTCCCGCGCATGGCTCCCCTGCTCCTTTTCTTTTTGTGATTATCCGCGGCTAAACAGAGTAATCAGCATTTGTTTATAGCATATCAGAGGGGCGGCAGGCAAGTCCGGTCTGCGAAGTATTGTTTTCAGGTATAACTGTATTTAATTTTCTTTCAGGTAAGCCGCTACTTTAAGGTCCAGCGGGGCAAGCTCGAAACTATCCAGACCGGAAATACTACTGAGCCTGAATTGGGCACAATCCAGCGGCTGAAGCTGGCCGGCAATAATGAGTACCCTGAAAACATGCACCGTTATCTTGAGGGTTTCATTTTCATCTTCGAACACTCCCAGAAAATCGCCGATCTGTATCTCAACCCCCAGCTCTTCGGCAATTTCCCGCGCCAGGGCCTGTTCAAGGGTCTCTCCCTGCTCCACAACCCCGCCCGGGAATTCCCAGAGCGTTCCGAAAGCGTCATGCTCATGACGCTGGCAGACAACGATATTGCCGTCTTTTTCTATGACCGCAGCCACTACAGTAAGATGCTGTTTTTCCCTCATCTCATTATTTCTCCCGGCAATATCCCTGATCGAAAATATTATCGCTGCCCAGAATGCAGTCCGGATCAAAATACTTTTTAAGCCGGGCCATCCCCCTTATGTGAAATTCCCCGTACATACGCAGTAAGTAGGGTTTTTTGAGCTTGCCCACGCCATGCTCAGCCGAAATAGTCCCTCCCAGAGATACGGCCTTATCCGCAAAGATCAAAGCGTACTCTTTGGCTTTTTTTACTTCGGTTCTTTCGCGGGGCAAAAAATTAAAATGCAGATGGTTTTCGCCGATATGGCCGAAATTAAGAAAAGAAATGCCCGATTCCCCGGCTTTTTGCCGGTAAAAATAGTACATTTCTCTTAAGGCCTCACGCGGTACGGCAATATCACAGGATACTTTTTCCTGTCCGTGCTCTTTAAGGAATTCATTGATCATCTGGGGAAGGGTATGGCGGAATTCGAATATTTTAGCGCGCTCATGCTCGCTGTCTCCGAACCAGGTCTTATCGGCATCGGCACCCGACATTTCGATCCGCTCCAGCCATGATCCGATAGCGGCTTCGATGTCATCTCCGGATTCCTGTTCGAAATAGACTGCTGCTTTATATGTTTCCACCTGTGGGTACCTGCTTTCCAGAAATCTCAGCGAATGATCGTCAAAGAATTCAAGGCTTACCGGATCGGCAAGACCCTGATCTTTCAGGTCCTTGACCATATCCACGAAGTCCAGAGCTTTTTCCTGGCTGTCGAAAAACACCACGCAATCGAAAATATGGGGCGGCAGCTTCTGCAGAGAAAGCCCTATTTCCACGATAACACCCAGTGTCCCCTCGCTGCCGATAAAGAGATCTATCAAATCCATATCGTCCTGAACGAAATAACCGGCCTGATGTTTTACCGCGGGCATGGTATAGGCGGGCAAAGAAAAAGAGAACCGCCGGCCGGATCTCTCGAAATCAAAAAGCCTTCCCTCAGCGATAATATCCCCTCTCTTTAACTGTAAAAGCGTGCCGTCAGCCAGCACGATCTTAAGAAAATTAACATAGTTCCTTATACCTCCGTATTTAAAACCACGCATCCCCGATGCCGCAGTAGAAACAGCTCCGCCCAGAAAAGCCAGCGACTCAGTAGGCTGAGCGCGCAGAGCAAGGCCTTCACCGGTTAATTCGGCAGTAAGATCCTCCAGCCTGACCCCGGCCTGGACCCGGGCAGTAAACTTTTTCGGATCGATGTCGATAATCCGGTCAAATTTTTCCAGAGATAATATCGCCCCCTGCCGGGGCACACATCCGCCGGTCGTGCCGGTCCGGCCGGCAGAACAGGTAAGCGGCATTTTCCCGGCGCGGCAGGCAGCTAACGCTTCCTGAATATCGCTGACAGTTTCCGGAATATAAAGTATAGCCGCGTCCCCGGGAAGGTTCGATGTATCTTCCAGGTAAGCAGTAAACTCGTCTTTGTCAGTCTTAATAATCATAGTCAATTTTATAATAATAAAGTCGACAAGTCGGCAGGCGACAAGGCGACACGTATATATCTATGTAATCCTCTCTAATCTGTGTAATCAGCGTGCATAGCACGCATCTGTGTTTATCAGTATCTTTCATCAGTGTTCATCATTATTAAAATTCATACATAATAGCGATCGAAAAAGCTTCTTCGTCGACAGCATGGCCTTCCAGGTTCAAAAACATCTTTTCATTCAGCGCTATATCCAGGCCCAGGACCGCGCCCCAGGATCGGGTCAGATCGGACATGCGGCGTTTACGGTTATCTTCGATCCAGTGGATATAATCCACCCGGGACAGTTTTGTTCCGATATAAGGCGTACAAAGGCCGATCTTTTTCGACACCAGCAAAGAGCCCTGCCAGTCGTCGAGGATGGAACGGTTCTTTACCCCCTCTATCCTGATACTGCGGGGATGAACGCTTATATGCTGGAACCCGCAGACAGCGCTTATCCCATTATCATCGTTTTCGTATAATCTGATCCTGAACCCGTAACCTCCGGCAAAAGAAGTGTGATAATCAAGCTCCGAAGAAGTAAAGGGACGCTGCTTGATATTTCCCACCCCGCCTTTGAGATCGATGGAAAACCAGTCATTGAGACCGTAGGAAAGCAGATAAAAATTCTGGAGACTGCGCACCTCGCCCCACTCTGCTTCCAGATCACGGTTTAAAAGAGAATAAGTCTGCACCCCCATGAAAAACTGTTTTTTCTGCGGCAGACGCGTGCCGTAACAGGGTGCAGAATACCCGGCCGGGGTTAAGATCAACAGACTTAAAATAAAAACTGAAATTTTGAAATAGTTACGCATAAAACCCTCCAATGTTGGCTCTTGGCTCTTGGCTCATAGCTCATAAGATTATATCTTTCTACTCTCTACTCTCTTACTTGATAAGTCTAATGGAACTGCGGAACTTTGTCAATCAGGGTTTGGCTTGGGAGATCGGAAGGGCGCGTATTGCGGCAGGCAGTTTTTTCAGTTTAAGGCCAGGCGTCACGCAGACTACCTCCACCCGGGCGGCAGCCAGCAAAACATCATCTTTTTTTATTTCCTGAACAAAGACCATGCTGGCGTTCTTTATTTCAAAGACCGTTGTATGCACAGAGATCATATCACCCAGCCGGGCCGGAGCATGATATTTAATGTCCACTTGAGCCACGGCAAACTGGTATCCCCGGTTGACCATATCATGAAGCTCTATGCCCGCGGCCGAAAGGTATTCGTAGCGGCCGGCTTCGCAGTATTTCAGATAATTGGCATAATAGACGACACCGCCGCAATCAGTATCGTGATAATAGATCTTCTTATTGAATATATTTTTCATGCAGCCAGCTCTTTTCCGGACAACCGGCGGAACTATCGTTTTTTTCTTATTATGTCAACACTTAGAATAACCGCAGGAAGTGCATACGGCGCAGCCCTCTTCATGACGCAATACAGCGCCGCAATCCGGGCAGACCCCGACTACTGTGCTCGATCTTCCCGCGGCCTTTACCGCCGGGGAAGCGGCCTTGACCGATTCCGGGGCCCGGGAGCTTAATTTTATCCTTACTATCTGTTTCTGGTCAGCCAGCCGCATCTCCAGGACCCGGGCGATGGCATCAGCACAGGAAAATATCTTCTGACCTTTCATCCAGTTAGGCGAAGGGCAGCGGATCCCTTTCAACTGTTCGATGATCGCTTTTATCTCCAGGCCGCCGCGCATGGCCAGGGATATCAATCTGCCGATCGCTTCCAGTTGGGATGCGGCACAGCCTCCGGCTTTACCCATTTCAGTAAACACTTCGAAAAACCGGCCCTGCTCATCCTGATTTATGGTCACGTATAGATTGCCGCAGCCGGTGGTTATTTTAGTGGTTGTTCCGCCCATTACTTCCGGTCTCGGTTTGGGAAGAGCAGTAGCCGCAGTTTTGTCCGAACTGCTGTTCTTATCTTTCCTGTCCACAGTCAAGACCTGTATATCACGGGACCCGTCGCGATAGACCGTAATGCCTTTGCAGCCCATCTTATAGGCATAGATATAGGCATCCTTGACATCATCGACAAGCGCCTCATTAGGAAGGTTGATGGTCTTGGATACGGCATTGTCAGTAAACTCCTGAAAAGTTGCCTGCATCTTAACATGGTAGAGCGGTTCTATTTCCAGCGCCGTCTTGAAAATTCGTTTCACGTCCTCGGGAATTTCCGGCATTTTCTGGATACTTTCTCCTTTACCGATCCTCTGCATGAGTTCTTCGGAATAAAATCCGCGCTGGCGGGCCACATGCTCGAAACTGGGCTCGATCTCCAGCAGTTTATCCCCGTCCATGACATTCCGGAAATAGACCAGGGAAAAGAACGGTTCGATACCGGTTGACGTGGGTCCGCCGATAATACTGATAGAACCGGTGGGCGCAATAGTGGTCAGGCTGGCATTGCGGATGCGCTGACCGCGTTTTTCCCAGGCACTTCCTTTCCAGGCAGGAAAAACTCCCCGTTCCCGGCCCAGAAAAATCGACGTATCCCGGGCGTTGGTATAAATGCAATCCATTACTTTGCGGGCCAGTTCAAGCGCTTCTTCACTGTCGTATTCTATACCCAGATATCCCAGCATCGTGGCCCAGCCCATGACCCCCAAGCCGATCTTGCGGGTCTGCTGGGTTCGGTCTTTGATCTGAGGAAGCGGGAACTTATTGGCATCGATTACATTATCCAGAAAACGGCAGGACAGAGAACTTGTTTTGGCCAGTTTGTCCCAGTCGACAGCGAACTCATCGCCTTTCTGCTTAAGCATCCGGGCCAGATTTATGGAACCGAGGTTACAGCTCTCATAGGCAAGCAGCGGCTGTTCGCCGCAATTATGGACCTTAAAACCATCGGCATCGAACATATTAATGCCCGGAACCTGCAGATCATAAACTTTTTCCATACCCCTGAATTCCAGAGACTGCACTGTGGCGCAAAACCATTCTTTATTAAAATTCCGCTTATAGGCAGAAAGAAGTTTTTTCAGTTTACTGTCCTTGCAACTGTTGATAAAACCTATTTTATCCGCGAACCCGGCAATATTCGCCCCGGAAATGACCAATTCATGCTGAGCCCTGATCTGATATTCTTTTTCGCCCCCCTTGCCGTCCGGCAATGATCTCTGCCCGGCTGTTCGGCGGTTTGCATAAAGCGTGGAACAAATACCCAAACGCAGCAGCATTCTCTGGACGCTTCGTAAAAGTGGCAGATCACTCTGAGCCAGACGTATCGAAACCCCTTTCTCCTGCGTACCCTGCACTGATCCGTCGGCATCGAAAAATCCGCTGAGAAACCCCTTATAAAAATCAGATGACGCCTGCTCGATAATAACATTTATATCTTTTTGGCCGGAAAACCCTAAATCCATGCATACCTTTCGCAGATGGCCGCTGGCAAGACGGTATTCACCGCGGGATTTCACCTGCATCCATCCGGAAAAATCACGGCGATGAGGAAAATCGTCGGTAATACGTGAGATCCGCTGCCGTACTGATTCCGCTCCTTTGTCTTTCTCCCAGGAACAAAGGACTGCTTTATCCTTTTTTAAAGTACCGTCGCCGAACAAAAGCCCGACAGCATATCCTTCCTCATACGAATATTCACCCGGCCATCCTGATAGTAATAGATGATCGTTAAGAACTACCCGGTCTCCGGGGTTGAGCTGTTCTGCCCTGACCCATTCAGTCTTTTGTCCTGCACGGGTACGTGACTGCATTTTCAAAAGCGGATGATCGAGGGTTAAATCGATACCGTAACCTTCTTCTGTCGAGAGGCGATAGACAGGCTTCAGGCCCGTACAAAAGAAACCCGCATCAGTGCTTTCGAATTTCTCTCCATCGACGATAACCGCGCACTTTTTACCGATAAGTTCGGCGACTAGGCGCGGGCCGTTTTCGGTCATGATCCAGACATCTTTCGGCAGACAGGGATTGGTGGACTCGATCGCGCCCAGATGCGGCGTGGGGTTCATTTCGTTGATCCGGTCGATAAAAACGATCCCCGGTTCTCCATTGGCCCAGGCATTGCGGGCAATAAGGTCAAACACTTCCGAGGCATCAAGGGTCTTCTTTACTTCTTTACTGCAGGGGTCGACAAGGTCATATTTTTCATGAGTAAAGACTTTTTCCATGAAATCAGCGGTAAGGGCAATGGAAATATTAAAATTGGAAATATCGCCTTCTTTCTCTTTACATTGGATAAAATCAAGGATATCAGGGTGGTCGATACGCAGAATGCCCATATTGGCGCCGCGTCTGGTACCCCCCTGCTTTACGGCCTGAGTTGCCGAATCGAACACTTTCATGAACGATACCGGACCGCTGGCAAATCCGCCGGTAGACTTTACGATACTTTTGCGGGAACGAAGACTGGAAAAACTGAAACCGGTACCGCCCCCGGTCTTATGAATAAGCGCAGTGGCTTTTATGGCATCGAAAATAGATTCCATCGAATCTTCTATCGGCACCACGAAACAGGCCGAAAGCTGGCCCAGTTCTTTTCCCGCGTTCATCAGCGTAGGCGAATTGGGCATGAACTCAAGACCGGCCATCATAGAAAAAAACTCTTCTTCTATCTGGGACACTGCCTGTTTAGAAGCGCCATAACGTCTCTCGACTGCTGAAATGGCCCTGGCTACCCGGGAGATCATTTCGGCAGGAGTTTCGATGACCTGCCCCTGATCGTTTTTCTGGAGATAGCGCCGCTGCAGTACCCGCAAAGCATTATTGGAAAATTTAAGATTTACATCCATAATTCACCCCTCTTTATTCAGAAAGAAAAAACTGACAGGGAAAAGACTAAAATCCTCTCCACTTTTAGATTAACACTGTTTTCCCTTGTCTGTCAAGAATAAAACACTATATATAGTGGGAGGGGGCTCAAGAGGGCCTAAATATGGGCTAGACAAAAGTCACGGTATTGCGGACAACCAGTTCAGGATCAAGTATCACCGGGTCCGGCTTTTCCCCTTTTTCAACTATAGATCTGAGCAATTCCACGCCCTGGGAAGCCATGGCATACACCGGTTGCCTGACCGTGGTCAAAGCAATATGGTCATCGATACATAAAGGGTTATCGTCAAAACCGACGATCGAGAGATCTTCCGGAATACGGCGCCCCTGGGTGCGAACATAATGGACCACTTCCACTGCCATATCGTCACTGGCCACGAAAATTGCCGTAGGCGGTGCCGACAAAGCCGATAATTCTTCTATGCTGCGCCGGGCGTCCTGTCTCGAAAAATTGGTATATTTGATATATTGTTCATTGATCTTGAGGTTATGGTTGGTCAATGCCGACCGGTAACCGGCAAGCCTTTCGGCTGCTCCCTGCACCTTAATATCTCCGGCTATATGAGCAATAGCCTTATGACCGTGACTGATAAGCAATTCTACGGCCTGATAAGCACCTTTAAAATTATCGACTGCCACATAACATACATCGATATCCTCGATCTTTCTATTGATAACCAGACAGGGAATGTTATGATTTACCAGGCGCTTTAACTGGTCTTCGTTACCGATCACATCGGCAAAAAGCACCCCGTCCACCAGCGAAGTGTTGAACCTGTCTCTCCCGGTAAAAATATGCAGGTGCAGGTCCAGGTTGGCATGTTCCAGACTTACCCCTACGCCGCGGATGACCTCTGTAGCATAAAAAGAAGAGAACAACCCCTCATATCCGGGCAGGATCAATCCATACACGCCCAGTTTTCCGCCGGCCAGACGGCGGGCATAGACCAGCGGTTTATAATGCAGTTTTTTTACTGCCGCATCGACTCTTTTACGGTTATCCGATTTTATCGAGGAAGGATTGTTCAAAAAGCGGGAAACGGTCGCAATCGACACTCCCGCTTCACGGGCAACTTCATGTATGGTAATTCTGTTGGGGTCCACCGATCTACTTCGAGACTACCGCATCTGCCTCCCGCACTGTTTCTCCGGGAACGACGCTTTTAATATCAGCCGCGGCAATCTCTTTTCTAACTTCGATAACCTCGATGGCCCCGATAACCCGGCCGGCCCGCACTACATTGAGCTGGGCACCGGCGAAAAGGCCGCTATCCTGACCAAGATCGATGATAACGAAGCTTTCTTTGGGGTTGACGGCTATTACCGTGCCTTGCAGGGACCTCTCTGACACTGCTGCCGCAGGCGCAGGCATCAGAGAACCGCTGCCGACGACTATCGGCGGAAGTTCTACGGTAGATTCCACCTGCTCATCAACCGAATGGGTCAAAGCATCGGACAATTCACTTTTTAACTGCTGAAAGACCAGAGTCTTTTCCTTCATCACTTTTTCCAGACGCTCGACTCTGATCTCCATTTCTTTTTTCATGGTTTCGGCGCGCTGCAGACTTTCCTGCAGACGATTCTGTTCTTCGGTCGCCGCGACAAGTTCCCGTTTAACGGAAATATTTTCATTACGCAGCTTATCGACTTCCACAGTGAGCAACTGGGTCGTTTCTTTCTGATTGACAAGGTCCTTACTCAGCAGCTGCAGGGTCCTTTCTTTAAAGGCCAGTTCGTCTTCCACCTGCTTTTTTGCCCGGGTAAGCTCATCTATCTTTATGCTCAACTCTTTGTTGACCTTGTCAAAGCTGGAAAGCTTGCTGCCGGCTTGCGACAACTTATTTTTCAGGTCTTCGATATGGGTCTGGAACTCGGCTTTTTCCCTGACCACTTCTTCCCAGTGCTCGGGAACGTCCCTGGACTGTGTGCGCGCGGAAGGGGTCCATTCCGGCTGTCTGACTGTTTCGGCAGGCCGGTCGCGAAGCTGCTTTTTCAAGGAAGTATTCTCACTGGAAAGTTCCTGCCGCTCCTTTTTCAGTTTATTGGCCATATATTCGAGATTTTTATTTTCCTTTTCCAGCTTTGCCAGCGAGCGCTCCACGTCCCGGTATTTTTTCTCTACTGAGGACAAATCCTGGGATATTTTATCACGCTGCTGGATAAGAGAATCTTTTTCCTCCGAAAGCTCTTTTTTATCCTGAGTCAACTTTGCTTTCTCCGAAAAAAGATTTTGGGCGGTACTATAAAATTTGAAAGCTATTCCTGCGGTAAGAATTAAGAGAACAAGAAGAATTATTAGTGGAAATTGAGTTTTCCCCATCAATCACCTCCCTATTTATCAAAATTATAACATTTCTGTATTTAAAGTAAAGATTTTTCTTTAAAAATAAGATTTGCCGAACCGAGCGGCGGCGCCTCCCTGCCCAGGGTAGAAAGATGGATCTTCAGATTTTTTCTCAGGGCACTGAAAGAAAACTGCCTCACGACTTTAAGCACTTCCTCCAGAAAAAACTCACCGGCTTCTTCAAACCCGCCGCCCAGGATTATGACCTCGGGATTGAGCAAGTTAATCAGAAAAGATATCTTAACGCCCAAAGGCAGAGCGGCCTCTTTCACTATTTCCCGGGCTGCCTTGTCCTTATTTTTGACCTCGCTGAGAACATCTTCCAGAGACAGCTCGCCGGTCGATTTTACCTTTTTAAGCAGGGAAGTCGTCTTCCCCAGGGAAACTATCTCTTTGGCCCGCTTGATCATGCCCAGATCTACCGGCCACTGGGAAAGAAAATGAAAATCGCCTAACATGGAAGTCATGGCCTGATGAGGACTGACAAAAAGCTCGCCGGCCCCGCCGTCTTTGCCCTGATACAATTCGCCGTTGAAGATCAGACCGCAGCCGACCCCGGAAAACATATAGATAAGGCTTTTATTCGAAGGATAATTACGGGTATACTCGGCCCAGGCGCAGGCATTGGAGTCGTTCTCCATGAAAATAGGCAGATTGAATTTATCTTCCAGATATTTTTTGAAGGGAACGGAAATGTAGACATAGGACGAATCCTGCTTCTGCGGCCAGTAGACCACGCCTTTCTTCTTGTCTACTACGCCGCCCAGGGCCAGACCGGCGCCGATGATATTTTTGCGGTATTTCTGGGATTTGTCGAGAATATCCTCAAAAAGGGATAAAAGCGTGGTAATACTTTCATTAGCGCTTATTGCCGACCTTTTTTTCTCCAGCCGGGTGATGACCTTGCCGTCTTCTCTCATAAGCAGGGCCCGGGCATCAAAAAGGTTCATACCTATGCCGATAGCATATTTCTTCTCCCCCATGTGTAATACCTCCGTGGTTATGAATAATTAAAACTTGCGTTCGTAAATGATCCGCAAAATATGTTCGGTATCCAGCACCGGAAACCCGCCGTAAGGGTTAAAATTAGGACTGGCGTAATAGGCCATATTCCCGATCCCGTACATCAGGCGAAAACGGCTTTCCTCGCCGGGCATAAATCCCAGTTCAAAGAAAATATTGTGATGACCTTCCACGTCCACGATACCGTCATCGATCAATCTGGAAATGCTCTTGGCCCGTGAATAAGTATACCAGAAATGGGCCGACCACTTTTCATTGATCATGTGCTCGATATCCAGTCCGATATGGTTCATGTTGTCATCGATCGACTGAGCCCACTCGTATTCGTTACGCGTGTAATTAAGGGCGACATTGGTTTTTTCCGAAGGCTTTATTTTCAGTCCGAGTTTGTAAATATTATACCATGGATAAGGAGGCTGATTGAAATATTGCTGATCATAGAGAAAAGGATTGCTGCTCCGGAAGGTATATCCGTACATCGACCATATATTCGACGGCTGAGAATCGTTGAACAGGCCGCGCGGATAATTATCATAGGCCAGAGTGCAGTCATTGGTCATCTCTAAAATAGCGTTGGCTGCCAGCCAGTCAGTGAACCAGTATTCGCTTCCTGCCGATATGGTCTTCAGAGAAGGATCTTTTCCGTCATCGATCGCGTCGGACGACCAATCCTTATATGGCTCGCCGGTAAGAGGATCGAAAAGGAACGGGTCTATACCGCCTTTGGTCTTGGGCAGATCATGATAGATCCCCAGCACTTTATGTGTCCATTTTTTATCAGGTTTATAGGTGGCTTCGGCCCGGGTGACGTTTTCGATATATTTACCGTTTACGTCATGGACATTGCGTGTGTCGAACAAAAAGTCCAGCCGCGCGTCAAGAAGGTTAAAGGCCTCGTAACGGGCACTGATCACATCCCTTCCGTAATCTATACCATTGCCTATACGGAAATCCTTGATATCGTGCCAGGACACGGAAGTATCCCGTAACGCGGGAATGAACATGTGAAAAGGATCCTTGAAAGTAAGATGCCGTCCCCAGAACGCATCGTTTCGGGTAAAGCGGTAACTGGACAAAGCGCTTTCGAACCCCTCATCCATATGAGTAAAAGACAACCTGGCCCGGTAAAGGAATTCTTTCTTTTCCGGTAAAAGCTCGAAATAAGTCTTGCCGAAACGGTTGGCTGAAGAATTGACCAGTTGAAGATGCAGGGCATTACCTCTTTTTTCCGTGGAATAAGCCGACTTTTTATCGTATTCGGAACAGGAGGTGGCCAGTTCAGCGTAAAGCTGGGTGTCGTCGCTTATCCCGTAATTGGCATCGATACCCAGGATATGATTGACCGCATCGACCGATTCTTCGTCATATCCCCATTTCGCCCCGTAAAGAGCGCCGATCGTAAGATCATCATCGGCTTTATATCTAGCCCGCAAAGCATTGTTCAAAGCATTGATCTCGCCATAATCCTGCCAGGGTTCTTTGGGGGAAGAAACAGCAAAATCGATCGTCGTATTGCCCGCCTCATAGCTGAGATTCATCCCCCGCAAAGCAGTCAGGCGCACATTGCCGGCATCACGGGCGGCAAAAGCGGTAGAATCATCCCACCAACCCGGCTGATAATCACGGGCCGCCGGATCGGAATTGAAATGACCGGGACGCCACTTTACCAGCCACTGCGATTCTTCCCAATAAGTCATATTGTTGGAAAGACGAAGCGGGTCGTCGGATGTATAGGACTTGGCATCCGTTGCCCAGGGAAATATATCCAGAGATACATTGTCATTGTTATAGGCAAATTCTATCTCCCTTATCGGCTGGAACTCATGATGGAGCTTAAGTTCGGGGACATCGAATGTCGTGCCCCAGGTAGTAGTGACCGTGGTCGGCAATACCCGGCCCCGGTTTACTTTTAATTCCGGAAGGTTGAAAGAATCCCCTTTCAGGTCTGTGTAATAGATCTCGTTTAAAGCGTATCCGCTGCCTGACCAGTACTTCAGCTCGATCTCCGCAGTATCTCCGTTGGCCGCGGTCAGAGTCACTTTATCCGATTTACCGATAAAACTCCAGGGGCTCACATCAAAAAATGAATGAAAGCTCCAGCCTTTTTCCTGAGGATAATCGACACTGAACTGAAACTGAGAAAAGACAGCCGGGTCATAAGTGTTTTCCCGGTTGTTCAGGGCATCGCGGGAAAGCACCCGCCAGTTCCGCTCATTCAATTCATAATTAGATCTTTTCCAGTACAGATCTTCCGAAGTCACCCCGATAGCGGTCTGATACACACCTTTTACTTTGAATTTTTTCCATACCGGATCTGTTTCTTTATCCCGGTCAGCCGGACGGACAACCGGCACCTCGACCAGCCCCGAAGGCACAGGACCTTCTTCTTTTACCGGAACAGACGGCCTTTTCTCATGCAGCCTGTCTGCCGGAGAAGGTCTTCTCCAGGCTGGTTGAGAACTGGCAGGAGCAGGTTCAAAAGCATCAAGCATTGTGTCGATCCTGTCCTGGCGGATCTGAGCCAGCACCTGCTGGGCTTCCCGGTCAAAAGGATCGATAGTAATTACTTTGGTATATTCGATCCGGGCCTGTTCGATATCACCTCGTTCCAGAGAAACCCGCCCCAGTTCTTTACAGAACTCAGTCATTGAAGAGGCCTGTATGGTCAAAGGAATAAGCAATAAAATAACTAATACAGATCTGATTTTGTTCATTTCCATCTCCTTGATTTTATCATAAATTATATGATTTTGATATACTTTTGTAATTCTCGGAACATTTTCGTATTGTATAAAGAGAGGATTATGTGCAGGCTGTATTTGCAGTGACCCCTGCCCCCTATTCCCATTTCGCCTGTTAATAAAATATAAGAGAGTAAGTGTACCATATTGAATATTACGAATTCAATATGCCGAATGGTTTGAAAACAAAAGGTAGATTTTCTCGCGAAGCTCGAGAAAAAGTAGCGAGTAGAGAGTCCCTTTTTCAGCGGCAAGGAAAAAGCGGATTTATTTCATTTTGCAATGATAAATGCTGAATCCCGCCTTGCCGTCGAGGCAGGTTGCAATTTACAATTTTCCCGCGTTTTTCGTCTTAGCGCAGGGGACGTCTCACGTCTAAGCGGCGAAGCCGCGAACGTCTTACGGTTTTCCGCCGCAGGCGGTTTCGTCCTTCGTCTTAATGACCCTGAGCGGCTTGTACTAAGCCTGTCGAAGTAAGTCGAAGGGGAACGAACGTCTCACGAGTTTGCGCCGCAGGCGCAGCCCTATCCCCTAACCGCTAAACGCTATCCCCTAAAAAAAAAGGCGTGACCATCTCTGGTCAACGCCTTTTTTATTCATTGGTTGCGGGGAGCCGATTTGAACGGCTGGCCTTCAGGTTATGAGCCTGACGAGCTACCTGGCTGCTCCACCCCGCGGACCGTTTAAACTAAAATTGATTGTATCAACTTAATCCTTAATGTCAATAACTATTTCGTTCTCCCGGGCCACGCCCAGTGTTTCCCGGGCCATTTTTTCCATCAGATAAGGATCTTTTTCCAGAGCAGAGATATCACGGTTAAGCTGATCGATCTCCTGCCGTAAGGCCTCTATCTTTCTGGTGATCATGATATTTTCCTCTCTAAGTTTACGGTAGCGTGAATAAGTAGGAAAAAACATGATCAGGGCCGCCACTGTTACCGCAACCAGAATAAACAGACATCTTAAGATCAATAACGAATCGATCTTAAAGCGTTTCATTTTTCTCCTTTGCCGAAACAAACAACCTTATTTACCGTAACGGGCCGAAGCGCCGAGCTCTTCTTCGATCCGCAGCAACTGATTGTATTTCGCCATCCGGTCAGAACGGCTCATCGAACCGGTCTTGATCTGCCCGGAATTAGTCGCCACGGCAATATCGGCAATAGTGGCATCCTCGGTCTCGCCGGAACGGTGCGAAGTGACCGTGGTATATCCTGCCCGGTGCGCCATATCGATAGCATCGAGCGTCTCGGTCAGAGTACCGATCTGGTTGACCTTTATCAAAATGGAATTGGCGCATCCCATTTCTATACCTTTAAAAAGATATTCCACATTGGTCACGAACACGTCATCGCCTACCAGTTGACATTTACTGCCGATCTTTTCAGTAAGGAATTTCCATCCTTCCCAGTCGCTCTCGGCCATGCCGTCTTCGATCGAATCGATAGGATATTTTTCGATCAGTTCTTCCAGATAAGCAGCCTGCTGCACCGAAGTGCGCACCGCGCCTTTCTGCCCTTCAAAAATAGTATAATCGTATTTGCCTTCTTTGTAAAATTCCGAAGCGGCACAGTCCAGAGCGATGGAAACGTCTCCGCCTTCATCTTTGCGGCCGGGCTTGTAGCCGGCTTTTCTGATCGCTTCGATTATAGAATTCAAAGCGTCTTCGGTGCCTTCCAGGGTAGGGGCGAATCCGCCTTCATCGCCTACGGCAGTACTTAAACCCCGGTCATGAAGGACTTTTTTGAGATTGTGGAACACTTCCGCTCCCATGCGCAGACCTTCGCGAAAATTCTTCGCACCGATCGGACGGATCATGAATTCCTGAAAAGCGATAGGCGCGTCCGAATGGGACCCGCCGTTGATTATGTTCATCATCGGTACAGGAAGGACTTTGGCATTGGTCCCGCCGATATAGCGGTACAAAGGCAGCTCCAGATATTCGGCAGCGGCTTTGGCCGCGGCCAGGGACACACCGAGCATGGCATTGGCACCCAGTTTACTTTTATTTTTCGTGTTGTCCAGCTCGATCAAAAGCCGGTCCAGGCCTACCTGGTCCAGAGCGTTTTTACCGACGACCGCTTTGGCAATAACAGTGTTAACGTTCTCCACTGCCTTTAACACTCCTTTGCCCAGATAGCGTTTTTTATCTCCGTCCCGCAATTCCAGGGCTTCGTTTTCTCCGGTTGACGCGCCGGAAGGCACCGCGGCCCTTCCCTTTACGCCGCATTCAAGTTCAATATCGACTTCGACCGTAGGATTGCCTCTGGAATCGAGAATTTCCCGTGCTTTCACTGATCTGATAACTGACATGATGTCTCCTTTCTTTTACAGCGTAATCGCTCCCCGTTCGATATCGGGAACAGATCTTTTCCCGGGAAGCGGTTTTCCTTTTACCGAAATAACGACTTCGTCAGAACTGTATTCTTTTTCGCCGTCAATGACTTTTACTTTCCCGATAGTATAACTGCCCGGCTCATAGGCAACCAGAATAAGCCTCAGGACACTTTTCAAAACAGCTTTGCCCCGCACCAGACGATAACTTCTGGTCTGATTCTGCGAAACAACGGTCAGGCCTTCGAAAGACGGCAGCTCGATGCGGGGAGAACTGAACTCACCTTCCACAGTCACGGTGCAGACGAAATTTTCCCCGGTCGAAACGCCGGTCTTGTCTGTCATAAGACTGACTATCGGCTCGGCATAAAGCGCGCCGCAGATAAGGCAAAAAATCACTACCAGGCTACTTACACGAAACATATCTGCCCTTTACTTTAGTCTTTTCCCGCAGTAAATGATCGATCATCTCGGAATAAAGCCGGTGCTCGACGCGGTGGACCCTCTGTTCCAGGCTGGCCAGAGACTCGCCGGCCCGGACTTCCAGGGCTTTCTGAGCGATGATCGGGCCGTGATCGACCTGTTCGTCGATAAAATGTACTGTCACCCCGGTAACTTTGACCCCCCTCCTGTAGGCCCGCTCTATAGCATTGACCCCTTTAAAAGCCGGTAACAGGGCCGGATGGATATTGACCACCCGGTTGCGGAAAGCTTTGACAAAACCCGGGGTCAATACTCTCATATATCCGGCAAGCACGACCAGATCGGCGCCGGCATTTTTTATCAGTCTGACCAGGTGCCGGTCAAAAAGCTCCCGGGATTTATAACCGGCAGGATCGACAAAGATATCTTTTATGCCGTGACGCCGGGCCCGGCAGCGGACAAAAGCATTTTCCTGGTCGGTAATGACCAGTGCCACAACGGCATTTTTTATCTTTTTCTTTTTGACCGCCCGGACGATCGCCTCGAAATTACTGCCGGATCCGGAAGCCATAACCACTATTTTTTTTGTCTTACTCATAACTTTCCGATTATGATACTGCAGGAATGCCGAAATACCTTCTTAAGCAGGACATTTAGCGCGATATAGTATACTGCCACAGCGGCTATGCCCCCGACCAGAGCCGGACCGGCACCCTGCTTTTCGAGTAAAAAAAGGATACAGATAAAAATAACAGCGGGAAGCAAAAAAGTCAATACGCTCAGGACGATATTTTTTCCTTCGGGAATAGCCACTTTCACTCTGTCGCCGGGACAGACCCCGATACCCTTCTCATTATCCACGATCATTATATCGTCAGCCGGAGCACAGGCAAAACGCATCGGACAGCAGGAACACATCGACTGGCGGGAAAATCTCACCTTTACCCGGCTGCCGATGACTTCTATTACTTCAGCGGTCTGGGTGAACATCAGCGGAATCTATGCAGTGTGTGGGACATTTTTTCTGTGCGGCGACAAGGGGATCTTCGCCGGCTACTTTATCATAGGCTACATGCGATACGTTCTGGGAAAGATAAAAAGGCGAATCACCCACTTTAGTGCATAACCCGCAGACAATACAGCCGCGGGAACATACTTTCCGGGTGGCCGGACCTTTTTCGCTGTTACTGCAGGCGACATAATAGATCTTTTCGCCTTCCCGGTAAGGCACCAGTTCGAACAAGGCGCGGGGACACACTTTCAGGCAGGCGCCGCAGCCGATACACTTTTTGCTATCGACGACTATTCTGCCCTTTGACAGAGAAAGCGCTTTTACCGGACATGCCGCCAGACAATCACCAAAACCGATACAGCCGTATTTGCAGTCAGGCCCTCCCCCGGCGATATGCGCGTCGGCGCAGGTGCGGGGTCCCTTGTAATCAGTCGAATATTTTTTCTCTTCACAAGTGGCGCCGCATTTTACCACTGCCTTGAACGGATCGGCTTTCAGGGAATCAACTCCCAGGATCCCGGCTACAGCCTGATTGACCTCGTCGCTGCCCGGGCGGCAGACTACCGCCTGTTTATTTTCAACCACGCTCTCGGCAAAAGCCCGGCATCCGGAAAAACCACAGGCTCCGCAATTCGCGCCGGGAAGTATTTCCAGTATCTTCTCTACCAGAGGATTTTCTTTTACCTGCAAAGTCCGGCTCAATATTGCCAGAAGCAGGGAAAAGAAAAAACCCGCCGCGCCCAGTACCAGCAATCCTTTTAATGCTTCATCCATAATTCAGCTCTTGGCTCTTAAGATTATATCTCTCTACTCTCTACTCTCTACTCTCTACTCTCTACTCTCTACTCTCTACTTGCTACTTTATTCAAATTCAGGTGCTCAGCAATCCGGCAAAGCCCATAAAACAAAGCGCCAGAAGACCGGCAGTTATCAGAGTAAGCGGCGCTCCTTTGAACACTTCGGGTATATCGTTATCGGCGATCGCTTCCCGTATCCCGGCCATGACCAGAAGCACCAGGGAAAAACCCATGCCTCCGGAAAAACCGAACACTACTGCCGGCACGAATTCATAATCCCGGGCGACCATGAACAGCACGCATCCCAGGATAGCGCAGTTGGTAGTGATCAAAGGCAGATAAATACCCAGGGCATGATAAAGGACCGGGGAAAACTTGCGGATAAACATCTCCACTATCTGCACCAATGAGGCGATGACCAGGATAAAAATAATGTACTGTAAAAATACCAGCTGAAGTTTGACCAGAACCAGATGATAAATGACCCAGGTTATTGCCGAAGAAAGGGTCATCACAAAGACCACGCTGCAGCCCATGCCGAAGGCCGACGACAGCCTGCCGGACACGCCGAGAAAAGGACATATCCCCAGAAAATAGCTGAGAACGAAATTATTGATCAGTACGGTGGAGATAAATATCAATATCAGTTCTCTCATTTCTTCTGCTCCAATCGATTCATAAGGGCAACCAGTGTCCCCAGGACAAGGAAAGCGCCGGCCGGAAGTATCATGATTATCAGCGGCGTGTACCCGCCGGGCAGTACGGTCATGCCGAAAAACGTCCCGGCACCGAAAAGTTCCCGGATCGAACCCAGTACGATCAATCCCCAGGTAAATCCCGCTCCCATACCCAGAGCATCGAGCAGAGAGCGTTTTATCTCATGTTTAGAGGCAAAAGCCTCACAGCGGCCCAGAATTATGCAGTTGACGATGATCAAAGGAAGATACGGCCCCAGGGCCCGGCTCATCGGCGGGAAATAAGCTTTGAACACGATATCGACGACGGTCACGAAAGTGGCGATGATCACCGTATAGACAGCGATCCGCACCTGGACCGGTACTGCTTTCTTGATCAGGGAAACGACCAGAGAAGAGAAAAAAAGCACGAACAGCACTGCCCCGCCCATGAACAATCCATTTTTCGAAGATGTGGTTACTGCCAGGGTCGGGCACATGCCCAGCAGCTGACGGAATATGGGATGTTCAGACCACAACCCTTTTGTAAGATCTTTATACTTATTCATGGCCGATCATTTTTTTCAGGTCCTCTATTCCCTGGTTGACTGTTTTGACCACGGCTTTGGAAGACACCGTGGCTGAAGTTATAGCTTCGATCTGAAAAGCATTCTGAGCAGTAAATTTAACGCACTCTAAGCTCCCATCGGCCGGAACGCCGGCAAAACGCTGCTTGAAAAAATTTTCGTTGATCTTCGCTCCCAATCCCGGAGTCTCGTTGGATTCGATGATCTCTATCCCCAGTATTTCCCTGAGCCGGCAATCCACGGCACAGAGTATCTTTATTTTTCCCTGATAGCCCTGACCTTCGCATAAAAAAGCCAAACCGGTATCACTGCCGTCTTCGCCGGACAGTTTGTAAACCGTGCGGCCTTCGATCATCATTTCCGAAACCGCCGAAACACCGGGAACGATCATCTCTATGGCCTGATAGATATATTCCTTTTCATTCTGTTCGATCCTGTCACGGGCCGCGCTGTAAACAAAGGCAAGCAAAAAACCGCAGAGCATGCATACCGCGGTCAGTATCCCGATTATTTTCAGATCGTTCTTCATTTCCCTGCCTTAGCTGTTATCCTTTGCTTCCGCTTTTATCAAAAACTTTCCTGTAACCGAACGGTTTGGGCACAGTATATCTGTTGATCAAAGGGGTTATCGCGTTCATGAACAACACCGCGTACATCACCCCTTCGGGCAAACCGCTGAAATAGCGGATGACCATGGTCAGGATACCGCAGCCGGTACCGAAAACAAACCGGCCTGATTTCGTGGCCGGCGATGTCACCGGGTCAGTGGCGATAAAAAAGGCGCCGATAAGAAGCGAACCGCTGAAAAGATGGAAAAAAGGACTTCCTTTTGCCGCATCGAAAAAATAAAATACGCCGGAAAACAGGGCAACGGTCAGCAGATAACTGAGAGGTATGCGCCAGTCGGCTACTTTACGGCTCAGCATATATATTCCGCCGATAAGCAGGCAGATCACCGAAGTCTCTCCCAGACAGCCGGGAACATTACCCAGGAACAATTCTTTCAACGGCGTCATGACCGCGTCGAACTTGCGCAAAGCCAGGGGCGTGGCCCGGGTCACTGCGTCCAGGGTAAAAGGATTTGTCCAGCCGGTGAGCATCCCGGGATAGGCCGCGGCAAGAAAGGCCCTGCCGACCAGGGCCGGGTTAAAGATATTCTGGCCCAGACCTCCGAATATCTGTTTACCCACGGCAATAGCTACCACACTGCCCAGCACAGCAGCAAACCATCTGGTAGAAGGCGGTAAGATCAAAGCCAGGATAAGGCCGGTAACCACGGCGCTGTTATCCTCGATCGGTACGGGTTTTTTCCTCATCCGGGCTATAACTGCTTCGGTAACCAGACAGCTGACTACGCAATTGATCATCAGCAGCGCGGCCTGGACTCTGAACAGATACAGAGCTGCGGCAACCGCAGGAAGCAAAGCGACTATTACCTGGCGCATTACCCAGGAAGTATCGGCTAAGGCTCTCTGATGCGGAGATACGCTAATTTCCAGCCGCATTGCTCTTTCCTCTCTTTATATAGTGAACAATAGGTATCTTTGCCGGACAGACATGGGAACAACAACCGCACTCTATGCAATCTTTAATAAATAACTGTTCTAATTCCTCATACCGTCCGGCTTTGACCTTTTTTACATATTCCAGGGGCAAAAGGTTCATGGGACAGGCGTCAACACAGCGGGCGCAGCGGATACAGGATTGTTCCTGCTGCCGATCGATCTGATCCTGTGATAAAAAAAGCACGCCGCTGGTACCTTTCAAAACCGGATAGTCAGTACTGTCCACGGCGATCCCCATCATCGGGCCGCCGAAAATAATTTTTTTAGGTTCTTTCTTGAATTCCAGTATCTTCTTCTGAAACAGTTCGCTCACCAAAGTGCCTGTCTTCAGCCAGAGGTTTCTGGGCTGAGAAAGACAATCGCCGGCAAAGGTCACCAGCCGTTCGATAAGCGGTTTCCCCATATATACTGCTTCGTATACGGCAAAACAGGTGCCTACATTATGCACCACGCAGCCGACCTCGAAAGGAATGCCTCCGGCCGGTACTTTCTTGCGCAAGGCCTGGTAAATAAGCTGTCTTTCCCCGCCCTGGGGATAACGCGATTTGAATATCTTCAATTCGGCAGGCGGAAGATCGTAACGCCGGGTACTGATATAACGGTTGAATCTTTTTATTGCCTGCGGTTTATTTTCCTCGATACAGAATACCACTCTCTGCGGTTCGAGGATGCGGCAGATAAGCTCCACGCCCTGAAAAATACCTTTAGCCTGCTCCACCATCAGGCGGTTATCGCAGGAAAGGTACGGTTCGCATTCGCATCCGTTGATCAGAAGCGTTTCTATTTTCTCAGGCGGCGCCAGTTTTACCTGAGCCGGGAAACAGGCTCCGCCCATACCCACGATACCGGCCTTCTTTATAATATCCAGCAGTTCCTCATTGGAAAGATTTTCTCTATTCCGGTGCGGTTCATAAACAGGTTTTGTTTCGGCGCATTGGAGATAAACGCACTGGCTGCGTTTGAATATCGGATGAGGACCGGCTTCCACGGCAGTGACTTTGCCGCCGCAGGAAGCATGAATATAGGAAGAAACGAACCCGCCCGGTTCGGCGATCGCCTCTCCTTGCCTGACCTGAGAGCCGCTTTTTACCAGGGGAAGAGAAGGTTTTCCCGTGTTCTGGGTCAAAGGTATGATAAGTTTTTCGGGAGAGAGAAACTTCTCGGATTCGCGATCATGCTGGGGGGACTTATATTCTTTTACTCTGATCATCAGCCCTGATTATTTATCGCCGTTGATAAAATTGAAGCCGGAAAAAATAAAGATTATTATACCCACGGCGATTATGATTGTAAAGGTGCTAAATTGCTCGGCAAGAAAGGAAGCCGAAAACATCCAGACGATAAAGGCCAGATGGATAAGCACTTCCAGAGAACTGAAGATCCTGCCCCAGAAACCGTTCTGGCTCTGGTTATGGATCAGGGTGTTGACTCCGATGACTACCGGCGAAGCCAGGAGGCCGAGAAAAAAGCAGGAAAAGAAGGCAAACGGTTTATGGGGATAATGATGCAGTACCGACACAAAAAATACCAGCCAGGCACTGACCATTACCAGAGAAATATCGATGACTTTCCGGATCGGCCAGCTTTTGCCCAGTTTGCCGTAAGCCAACGAACCGCAGAACAATCCGATGCCGCTGCCCACAGCCAGCCATCCCAGATCAAGGGTCACTGAATTAAAAGTGTCCTGGATAAAAACGATGAATACCACATAAAGAGAGCCCACGCAGGAAAAAAGCAGAGAGAAAACTTTGGCCGCGTAACGGGTCTCTTTATTGCCGAATATGTATTTTACGCCTTCCTTGAATTCGAAGACCACCGAATTCTTAACTGTCCGCAAAGCGTCTTTTCCCAGAGAGATGATATCCGAAGCCTGGAAGTGTGCTCTCTGGGGTATGCGCATTATACCGATCAAAAGCGCCGAAAGCAGAAAAGTTCCGGCATCGATGACAAAAGCCACCGTCACCCCCCATCGTTCGACGATCACGCCGCCCAGACCGAATCCCAGGATAGCGGCGATCATGGCCGTGGTCGAGACCAGGGAATTGGCCGGCAGGATCTGATCCCCCTCCACCAGTTCGGGTACTATAGCCATCTTGGCCGGTATAAAGAACCGTCCCACGCAGAATGACAAAAATATCAATCCGTAAGCCGGCAGCAGAGAACGGAAATAGAGAGCCGTAAACGGTAAAAGGCAGATAAATATCCCTCTCAGCAGATCGCTGACCCACAAGGTCTTCTGCCGGTTCCAGCGGTCTACATAGACACCGGCTACCGGAGAGAAAAGAAACACGGCGACAATGGGAATGCTCATGATCTTGGCCAGACCGAGGGGCGAGCTGGGCCGCAGCTGATAGACCAGACCGATCAGGGCCATCTGAGTAAGGCGATCGCCGAACTGCGACAATATCTGACCGGTCCAGAGAAGGAAAAAATTCCGCTGTCCCAGTATTTTTCTATAGGAAGAACGCATTTATCGTTTTGTAAAAAAGCCGAGGGAGAGATTTGAACTCTCGGCCTGAGCTTTACGAAAGCCCTGCTCTACCCCTGAGCTACCTCGGCAACAGACAAAATGATTACGGGGTTATATTTATCTGACTTTTAATTCTATAAGATTGTAGCAGAATCATCCTTCACTTTAAAGAAAAAATATCTATACCAGGGCCGTGCAGATCTCGTCGGCAAAAAGAAATCCTTTTTCGGTCAAAGCCAGACCGGTCTTTTTCCCTGACCTGGTCTTATATTTAAGCAGGCCCTGGGCAAAAAAAGGCCTGAGCGCTTTTCGATCGACAATATCCCAAAACCGGAAACCGCTGAACTGCCTGAACCGGGAAAAAACGATGCCCTGGCTGCGGCGGATATTCATGGCCGCGGTCTCACCGGCCCTGGCTCGCGGCGATAATCTTTCCCTGAATACTACCGGGCTTTTGCCGCGATTGACCATGTTTATATATTTGTTTATATCGGCGGCATTGCGGCTGCGGACAGCATCTATATAGGAAAAAGCCGAAGCCCCGAGTCCCAGATATTCTTTATTGGCCCAGTAAATCTCATTATGCCGGCAGGTATATCCTTTCCGGGCAAAATTCGAAACTTCATAATGAAAAAATCCCTGTTTAGGCAAAAATTGCATTGTCCACTTATACATCTCAGCCGCTTTTTCCTGATCGATCTTTTTACGATAAGCATAGAACAGTGTGTTTTTTTCGCAGGTAAGCGAATAACAGGACAGATGCTGTGCTTTCAGCCCGGCAAAAGCGGAAAGTTCCTCTTCCCATTCTTCTGCTGTTTCCCCGGGAAGGCCGTAGATGGCATCGACGCTGATATTGCTGAAGCCGCTCTTTTTTGCTGTCGCGACTGCCCGGCGCGCTGTGGCAGCAGAATGGATCCGGCCGAGAAAGACGAGTTTATCGTCGCGCAGCGACTGGACACCGATACTGATCCGATCTATCCCTTTTTTGCGGAAAAGTCTGGCTTTAACTGTGTCCAGGCTTTCGGGATTGGCCTCGATAGTATTTTCTTTAGACTGTGCCAGAAGCGGTGAAAGGCTTGTCAGCAATCTGCTTAAAAGCCGGCGATCAAGTACTGTGGGAGTTCCTCCTCCGATATACACGGTCTTTATTTTCTGTTTGATATTTTTGATCTGTTGACATAAAACATCGACATATTCCGAAGCACAGGACCGGTCATAGGCAATACTGTAAAAATCGCAGTAAGGACATTTCCTGCGGCAGAAAGGGATGTGGATGTAGAGGCCTAATGCCATAATTTTATTATAAGTAAAAAGGCAAAAGTAAAAAGTAAAAAGTACGGAAGGATGCGGGAAAAAGGCAATTGTAAATTGCAACCTGCCTCGACGGCAAGGCGGGATTTAGCATTTAGCACTACAAAATGAAAAACGCAGGGAGGATAATAATTTTGCGAGAAAGATTTAATCCGTCGGGGTAAGTATTAGTTTTTGTGTCTAACATTTTTCCTCTTTTTAACCGTCTGTTTTGTCACGCCCTTCGATGATTTAATTAGCTTAATACATTTTTTGAGTTCTTTTATTGTTTTATCGGGACTTAGGTCTAAAAGTTTGGGGGTCAAAACGATTTCCTTATCATCCAATGTCTTACCAAAGGCATTTTTAACCCACCTATTAAATTCCTTGCTTTTACGGACCAATTTAAAAACAGGCCATTGATATAAATCCGGCAAACTAATTTTCCCTTCACTCGCAGCAAGTTTTAAAAATTTTTTAAAATTTTGTTTATCTCCTTTTAACGCAGCGATACAAAGCTTAAACTCTGAGCTACACGCAGACCAATCTTGCGTGGAAATTATACGGGAACATTCTTCGTGGCGCCCCAACCATTTACATGTTTGAGCCAAATTTATCCGAACTATAAGTTTAGACGCTGGCGAGACCAAATGTATTTTGTCAGCGTAATTCAATATTATTTCAGCAGCTTCATATTGTTTGTTCTTAATATTTTCATAAGCAATATTTATCAAACAATTATCGGCGGCCTCTTCATCTTCCTTGGAAGACAACCCCCGAGCATGATTTTTTGCGGCTAGGTAAAGAGTAATAACCCCACTTGAAAAAATAATCGCCCACGCCCTTTTTATGTACTTTGGCGATAATTCCAACAAAGTTCCTGCCTTCGCAGCAGCCCCTTTATATCCTGTTATTTTTTTGAGCTTATTACAGTACTCTTCGTTAGCGACACCTCCAGCATGTACTATAACATGTCGACGTAAAATATTTTCCTCTAGTTCTGCCACATGTGGGAAGGTTTTATTAAAATCAATTTTAAGCTCACTTTTCAAATAATTTAGTTGTTTTTTTGAATCATTGTTCCTAAAAAAATCTCTGATTTCATTGTGAATTATTCTTTCCTTTATCTCCTCTATATTGCCAGAAGATAATATTTCTGATGCCTTAATGGATTGGTTTTCGGGAAGACTGCCGGGATCATTTTTAAATTTCCATGAAAGTAAATCTCCCAGTACTTTCTCCCATGCATTAACAAGCTGTTGTAGAATGCCTTCATGTAAAATGCGTAAGGCCCTATCGTGATATTTTCTATAGTTTTGGATTTTATCAACATCTTGCCACTCATATATTAACGCGGAAATAAGTTTTTCCTTTTTGTCCTTTTCTCGGCAAGAAGCAAGAGTAACCTTTGCTATATGCTCCTTATATTTTATATTTCCGATTTCCTTTTCTTTCTTCTTTAATGTAAGTATAAAGACAGGCAAAGATGCTAAGTTAGATAACGAAGTCCGAATTGCCACATTACCGATATGGTTAGTATACTCCCATAGCATATCTAAAATAGTAACGAAATCCTGAGCGACATCAAAAAAATGATTAAATGCGATTTTCGACTTTCTTTGCTTTTTTTTCGCACCTTTCATAGTTTTTATTGTTTTTTGCGGAAAATCTAATCTAAGCGACAAAGTTCTTATCATCCATGCCTCCTTCTATTTCTCGTAACTGGCGCCAAGGGTTAACTGTTTCGTATCGTGCCATTAATTAAGCCCAAACATGTACTTAACCAACTAAAGGAATCCTATCTCTCCATCCCCCTCTGGCGCTAATGAAAAATCACCAAAACCTGCCAACTTATTCAACTCGTCCATGACATTTACAATATCCTTTTTAGCTTTCGCCGCATTTTCTTTTGTACAATATTTCTCCCAATCTGTTTTAAGGTCCTCTTGGGTACTTTCTGGCGTATCGCACAATACAATTCTTTGGGCATGCGCTAAACTATCACGGAAGACAAATATCTCTTCGATTGTAGAATATGGACGTTTTGCTTTATCTGGTTTAAAATTCAAATAATCATAAATTTTTCTTTGACGTTTATCTCTAGATAACTTTCTTTCTTTTGCACTCCAATTTGCAAAGAATTTAGCACCTAAGTAATTCATAAAAGATTCCATGGCAAACGCTGAAAAAACAATACTTGCCATGTAATCATAAAACCTGCCTTCCTGGTGAATTTCTGCGCAGTGCAACAAATGGTAAGCGCATTGTGACAGGGTAGGATAAACAGAATCTATTCTTTTTCTTCCCCTGAACATTTCTTATTTTTGAAATTATACTTTACACCGAAACTAAACCGTGTGTGATTTTTTAAAAACAAGCCGATCCCTTTTAAATACAATTTAGATACGGGTATATTATACTTTTGGCTATTTTTTTGTCAAAATCTATTCCCTCCCCCCTCTTTCCCTGCATTTTTCTCCTTTCTCATTTCTCATCTCTCATCTCTTGACTGTCGTCTGTGGTCTGTCGTCCGTGGACTGCGTCGAAGACGCACTGTGGCCTGTGGACTGTGGACTGATATCCTTGTATAATCATCCTATGAAAGCGCGCCTTTATTATATCCTCTGCCCGCCGCACTGGCTGAAGACCCCGCCCCTGGGCTTGAGTTATCTGGCTGCCTATGGGCGAAAACAGGGCTATGAAGTAACGGTCATCGACTTAAACGCGATACTTTACCGGCAGTTGGGCAATACTGCCCGGGCCTGGCTGCCGCTGGACAAAGAATTCGAAGAGACACTTTTTTCCCGGGCCAGAAACACGGCTCCGCAATGTCTTGATGACCTGCGGAAAAAGATCGCTGATGCCGATCTCATAGGTTTTTCTCTGTTCAGACGCAATGCCCCGTTCACTTTTCAGTTAATAGATTACTTGCGCGGCTTTTATCCGGATAAAAAAATAGTTTTGGGCGGACCGGAAACGACCTGGATGAAACTGCGCCGTCAAAAATTTTCCGACGAGTTCAGCTGGGTGATCGGCGAAGGCGAATTGAGCGCGCCGCTGATCCTGCAAAGCAAAAAACCCCTGAAGATCGAGAATCGCGAGCTTGCCGACCTCGATGATATCCCTTTTCTTGATCTCAGCGAATACAGATCATTATCTCATATCAGCACTCTGCCCCTGCTTTCCTCGCGGGGCTGTATCAGAAAATGTTCGTTCTGCACCGAACGTCTGCTCTGCTCTTCTTTCCGCCAGCATTCCCCTCAATATATGATCGAGCAGATAAGCCTGCTGAAAAGCAGGTACAATATCAGATATTTTACTTTTCAGGATTCGCTGATAAACGGCAGCCTGGCCTGGCTGGAAAAATTCACCGGTCTGCTCATAAAGCACAACCTGGACATAAGCTGGGAAGCTCAAATAGCGGTAAGAAAAGATCTTGACCGCGACCTGGCCCGAAGGATTAAAAGAAGCGGCTGTTTCAATCTTTTTATCGGAGCTGAAAGCGCCTCTGACCAGGTGCTGTCTTTGATGAACAAAGGCTACAGCCGAAAAGAGCTGTTCTCTTTTCTATCCTGCCTGCAAACGGCAGGCCTGAATTACGAAATAAGCCTTATTGCCGGATACCCGGGAGAAAAAGAAAGCGATTTTCAGGAGACGATCGATTTTCTCTCCTGTCATAAAAAACTGGTTTCCAAGATCGCCCAGATAAATCCCTATATCGATTACTTTGACCCGGATCATACTGTTTCTTGTACTGCCGGACAGCGGGCCCAAAAACTTATCGACCTGCTTGACCGGGAACATATACGTTACACGAAAAGTTTCATCAACAACCTCGTATATCATGGAAACGATTAAACAGATCAATACGCAAAAAGTCCTGGCCCCCACCGGCATGACCCTGGCCCCTTATGCCATCAATCCTTACCGGGGCTGCGAATTCGAATGTCTCTACTGTTACGCCCGGCTGGTCAAAAACCGCCTTGGCAAAATACAGGAACTGGGCGTAAAGATCAACGCGCCCCAGATACTGGAAAAAGAACTGGCTTATAAAAAGGTAAACCGGGTGCTTTTAGGTTCGAGCTGCGAATGTTTTACTTATGCCGAACGCCGCTTCCGGGTCACGGAAAAAATACTGCAAGTACTGGATGAGCGCCGCATCCCGGCCGTGATCCTGACCAAATCGCCTTTGATCACCGATTACTGCGATATCCTGGCCAACAACGATAAAAATAAAATATTCCTGACCTTTAATTTCGCCACAGACCGGATAAAAAATATCGTGGAAAAAAATTCGCCTTCCCTGGACAAACGCCGGGAAGCCCTGGACAGGCTCAAAAGATCCGGTATTGCCTGCCGGGCCCATATCGGACCCTTTATCCCTTTTTTCTCAGACCTTGAACAGATCTTTTTTCTTATGGCCGGGAAAGTAAAGGAAATAGATATCGAGCTTTACAACGCCCGAATGGGCAATTTCCCCGAGGTCCTGAAAGCAGTAAAGACCGAAAACCCGGCCGCAGCAGAGAAATTTTCCGCTATTTACAAAAACGAAAAAAATTATTATAATTTTTCCGCTGAATTAAAAACGCAGATAGACCAGCTCAATCAAAACTACGGCTACAAGGTCTTCTACATAGTGCCGGCCTATAACCGCTATTACGCTAAGGATATATATTATGAATAGATCGAACCATACTGACGGGCTTTTTTTCAGCGTGGTCATCCCCACTTATAACCGGGCGGCTTTCCTGAAAATAGCCCTGGAATCTCTGGAACGCCAGACAATACCGGAATTCGAATGTCTGGTCATCGATGACGGTTCGACCGACAATACCGCTGAAACAGTACGCTCTCTCGACGATCCGCGCTTCCGCTATATTGTCCAGCCTCATCAGGGCGCGGCTGCGGCCCGTAACCGGGGCGTAAAAGAAGCGCGCGGCCGTTATATCTGTTTTCTCGATTCAGACGACCGTTTTCACAGCAGCAAACTGGAAACCACTCTTTATTACATAAAAAAATATCCTCTCTACCATATCTTTCACAGCGAAGAGCTATGGTACCGCCTGGGCAGTATTCTGCCCCAGAAAAACTATCACAAGAAACCGGACGGCAATGTTTTCGAACAGGCCCTCAGGATATGCTGCATCAGCATGTCCACTGCCTGTATTGCTAAAAATATTTTCGATGAAATAGGTCTTTTCGACCAGACCATGCCGGCCTGCGAGGATTATGATTTCTGGCTGCGGGCTACTGCCCGTTATCCGGTAAAACTGATCCCCAAGATCCTTACCTTCAAAGAAGGCGGGCATCCTGACCAGCTCTCCCGGAAATATCCGGCCATGGACACCCTGCGTATCCGGGCCCTGGAAAAACTTCTGGCCAACGGCGCCCTGGACAGCGTCCTGGCGGAAAAAACCGCTCAGGAACTGATCCGTAAATGCCGCATCTATATAACCGGCGCGCGCAAACGCGGCAATGACCAGGCAACCCTGCGTTACTCGCAATTGATCAAGACAGCCGAGACTTATGTGGGATGACCTCAAAGCCGATCTGGAAAAAAAACTGAATTTCCGGCTCAATTGCAACCAGTGGCGGGAAATAAAACGGCTTATCCATGAGATTACGGTTCGGGAAAATATCACCGGCTTGCAGGTTTTCGACAAAATCAAAAAGATCCCGTCTTTAGACACGGCCAAAGGACGGGATATATTTTTTGCCCTTAAAAAAGGTCTTCTGGCCCTGCGCTTTCCTCTTACCGCCAAGCAGATGCCCATAGATGCCAGAAAAGTATTCCTTCCCGAAATAAAAGAACCTCTGCCGCAGAGCAGCGGTTTATCTATTCCTTTCCAGCCGCAGAAAATATATATCGAAAAAGAAGTGCGGAACAGCTGCCTGGCAGAAAGGTTCAAAGAACTTTTTCCCGAAGCCGAATACGAAGAGCTCGATGCCTATTACGATTACCTGAAACAGCACCCTTTCCAACTGACCCAACTGAAAAGACCGCTGGTTTTCATCGTCAAAGAAAAATGGGATTTCGTGAAACCCTGTCCCTGTACCAGCGGGGTCATGGGCTGCCGCTACTGGATATTCAATCTGGGTTTCGGCTGTCCTTTTGACTGCTCCTATTGTTTTCTCCAGCAGTATTCGAACATACCCGGGCTTATCCTGCCGGCCAACCTTGACGATTTTTTCGAACGTTTCGACGCAATATATAAAAAACTCACCCGGCCGATACGTATCGGCACCGGCGAATTCTGCGATTCGCTGGCTCTGGATCATGTTACCGGCTACAGTTCAAAACTCATCGAATATTTCCGGGGCAAAGATCTTTATTTCGAACTGAAGACAAAAAGCGACTGTATCGGAAACGTCATCGACACTGCGGCCGGAGAGAACATCGTTCTGTCCTGGTCATTGAACCCCCGGCCGATCGCTTCCTCGGAAGAAAAAAGCGCCGCTTCTCCGGAAAAACGGCTGCAGGCCGCCCGGGCCGTTCAGGACAAAGGCTATTCGCTGGGATTTCATTTTGACCCGGTAATCTATTCAAATCGCTGGGAAGAAGAATATGCCGGCCTTATCGAGAAACTGTATGCGGCACTGAAACCGCCTTTCAAATGGATCAGCCTGGGGACCTTGCGCTCGCAGAGAGAACTGAAAAATATCTGCGAACAGCGGTTTCCCGAAAGCAAAATATTTTACGGCGAACTTTTTCTCGGTCAGGACAAAAAACTCCGTTACCCCCCGTTTTTGCGCGTAGCGATATACAAAAAGATGCTTTCTCTGATACGCAGACACGATTCACAAACCCCTGTCTATCTCTGCATGGAACCGTCTGAAATATGGCAGGCCTGCGGTTATGGATTCACCACACCGCAGGAAGTCGAAAAATATCTTATAGCGGAAAAATAACTCTCAGCGAAGATGTTCTTTGACGACCTTCAGCAGCTCATCCGGCTGATAGGGTTTGGACAATATGAAATTGTGCCCGCTGATATGACCTTCTTTCTTTTCTTCATCCTTGCTGTAAAGGCAGGTCAAAAAGATCACCGGGATACTTTTAGTCTCCTCGTATTCCTGTAATTTCTGGGCCACTTCGCCGCCGTCCATGCCGGGCATCCATATATCGAGAATAATAAGATTGGGGCGTTCGGCACGGGCTTTCTCGATGCCTTCTGCTCCGCTGGAAGCTTTCAATACCTGAAACCCCGATTCGATCAAACGCTTTCCCAAAACATTCAATACATCCTGTTCATCATCGACTATCAATACCTTGTTCATCAAAATCCTCCTGGTTATTCTCCGGCCGCTTCACCTTCCGCTGATAACGCTTCCTGTTTGATCGCTTCGATCAGTTTTTCAGTCCCTTCACCTTTAAGAAAAAAACCGGTTATATAATCTGCCAGACCGGCTTCCCGCGAATACTTTTCATGACCGGAATAGATAAAAACCTTTACTTTTTCCCATTTACAGCGCATGGTATATAACAGATCGACACCGCTCCTTTCCGGCAAAACCAGATCAAGGATAAGAAAATCTGGTTCAGGCTCAGTGCGCAAAAGGCCTAAAAAAGAAAGACCGCCCTCGGCACAGCTTACCGAAAAACCGGCCGACTCAAGTCTTTTCCTGAGCACCATGCGTAAATCCTGGTTATCCTCGACGATCAAAACTGTTTTCATGCTCATCCTCTACGGCAATCCGTACTTCTTCCTTACTTCTGGGGTTGAGTCTCCCCCTCGTCATTATTTTCCATCTTTTTCAGCGATTGCTCAATCAAAAAAGTAAGAGCTTTGCTGTCAAACGGTTTAAGGATAAAATCGATCACCTGCAGGGCTTTCAATCCCTTATGGGCTACCGACTCGAAATTCTGGGCAGTATAGACGATTATCGGGATATCCCTGGTCTCTTCTGCTGCTTTTAATTCATTATATACCTGAAACCCGTCTTTTTCAGGCATTATCAGGTCCAGAATGATCAGCGACGGTTTTTCGTTCCGGGCGATCTTTAAAGCCTCATCGGCGCTGCCGGCGCTGAGGCATTCGAACCCTTCTTTTTCCAGGCGGGCCTTTACCAGCAGCCGGATATCCGGTTCGTCATCGACTATCAATAATCTGCCTTTACTCATTTCCCCTCCTTCTTTTGTCATCTTATGTAACGCCGTATCATCTCTTCCAATTCTTCGTGCGAAAAAGGTTTTAGTATATATTCCTGACCTCCCGACTCTTTAACCTGATCATCGATATCCGCCAGGTCAGAAACCTCGGCAGTAAAAAAGATCACCGGGATAGTACTGGTCTCCTGATCTTTTCTCAGCTGCCGGCATACATCAAAACCGTTTATCTCCGGAATAAGCACATCGAGCAGAATAAGATCAGGCTGCAGCGAACGGGCCAGTTCCAGGGCCTCACTGCCGGTACGTGCCACACTGACCTCATATCCCGCCTGCTGCAATCTGAACCGCACCAGCTTTTCTATATCCGCTTCGTCATCGACTAAAAATATTTTCTTTTTAGCCTGCTTTGCCATATTTCACCTGCCGGATCTGCGGCGTTCTTCGATGGGAAGGCTGAAATAAAAAGCAGCCCCCGCGCCCTGAACAGAATCTACCCATATTTTCCCGCCGGACTGTTCGACGATCTCTCTGCAGATAGCCAGGCCTAAGCCGGTACCTCCGGTAGTCTCCTTGCCTCTGCCGACCTGGCTGAAAGGCTGGAATAAACGGGTTATATCCTCTCTGGCTATGCCCGGACCGGTATCCTGTACCATGACCCTGACAGAATTGGTAGACGGATCCATCAAGGTCTTGACCTTTATCATACCCTGGTCAGTGAATTTGACCGCATTGTTCAAAAGATTGGTGATAACCTGATTGATGCGGTCCGGATCGCATTCTACGAACAGCTCGTCGGTGGCGCTTACGTCGACTTTCAGAAGAAGCCCCTTTTTTTCAACAACCAGCCGGTAAATATCTACTACCTGAGAAACGATATCGTTTATTTGCACCCGTTCTTTGTTCAACTCGACTTTTTTAGCGGTCATTTTGGAAAAATCAAGCACATGATTGATCAGCCTCCCCAGGCGGTCCACATTACGGTGAGCGATCCCCAGGAATTCTTTCTGTTCTTCGCTTATCTCGCCGGTAGAACCGTCCAGTACCAGGCTGATCCCTTCTTTGATCGCGGTAAGCGGAGTCCTCAGCTCATGGGAAACAGTGGAAGTAAATTCCGATTTCAATTTATACAGCTGTTCTACTTCTTCCATTTTTTTCTGCAGGCCGATATAGGAATTGCTGCAGCGGACCATCATCTCGCGGTAACCGCGGGCCAATTCAGCTATCTGGTCTTTACCTTTGAGGCTGCGGACAAGTTCGTCCACTGAATGAAGCTGTCCTTCCCGAATCACCCCTTCCCGGGCGATCTCCCGGTTAAGGGCATGGAGCCTCTGTACCGGCACTACCAAGGTACGGAACATAAACCAGAAAATGATCGTAGCTACCGCAAAGGAAATCAGCAAAAAAATCCATTGTCTGCTCTGAACAGAATCGATAGTGATCAGCAATTCGTTCATCTGGGCCGCGGCCGTATCTTTCAGGTCCTGGATCAATTCGACCACTGCCCGGCCGGATTCGACAAGGTATTCAGTCTCCTGGCGGATGTCCCGGCTCTTATGCTCCTCGATAAACTGATGGACATGATTATCATAAAGACGAAGTTTTTCGATTATCTGGTCGACTATCTTTATTTCTTCGGGGTTGTTGGCTATGGCCTTATATTGTTTTGCTTCGCGGTATAGATGCTGAAGATGGGTGCGCAGCAAATCGGTATAAGTACGATTACCTCTGAATATGCCGTCGCCGCGCAGGATAAAATTCTTCTCATGACGGCGCACTTCGAGAATATCTTCGAGCATGACCCAGGCAAAATTGGAAAGTTTTGCCTGGCGCATCAGGTTATCTATATGATATTCATAAAAAAGAAAGGAAGCGATAAAAGTAGCGAGGAAAAAACAGAAAATAAAGAAAGCTTTCTTGCGTATCCCCATACCGGAAAATCCTTTATCGCATAGTGAAAATTGTAACGGGTAAAACCGCCCCCTGATATTTATTTATTATACCATTCCAGTGAAATATGTACAACATAAGGGCAGGAGCGAAAGGCCGGAAAATTACCTAAAAAAAAACTCCCCGGATACGTCTCTCTCCGGGGAGTTGATAATCTGCCGTAAACGCCGGAAAAACCGGTTCTTAACTGAGGGTCAATAATACCAGCATGTTGCGCATATTCGCGGGGCTCTTTATTTCCATGCTGGTATCGTTATACCACATGATCTTTGTTTCTAATGATTCCGGCAGCCGTTTATCAGTAAAATCCTCATGCGTGATCAGAAAACTGCCGGACTGGGTAGGGTCGCCTACCCTGTGAATAGAGGACTCGACTGCCGCGGGGATATCTATGACCAGCTCACGCCCCATCTTCTTCCATTGTTTACCCGGCTCTCTGACATACAATGCTGCCTTGACCTTACCCCTTTGAAATTTCTGATTTAAGGTACCGTGCCAGGGGTGACATATATCAGGCCAGGGATCGTATGCTATAAGGCCGTTGTCCTTTTCGATCTGTGTCGGATTTACGACTTTAGCGTATCCTTCCACCCGTACTGTCCAGACTACCAGTAACCGGCCTTTGGCCTGGTACATTTCAGGGATATCGATGGTCTGTTTTAATCCGGGAACGTCGGTATAATCTACCGGACCGGGAAGGCGGTTGCCTTTTCCGGTAAATTTGCTTGTGGCCCATAAAGGCGCCAGGCTCAAACCGCTTAATGAAACATAATTACTGCGTATACGTCCAGGCCATTTGAAACGTTCTATCAGCCTCGAAGGAGGGGCAATAGTTTTGGCACCCAGATTACCATCCCAGCGCGTACATAGATACTGACCGCATTCCGGGTTATCGGAGTTATACCCAGTAAACACAGGAAATCTTGTCGGTTTCAAAATCGCATCTTTTTCTCCGATCACCTGAAATACTTTCGGCACTGCCTGAGAAAGCATGGTCGCCTGTTCATTTTCAGCGTAGCAGCACAAACAGAGCAAAGAAATAACGAATACACAAATAATCCTTTTCATCTTTCCCCTCCTTCCATGAAAAAAACTTATAATTACAGGGTGTACCCCCTCTTTAAATATACATTATTTTTTTATATATTGCAAATAGCCCCAAATACTGCCCACATACCAACGATTTTATACCCTTTCTGCGTCAGCGCTTCGTTTCCCGATAAAACATAAAAAAAAACGGTCCTGAAAAGGACCGTATTTTTTTCATATGGTGCCGAGGAACGGAATCGAACCGCTGACGCAGGGATTTTCAGTCCCTCGCTCTACCGTCTGAGCTACCTCGGCTGACCATTAAATTGTCAAAAGTAAACGGCGCTCTGATTGGTGAATTATAGCATATCTGCCCTGTTAGGCAAGTTTTTTTTGCCTTTCCCCTGAAACTAGCGGGCCGGTGCCGATACACCTTCCTCTTTATTGCCGCTGAAAAAACTAAATACTTTTCTCAAAAACCGGAACATCATTTTTAAAAACCAGATAGAAAAAATAATAAACCCGATAACGCATAAAGTAGCAATGACCGGATGATTGACCACCAGCCAGAGAGCGCCCACAACCAGACCGTCTTCGGAAATACTGGCCAGGGAATTCGTCACCGGCTCAGGGGATGTATTTATTGCCGCGCGGGTAGTAGCCTTGGTCAAATGAGAATCCAATGATACTGCGCCGCTTAAAAGAGCCGCAGGGAACTGCACTACCGGTCCGGCATTGGTCGTAGCCATATAGGCCAGAAAAGCACCGCCCAGAGGACGTATGACCGTATGGACCGAATCCCAGGCAGAATCGACAAAAGGTATCTTATCAGCCACGAATTCCACTCCGTACATGGCGATCGCCGCCAGTATCACCAGGGGATGAGACAAAAAACCAAGATCGCCGGGCAGGGCTACCCATCCCAGTCTCTGGGCAATACCCAGACCGGCGCAGGTCATGTAAAGATTAACCCCTGATGCCCAGGAAGTTCCCGCCAGCACACCGATATTACTTAAAAATTCCACGATTTATCCTCCTTTCCCGTAACAGCCTTTTTATACGAGAAAACGTATGTGTAAAAATTATATCGCCGGATACTCCCCGGCTCAAATAAAATCTGCTCAGGCAAAAAAAAGGAAGAGCAAAAGCTCTCCCTTTTTATTCGCTGAAAAAAATGTTTTCCGGCGATCATGGTCAGGTACGGCAGGCAATGCAATCGCTCGGTTCATTGTCCTGCTCAATAACTACGAAGCGGGCCCGGGAACCTTTCGGGGCAAGGGTTATCTGTTTTAACAAAGCTATGGCGATGACATCAGCTTCCAGATGCTCCGGGGAATCGCTGATCACGCGAAATGTCTTTTCTACCACTGTTTTCCTCCTTTGATTACAGATATTTCCGGAAAAAGAGACAAAAAATTCCGTTGAAATACAGACATGAATGATATCCTGATTGTATATCACCTCCCGTGGCTTTATGGTGGATTTTTGAAGTAATTTATTTTACTGGTTGCCAGGCAGGACAGTCAACTAAAAAAACCGGTACAAAGCAAAGTCTTGTTTTATGAACCACTCGGGCAGATCTATTTTCTGGTGAGTACCTTCAGTACCTCATCGAGCTGGCGCGATATATTTTTAAGCAATTCCAATTGTTCCTGCTGCGTGCGTTCCTGCTTTTCCTGAAGCTGACGGGCCTTATCGGCAATTTTGGACATATCGGCTAATTTGTTAAAATCGAACATTTATTACCTCCTGTAGCTGTATCCGGCAGATTGCCTGTTTTTAAATGCTGTCTGCGATTCGATCATTTTTTTACGATAGAATCGAATTTCTGAAGCAGCGGTTTCCAGAGGCCGCGGGCCTTTAGAATGGACTCGGCGACTTCACGCACGGCGCCTTCGCCCCCCTTGCCGGAAGTCACATAAGAAGCATGTTTCTTGACTTCGCTGTGGGCGTCCCGCACTGCGACCGGGGCCCCTACTTCTTTCATTATACTGATATCGATCAGATCGTCGCCCACAAAACAGATCTCTTTTTTGCTGACTTTATATTTTTTGAGGATGCCGGGCAGCATCTTATTTTTAGGCAAAGTCCCTCCGATCACTTCGCAGACTCTCATGTCTTTGCCCCTTTTGCGCAATATGTGCGAATCCCGCGCCGAAAGCAACAGCGTGGGAATGCCGCTGAGATGAAGAAGAAAGATACCCAGCCCGTCCTTTACATTGAACATCTTCAGCTCCCGGCCTTCGTTGTCGTAGATTATCTCGCCTTTGGTAAGGACGCCGTCCACGTCAAGGACCAGTAATTTTACCTGACTGAAAATTTTTTTTGCCGATTTTCTTTTCATAAAACCAACCTTATTTCAGATCAACCCGGCAGCTATCAGGTCCTGGACATCGAGCATACCGATACATTTCCCTCTGGAGTCTACGACCGGAACTTCATCGATCCTCCTGGTTTCCAGGACTTTCAATGCCGCCGATGCCAGATCGTCATCCCTGACGCATACCGGATCTTTGGTCATGACATTTTTTATTTTTTTCTTCAGTAACAGAGTGTCTTTTTCCAGATGACGGCGTAAGTCGCCATCAGTAAAAATACCGGCCAAACGGCCTTTTTTATCGGCGACCACTGCCGCTCCGGCATGAGCCGAAGTGATCTTTATCAGAACATCTTTTACCGGCATATCTTCGTCGACCACCGGATTAAATTTACCTTTTCTCATTATATCTCTGACTGTAAGCAGCAATTTCCTGCCCAGCGAACCGCGGGGATGAAAAAAAGCAAAATCTTTCTCTTCCAGCCCCCGGATCTTCTGCAAAGCCACGGTCATCGCATCGCACAAGGCGAGCATTACCGTGGTCGAAGTAGTAGGGGCAAGCCCCAGAGTACAGGCCTCTTTTTCGACCTTCACGTCCATGTACTCATCGGCATAAAAAGCCAGCTTCGATTTCCGGCTGCCGGTAAGAGCAATGACCCTGGCCCCGATCTTTTTTATAAAGGGTATAAGATTCTTGATCTCATCGGTCTCGCCGCTGTAGGAAAGTATCACCACCACATCTTCTTCTCTGACCCGGCCCAGGTCGCCGTGCACGGCTTCTGCCGGGTGGATCCAGAAAGAAGAGAACCCGCAGGAAGCAAGCGTTGCCGAAAATTTCTGGGCGACGATGCCGGCTTTGCCCATACCGGTGGTAACGATACGGCCCTTACATCCGGCCAGTATTTCCACCGATTTCACGAACTGCCGGTCTAAAAGTTTCTCCAGCGCGTATAAAGCATCCCCCTCTATTCTAAGCGTCTCTTTACCGCAGGCCAGTATTGCCGCGGCGTCAAGTTTCTTTTTCATCAAGCACCTCTTTCACAGCCATTACTTTTTTCACCAGATCTTCCACAGCGGAAAGACGAAAAGACGTGGCGCTGTCGCATAAAGCCCGGGCAGGATCAGGATGGACTTCCAGAAATAATCCGTCACATCGGCAGCAGACCCCGGCCAGAGCCATGGGAACGACAAACTCCCGGTCACCGCCCGATACGCCTTTCATGGCCGAAGGACGCTGCAGAGAATGGGTTACATCATAAATGACCGGATAGCCGATCTCTTTCATGATCGGAAATGACCGAAAATCGACTACCAGGTTGTTATACCCCAGACAGGTGCCGCGTTCGGTCAGCATGATCTTTTTGTTGCCGGCAGAAACTATCTTTTCCACCGCGTATTTCATGTCCTGCGGGCTCAGGAACTGGCCTTTTTTGACATTTATCCGTTTTTTAGTCCGGGCTGCCTCGATCAGCAGATCGGTCTGACGGCATAAAAAAGCCGGGATCTGGATCACGTCCAGAACATCTTTCACATAGGAGACCTGATGCGGGCAATGGACATCACTCAGCAGGGTCAGACCGGTTTTTTTCTTTACTTCTTCCAGTATCTTAATGCCCTTTTTCAATCCCGGACCGCGGAAAGATCTGCCGGAAGTGCGATTGGCTTTATCAAAACTGGCTTTAAAAACAAATTCCACCGGATAGCGCGAAAAGATCTCTTTAAGATAACAGGCACTTTCCAGAGTAGCGGTTTTATCCTCGATAACACAGGGACCGGCAATAACGATGAAATTATTTCTTTTATGTCTTTTTCTCATCCTCTATCTCTGCTTACTTCCGGGGCTAGGCATCCCTGCGTTGCATAAGAATATGTTCGACTTTATAAAAATCTTCTTCGGTGTCGACACCCCGGGAATCGAACTGTGTGGTTATCATTTTTATCCGGCAGCCGGCCTCCAGAGCCCGGAGCTGCTCCAGCTTTTCCGCTTCTTCCAGGCTGGATTTAGGCATGTTCTTGAAAGTATAAAGAAAATCCTTAGTATAGGCATAGATCCCGATATGCTTGTAATAGGTGACCGGGGAACTCTTATCCCGCTTATACGGAATAGGCAGACGGGAATAATAAAGAGCATATCCGTCCTTATCCATTACGACTTTTACTGTGTTGAAGTCATCTGCTTCCCGGGCTGCCTTGATCGCAGTACAGGCCGAAGCCATTTGATATCCCTGCTCCGCTGCCTGTTCCATCTCACGGGCCAGGGCATCGATGACCGAAGGATGGATCAGCGGCTCATCGGCCTGAATATTTATTATATATTTAACTTCCAGGTCCCGTACTGCTTCGGCGATCCGGTCAGTACCGGAAGTGTGTTCCCTGGAGGTAAGCACAGCTTCGGCCCCGAAACTTTGACAAACATCCATTATCTGCTGATCATCGCAGGCAATAATAAGCCGGTCCAGCAAGTGAGCCTTTTTCGCGCTTTCCCATGTCCACTGCAATAAAGGTTTCCCCAGCAGAGACCGCAGTAATTTTTCCGGAAAACGCTGAGAATGAAGCCGGGCCGGTATAACGCCGATAACATCCATATTTATTCTCCCTGTATCGGTATGTTCTTACCTTTACCGATACGTTTTATAAGTTCCTGACGGGAAGTAGTAGCTGCTCCCAGCTTTTCCACTACTATTCCGGCAGCAAAATTCGAGATCAAAGCTGCCTCGACAAACGAGGCTCCGGAAACCAGAGCCAGAGTAAATACCGAAATAACCGTGTCTCCGGCGCCGGTAACGTCATATACCTCCAGAGCATAAGTCGGTATATGATAAACCTTGCTTTTTTCGACAAATAACCGCATTCCGTCTTCCCCCAGAGTGATCAGCAGAGCTCTGGGATTGAGCTTATTGAAGATAACTTCGCCCAGCAGATTGATCTCTTCTTTTGACCTGATCTTCATCTGAGCCGCCATCTGCGCTTCTTTAAGATTCGGGGTCATGGCCGTGACATCCTGATAATAATCGAAATGTTCTTCCTTGGGGTCGACAGTGATGATCTTATCCTCTTTTTTACAAAGAGCGACCATTTCTTCGACCAGGGGAGGGTTGATGACCCCTTTACCGTAATCTTCGATGATCACCCCGTCAAACCGGCTTATTTCTTTTTTGAATTGACGCAGTACAGAACTGTTCGTTTCCAGGGATAAAAACTCTTTGGATTCCCAGTCCAGCCTCACCACCTGCTGATGCTGGGCCATTATCCTGGTCTTTAAGGTAGTAGGCCGTTTTTTATCTTTGACGATCAGACTGGTATCGATATTTTCCTTTTTTATCAGGGATAAAAGCAATTTCCCGAAATGATCGTCACCGGTCACTCCGCAGAGCGAGACCTCACTGCCCAGGGCAACCAGATTAAGAGCCACATTTACTGCTCCGCCCCCTACGAATTTCTCGTTACTGGCCCAGACCACCGGTACCGGAGCTTCGGGAGAGACCCTGTCCACATCGCCGAAGATATAATGATCAAGGATAAGATCCCCCACCACCAGGATTTTTTTTCCCTTGAACCTATTGACTTTTTTTCCCAGATCATCAGTCTTGATCTTCATTTTTTCCTCTGATTCAGCTGCTGTTACCTTTCCGAGACGTGGATAATTTTATCACAGTGAATGATTTCCAGCAACATTTCTCTGCCGGAAGCTCACTCCTCTTCCTGAGTACCTTTTATCTGGAGATCAGGACGCCCGGCGAGACTGATAGTAGTACCTTTTTCTCTTTCCGGCGATATGATTTCCACTACCGGACGGAAAATATCATTGCGGTTGGGTTCCTTGACCACTGCCAGGCACCCGTTATCAAGGCTTACGACAGTGCCTACCGGATACACACCGATCTCCTGAAAAAACTTTTCCAGAAGTATTGGATCGAATTTTTTACCTTTTTCCTTCAGCATTATTTCATAAATAGTCTCAGGAAGATATTGTTTCTTATAAAACCGCCGCGAGCGCAAAGCGTCATAAAAATCACATAAAGTGACTATGCGCGAGATCAGATTGGTCTTGATCGGGAAATCCCGTTTGGGATAGCCGCCCTCAGCGTAATTGATATGGTGCTCATAGACTACGATCAAGGGCAGAAAACCTATAGAATCTATGTGTTTGAACAGTATTTTACAACCCAGCTGTGAATGCGATTTGACCTGAGCGAACTCTTCCTCGGTCAATCCCCCCTCTTTTTTAATGATCTGCTGTGATATGGCGATCTTTCCGATATCGTGCAAAAGCGCGGCTATTCCCACTTTCAATACTTCTTCCCGGCTGTATCCCAGCCGGGACACGAAATACATGGCCAAAAGAGAAACGTTGACCGAATGCAGGAAAGTGCTCAGATCATATTTACGGATAAGCTCGGCGCCGACAAAGGTCAGGTTTCCTTTGCGCATCTTATCGTAAAATTCTTCGATAGTCAGTCTCAGCTTGAATATATCTATCTGATCGCCGGAAAGGAGTTTCAAAAACGAGTCGGAAATATCGCGGACGAATTTATCCTGATCTTCTATCTCCGGCGGGGTCTCATCCGGATCAGGGCCTACCTTTCCCAAAGAAATATGGCTCACACCTGAACTTTTCAGGGTGCTGCGCAGGGAATTTTCATCGCGGGCCGAAACAATTTGCAAAAAACTTGCCAGCTCTTCGCGGGACAGAGGCTGGGTAAAAGCTATTTTTTCCACGCCTTTATTTCTGAATTCGGCCAGCATATCCTTGAAGCGTACGCTTAAATCGAAAAAGATCTCTTTTTCGAAAGCTATTTCCTCACCGACAAATCCCAGAGTCACCTTCTGTCGTTCGGCAAAAAGGACCTTCAGGGCTTCGAAAACTTTTCTTATCCCCTCGGTCAATTTAGGGTGATCCGGCGGATAGATCCTGGTCAATTGAACGGCCGAAAAAAAACTCCGGATAAATTCGATCACCTGTTCATGTGCCATGTTTTTTCCATTTGTCTAACGTAACGTCTATCGCCCGTCTGACCATATCACCGTTAACAAGAAACCACTTCTCTCGCAAAAGACGCAGATATTCAGCTGCCTCTCTTATGCCCGCTTCCCTGATCAAATTAATATTTTCTACCAGCAGGTTGTTGAAGATCCCCAGAGGATTAAAAAAGGAAAGCAGAGCGGATACCCCTTCTTTACGCACCGGGGACGGTTGGGCTGCAAGCAGTTTTATCGCTTCTTTCCTGATCAAAGGGCTGGCGTCCTGCAAAATCACCTTCAAAAAATTATCTTCGATCGAGGGAAAATGCTTCATTATTTTAAGCAGCTCGATCTTCAGCAGCGGATTTGCCGCAGGATAAAGACCGGTCAAAAAAACAGCGGCCCGGGCAGCATCGACATCGATCAG
>CAZVRU010000001.1:158880-173459 GCA_964629785.1 uncultured Planctomycetia bacterium
GGTAAAAATACGGGGTTGCGATACTTTTTTCTTGATCTCCTCGCCCAGGCGGGAAAAAGGATCCGAAAAGCATTTTATCATCATCCGCATTATCTGGACGCGGCAGTTTTTATTTTCGAATATCCGGCTGATATAGTAGTCCTCGGAACAGGAAGGAGAATCGAAAGAAACGATAAAGGTTTCAAAATCATCACCGCCCAGGGCCTCATCGCCATCGAGTATCGATTGTTCGATCATGGCCAGAAGTTGTTTCTTTTTGACTGTCAAGCCGGCAAAAGAACTAAAACCGTTTATTTTCTTTTCCAGGACATCGATAAACGAACCCAGAAAAAAACCGTCGCTGAACACGCGCTGTCGAGTATATTCTCGCAACATTGCATCGACGATAGAAGCGGCAAACTCGGATTCTGTTTCCGCACTCAACAGGTTAAGCAGCACATAAAGCTCGCTTTTAAAAATATCTTCCTGGTCGAGGGAAAACTGCTGCCCTTCGTCCAGAGAGCGGGACAAAAAAGCAAGCGTAGACCTGTACATATCGGTTATAAACTGCTCACTGCCTTCCAGGACGAACATATCGCTCAATTTTTTCTGGACTGCCCGGGCCTTGACCGTATCGACTTCCCGGGAAAGCCTTTCCTGCCATTGATCGAGCATTTCCTTTTCGTCGCGTTCTCCGGTCAGCGCGGAAAAAACATTGAAGACAACCGGATTAAAATCATCCTTCTCGAAAAGGCGCTCCCACAACACATCGAGCAGGTCGTCTTCTTCCACCTCGTTGATCAGGGATTTGATCTCCCGGGCGATCCCCTTTTCTCCGAACTGGTTCTTTTTATCAAAGACCATATGAACGAGCTCTTTATCGATAAGCGAGCTCTTCCCCGGATTTTTCTTTTTCAGCGACGATATGACCTTTTCGAATTTTTCCATCAGCCGCTGGTCTCCGCTTCCGGCAGCGATGTTCATACCGTCAAAAACATTTCTTAATTGTTCTTTCAAGAGCTCATCGCTTTCCTCGGGATTAAAATCGGAAAGATTATTGAGAAGAAACTCCCAGACATCGGTATCCAGGGTCGAGGATTGTCCCTGGGTGCGGAGAAGACCGGAATAATCAAGTTCGCTTACCGCGACAGAAGACACGGCATTTTTTTTCAGTATTGCGGTAAGGCCTCCTTCTTCCCTGATCTGGGCCGGCGGCAGGGATACCGATAGAAAAAATTTACCCAGTTCTTTTCTGGTCACTGTTTTCTTTATCACAATCCCTTTCACCTTGCGCAGGTGCAATAGCGAAGCGATATCCCGGTAAAGTTTTTCGCCCTTCAGGACCGTATCCTTTATGATCAGTTCCTGCGGCTTGATGCCTATTTCCAACGGTTTGTCAGAAACGACAAGCGGCTGTACTTTCTGGTATAGATCTTCGATAGACTTGGAAAACACGGGATGGTCGCCGCGATAGACACCGGCATTGATACACACTATCCTCATGCTCTTCAAAAAATCATCTATCTGTTCTGTCTTCCCCATATTTCAGAAATACTCCCGATAAAATTCGAGCAGTTTTTTCCAGATATTTTTGCCCGGCAAAAATTCCCGTTCCAGGAAATAACGGCCCGCATAATGACAGCATCCCAGAAACGGTGCCGAAGGCGAACGAAAACCCAGCGGTTCGACTGACAGAGACGGAAAACGGTCCCGGATAAAGGACATGAACCCCTGCAGTAAAGTAACTTTACCCAGGAAAAGCACCTTTTGCTGCCCGCCGGCGAGCGACTCTATCCGGGGGATGATCTTCGCCAATTCTTCCGCCAGCCTGTCCTGGATAAAAGACGAAAGGCTCCCCACGCTTACGTTCACATACTGGTTGCCGTCTTTTACCACTACCTCCTTATGCACTGAGGTCGGTGCCAGTGAAATATAGCGGTCGAATATCTCCGCGCATACTTCCGGCGAAAAAAGAAATCTCCCGGCCAGAGCCTGTTCCAGTTTTATTTCACCCAGATCGAACGATTCGAAAAAAAGCTCATTCCCCCGCAGGCCGGCCCCCAGAGTGTTCATCCGGCCGATATTGCAGGTGAGATAAGGTACGCTACGCGAATATCCGGTATGATTGACGCTGATATCGCAGAGAGGGCTGAATACAAACCCCATGAATTTTCGTCCGATATTATCAAAAATGTTTTCGACTTCTTTGTACAGCTTGCGTTCGATAAAAACAAGCTGACTTTTCAATTTAAGCTTCCTCGCCTCACTTACCGGGGGAAGAAACAGGTGCCGGCGGTCGTCTAAAAAATATTCCAGCACGATATTATGGATGCGCATATCCTGCCAATCGAGGGCGACGTTCTCGATATGTTCTTTGGCCAGGCTCACATCGCGGGCCGTGAGGCGGCGTTTTCTTCCGGAAGTCAGGGGCAGGACATCCTCTACTATCTTTGTCCGGGCATAAGAAAAAGGCAAAAGGCAGCATACTTTTTCAACCGAAAAACCATGGTTTTTCTCCTGCTTTCTGATCTGATTCTCAAGACTATCGGCTTTCGCGCGCAGGGCTTCAAGAAGATCAAAAGAAAGGCTCTGAATCTCGCTTTCACAAAGAGGCACAAAGCGGTTATGACGGTGACAGGAAAACAACAAACGCAGTTTATCGCAATCCAGTCCAACGGCGCATATGGTCTGCATGATCATCTTCCGATATATATTTTACTGTAGCGCAGGTCGATATAACGGGCTCCGGCAAAATCATCGTCGAATCCCTCCCTTGCCAGTGTCCGCAAACGGTCCAGCTTCTCGTTCAACTCCTCAGCGCCCAGGATGACTTTCTTATTGTCGGTTATAAAAGCCAGGCTTTCCAGATTATGGGCCAAAATGGTCTGAGGCGGAAATTCTTCGAAGCGGGACAAGAGGCGCAGCAGAACACCGGCTTTTTTTACCCGTATATCCTCTATAAGTTCTCCCGGTTCAAGCCTTTCCTGAACATTGTCTATTTCCACTGTCACCAGCAGCGGATCCGGTTGAAAAATTTTCTCGATTACCGTATAGTCTTTGCCTATCACATAAAATATATTCGCTTTCAACTGAAAGAACGGCTGTCGCATCTCTGCTTCCAGACAAAGGGTGGAAGGAAATCTTTTAAGTACCGACAGTTTTTTTACTTCCGGGTGAAGCTTCTCTATCTTTTCCCGCAATTGGCCGACATCAAGAAAAAGCAGGGATTTGTCCTGGACTTCTTTTTCTACATCTTTCATGACAGAGCTGCTGACTGTATCGCCCGCGGCATAATCCGATACAGCGAACAGACCCAGGTCAGGCATTTTGACCGCGAGATTGATACTGGTAAAAACCACGAGAAGAGCGACTGCCACGATAAAAAAAGCGGTAAAATAGTTGCCCCAGGACCTATTTTTTTTGCGGGGTCTGCCTCTGCGAGCCATATCTGTTATCCATCCTTTCTTCAGGTTGTGCCCGCTCTAAAGCGAGCCTGATCATTCTCTCAATAAGCCGGTCAAAATCGATCCCCTGACAACGCGCCGAAAGCGGCAGCAGGCTGTGCGAAGTCAATCCGGGGATGGAATTTACCTCCAGGACAAAAGGTGTTCCCTGAGGGGACAACCTGATGTCGACCCGGGAAAAATCACGGCAGCCCAGAACCCGATGAGCCTGCAGGCCCGTATCCTGAACCGCCCGGTAAATCTCCCGGGAAAAAGGCGCCGGAGCAACGAATTCGACCATACCGTCCGTATACTTGGCGGAAAAATCATAATAAGGATTTTTTGGTATTATTTCCACAACACCCAGCGGCCGGTCTTCCAGTATTCCCACAGTACATTCTCTGCCCGGGATATATTCTTCGATCAAAACTTTATCTCCCTGGGCAAAAGCCTCTTCCAGAGCCGAAGAAAGTTCGCTTTCCTGATGCACGATCCTGACCCCGACACTGGAGCCGCTCAGATACGGTTTGACCACTACCGGATATAATGAAGGCGGGGAAAAGGACTGGCCGCGCCGCAGCGGATAAAAAGAAGGCGTGGATATTTTTTCCCGTAAAAATATCTCCTTGGATACTATCTTATCCATTGCCCGGTAGCTTGCCTCAGGTCCTGACCCGGTATAGGGAATTTCCAGGTCCTCAAGAATATCCTGTATTGTACCGTCCTCTCCGAACTCGCCGTGCAAAGCGATAAAAGCGCAGTCTATGCCGCTTTCCGATAATAAAGCACCCAGGGTCTTTCTATCACGGGTGAAAATATCAATGGGCACCGCCTTGACCGCGCAGCGTCTCAATGCTTCCAGGACCTGCTGTCCGGAAAGAAGCGAGATGTCTCTTTCCGAGGATACACCGCCCTGTAATACTCCCACGGTCAAACCGGTCAATGAATTTTTTACCATCTGATGATCTCTTCCTCCAGTTCCAGAGAAAATCTCTCTCTGACCTTTTTCTTTATCGCCTCGATAAGTTCGGCCACTTCGTCACTGCCGGCATTACCCTTATTGATAATAAAATTGGCATGCCGCGACGAGATCGCCGCGCCGCCGATACTGAGACCTTTAAGGCCGCACTGTTCGATAAGCTGTCCGGCATAGCCTGAATCGGGATTTTTAAACACGCATCCCAGACTGGGATGGGCATAATCCTGTTTTTCCTGCCTCATGGCAAAATAGCGGGCCGCGTTATCTCTGACCCGGCTTTTTTTTTCCAGCGCCAGTACCAGGCTGGTCACGATAAAATCTTTCAACGAGGAAGTCCGGTAACCGGCTGTGATCTGATCCGGCAAAAAAGTCTGTTTTACGCCTTGCCTGTCGATAGCATTTACCTTCTTCACCAGGGAAAGCAGCGAGCGGCCGTGGGCAGAAGCATTCATGACCGCCATCCCGCCGATCGTAGCCGGTATGCCGCACAAAGGTTCAAGTCCGCTCAGTCCGTTCTTTATACAATAATTTATCACCGTTGCCAGACGGGTTGCGGCTCCTGTCTCGATCAGCCCCGAACCATCACCTTGCACATAGCTGAAATCTTTCCCCAGTTTGACGACCGGACAGCTGACCCCGGATTCAGGGATCAGGATATTCGAACCAGCGCCCAGCAGATGATAAACGATCTTTTTTTCATAGAAATATTTCAGCAGGTCGATCAAGCCCGTCTCGTTATGGGCCACAATAAACAAGGCCCCCCTGCCGCCGCTTTTAAAAGTATTGAACTCTTTCAGCGGGAAATCATACCGGACTTCTATTCCGCTTAAATTGTCGGGCAACTTCATCACTTAATATGTCTATATCGCCGGCTCCCAGAAAAAGGACCATGTCTCCCTCTTGAAACAGGGCCGGCAGACTGTCGACCAGCCTTTCCCGGGGAACGTAAACGAATTCGCCGGAAAAATTCTGTTTTATCCCGGCACGAAATGATTCTTCATCGAAATCCGGCGGTTTTTTTTCGCTGGCCGGATAAATATCGGTAACCACCAGGCACTGGCAATCGCCGAAACTGCGGGAAAACTCCCCGGCCAGAAGACCGGCCCGCGAATAACGGTGCGGCTGAAAAACAACAACCAGCCGGCCGGGATTCACCTGCCGGGCGGCCTTTAAAGTAGCCTTAATCTCCGTGGGATGATGGGCATAATCATCGACAAAAGTAACCCCTGACGCCGTTTCTTTGATCTGAAAACGCCGTTTGGTACTTTTGAAATGTTCCAGGTGAGAAAGGGCCGCGGGCATGTCGATCTGCAAATGGTTTACCACGGCCAGGGCAGCCAGAGCATTGCGCACGTTATGTTCGCCGGGCAGCGGCAGCCGGACCCCGGCAAAACACTGTTTATCGATTATCAGATCAAAAACAGTAAAATCTTTTTCATAAACTATATTTTCGGCCCTTATCTGATTATGCCGGCCCAGCCCGAAACTGAGAGAAGTGACTTCTTTAAGCAATCCGCCGAGCTGCGGCGGATCTCCCCAGCCCACGGCCAGTTCTTGGGCCGAATGGATAAAAGCACGAAAACTGTCGAAAAGTTTCTGTTCGTCTTTGTAATAATCTAAATGCTCCCGGTCGATATTGGTGACCACTGCTATGCGGGGAGAATAGTAAAGAAAACTGCCGTCGCTTTCGTCGGCTTCGATGACGAACAGGTCGTGATCCCCCAGCCAGGCCAGCCGTTCATAATTACGCGGCTGAGCTCCGATAAAAGTGGTCGGACTGTGACCGCACGATTTCAATAAAAAAGCGATCAGGGCCGAAGTGGTCGTCTTACCGTGACTGCCGGTCACAGCGATGACCTTTTTACCTGAAGAAAAAGCACCGAGCAGCGCCCCCCGCTTTATCACGGTTATACCCCGGCGCCGGGCTTCCCGGAATTCAGGGTTGTCTTCTTTGATCGCCGAAGAATAACAGACCAGGTCTTTACCGATCACCTGTTGCGGATCGTGGGAAAGCACTACCTTTATGCCGGCCTGCCTGACCGCCTCCAGATAACAGCTTTCGCCGATATCCGAACCGCTGACTTCATAGCCGCTTTCCTGCAAAAGCAGGGCCAGGCCGCTCATTCCCACGCCGCCGATCCCGATAAGATGTATATTTTTTACGTTAGCAAGGATATTTTCCATAAAACCTTTTTGTCTTCTATTGTCGATGATATTTTTTTTCCGCACAGATAAACCGGCAGAAATCATCGGCCTTTACCCAGAGTTTACAGGCTTTCAGCCGGCTGACCATTTCATTTCTCAGAAAGTCGTTTTCCAGCAACTCACCGATCTTTTCTCTGACCCGGTCAGCACTGGCCTCTTCCTGCAACAAAAGGCAGGCCGCTTTTTGTTGCTGAAGAAAACGCGCGTTTTCCACCTGATGCGCGCCGGCCCCGGGCAAAGGAATAAAGACAGCCGGAAGACCGAACCAGGATATTTCGGCTATTGTCGAGGCTCCGGCGCGCGATACGACTATATCGGCTGCCGAATAAAGTAAACCCATATCCTGATAAAAATCCCTTACAAAATACGGATTTTTGATTATTTTATCATAAAACTGCCTGAAATTATAATACTCTTCGGCTCCGGTAAGATGAATGACCTGTACTTTCTCCGGACAATTGACCACAAATTCCCGGCACAGGGAATTGATGACCTTCGACCCCTGGCTGCCGCCGAAGAAAAAGATAACCGGCAGATCCGGATCAAGCCCCAGTTCGATCCGGGCCTGCCTTTTTTCATGACAGGCGAGGTCCTGACGCACCGGAATGCCTACCGCCTTAAACCGTGACCGGGAAGCAGAAGAAAACCCGGTATAAACATCGTCGGCCAGGGAAACCAGCAGTTTATTGGCTTTGCCCAGGGTTAGGTTAGGCTCATAGATAGAAATCCGGGTCTTGAACAATTTCCCCCATAATATCAGGAAAAAACTGCCTCTTCCTCCGAAACCGATGATCCAGGACGGACGAACCCGCCAGATGATTATCAATGCCTCTACGGCACGATAGCACATTTCCAGAAAAATATTGCGCCGGTCCAGTTCCCGTCCTAAAAAAATACATCTTCCGGGAAAAAGTTTCTTTTTAAAATACGAAGAAGTGGCGAACAAATAGACCCGATGCTCCCGGCTGAGCGGTTCAACCAGGGTCCAGGCAGGAAAAATATGCCCGGCGCTTCTGTCCGTTGCCAGCAATACCCGTTTTTTACTGTTCCGGCTTTTCATCTGTCTCCCGGTTCCCGTGAAGCACCGCGTCTTCGCGGGAAACATTGAATAATATTCCCAGTAAAATAAAATGGGACATAAAATTACTTCCGCCATAACTTAAAAAAGGTAACGAAAGCCCTTTGGTCGGCAACAATCCGCAGCTGACACCGATATTTATACATATCTCCAGGGCGAACATAACCGCGATGCCCTGGCCTAATCTGACAAAAAAAGAGTCCTGCAGAGCCGTACTGAGCCTGAGCATCCGGAAAATAAATACGGCAAACAGGCCCAGCATGAAAATACTGCCCAGAAAACCGAATTCTTCGGCAATAATGGAAAAAATAAAATCGGTATGCGCTGCCGGCAGATATAAAAACTTCTGTTTACTTTCCCCCAGACCAACCCCCCAGATCCCGCCTGTGCCATAAGCTATCTGAGACTGTATCAACTGAAATCCGCTGCCCTGAGGATCATCCCAGGGGTTAAGGTACGATACCAGACGAGAGACCCGGTAAGGACAGAATATCACCAGGGCTACACAGACGATCAGACCGAGCACCAGTACCGAAGCAAGATGACGTTTTTTGGCATTGAATAAAAACAATATTATAAATAACCATAACGCCCAGAAGATCACGCTGCCCAGGTCCGGCTCCATCACTATCAATAAAGACATAGCTCCGGTAACTACCAGCAAAGGAAGCAGGCCGACCCGGAAATTACGGATCAAAGCGCCTTTTCTCTGCAGATAATCCATACAATAGAGGAAAAAAGTAACTTTCAAAAATTCCGAAGGCTGGACAGTAAACCCGAAAAAATTCAGCCAGCGGCGCGCTCCCCCGGTCTTTTTCCCCAGAATAAGAACAAACACAAGCAAAGCTATATTGAGCAAAAGCAAAGGACGGAAATATTTTCGCACCAGTTTAAAATCAAGTAACAAGACTACGGCAAAGGCGACCAGACTTACCGCAAAATAACCGGCCTGGCGCTTCACATAATAGGCCTGGTCGCCTGTGAATTTCCAGGCCGATACGGACGATGCCTCATAGATCACCAGCAGGCCGAGCAAAGTCAGGCCCACGGCACACAAAAATATCCACTTACGCTCTTTATTCAGATCAGGCATCAATATTATTTACCAGTTGTATGTATTTACGTCCTCTCTCGATATAATTAGAAAACATATCGTAACTGGAACACATCGGCGAAAGCAGCACAGTGTCGCCCGGTTCGGCGCCGTCATAGGCAGCGCGCACTGCCGGATCCATACCGGAAAAAATACGGCAGGGCACCTGAGAAGCCAGACTGTCATTGATCAGCTGTTTTGCTTCGCCAAAAAGGTGGATGCGCTTTATTTTATAAAGCCATGGCTTCAGATCATCGTATCCTGCCCCCTTATCCCTGCCTCCGGCAATGAGGATCAGCGGCCCCGGGGAATTTTTCAGGGCCCATACCGTGGACGCCGGGTTGGTGGCTTTTGAATCGTTGATAAAAGTCACCTCATTGATCCGGCGTACGAACTGCATGCGGTGGGGAAGCCCTTTAAACCCTGCGAAGAAATCAGCGGCGTTCTGCCGGGAAACACCGAATAATGAAGCGACACGGTAGGCCGCCGAAAAATTCTCATTATCGAATTCTTTACCGAAAAAAACTACCGCGGCTTTTATATCGTGCTGCCACTCTTCCCGGCAGGAAATATTTTCGTTAAGCACCGCGTAATCCGTACTCTGCTGATTGCGAAAAATATTCTTTTTCGCCAGATAATAATCTTTTTCCCGCTCATAGCGGTCCAGATGGTCCGGTTCGAGATTGGTCAGGCAGGAAACAAAAGGTCTGAACTTACAAATCGTTTCCAACTGAAAAGAACTTACTTCCAGCACCACGACATCTCCCGGCCGGGTACGCGTTACCACCGAGGAAAAAGGAATGCCGATGTTACCGGCCAGAAAGGTGCGGGGATTTTTTTCCTTTAAAAGACGATAGGTAAGAAAAGTCGTGGTGGTCTTGCCGTTAGTCCCGGTGATCGCCACCAGGCGGGCCTTATTAAACCAGCTGGAAAACTCCACCTCCCCCACGACCGGCAGACCCTGTTGGCAAAACTGAACAACCGCCGGGGATTTTTGCGGATCGACTCCCGGACTGAGGACTATCAATTGACACTTCTCTAAAAAATGGCTGCTGTTGCCGCCCCATTCGAACTCGACTCCCCGCTGACAATACGATCTGACCAGCGGCTCGTAGGCCAAAGTCAGCGGTTTCGCTTCGCTGACCCTGACTTTTTTGCCCAGGGAAAGCAGCAAATCGCACAAAGCTATGCCGCTTTTTTTAAAACCGATCACCCCGACTGTAGTAAAATTATCTATGTCCATTCGGTCTTTAAACAACACCCGGTTATCGCAGCTTAAGGGTCAGGAGAGAAAATACCGCGAACATTATCGAAATGATCCAGAACCGCACGATTATTTTCGACTCCGCCCATCCCAGAATCTGAAAATGATGGTGCAGAGGAGCTGCTTTGAAAAGGCCCTTTCCTCTCAGACGGTAAGATCCCATCTGCAGTACCACGCTCAACGCTTCCAGCACAAAAATGCCCCCGGCAATGAAAAGCAGAAATTCTTTTTTGATTAACAGGGCGATGGCTCCGATCACACCGCCCAGAGCAAGCGCGCCGGTATCCCCCATAAATATGTCTGCCGGATACGAATTAAACCAGAGAAAACCCAATCCTGCTCCCAGCAGAGCCGTGCAGATGACTGTCAACTCCCCGACATCCCTTATGTAAGGGATAAAAAGGTATTGGGAAAACTTAATATGTCCTGTAAGATAGGCCAGGGCAGCGAATACCAGAGTAGTGGTTATAACTCCGCCGATGGCCAGACCATCCAGGCCGTCGGTAAAATTTACCGCGTTAGATGTGGCCACGATCACAAGACTTGCCCAGAATATATAAAAATAACCGAGATCAAGCCGAAGGTCTTTAAAAAAAGGGAAATCGATCCTGGTGGAAACATTCTTGTTCAGACAGATCACCAGCCCCACCAGCATCCCGATTCCTATCTGGCAGAGAAGTTTTTCGCTCCGGGTCAGACCTTTGCCTTTTTTAACTTTCAGAAAATCGTCGATAAAACCCAAAGCGCCGAGCAGGACCATTATCAGCAAAGCATACCAGGTAAAACCTATAGTAAGCCGGCTCCACAAAAGGCTGGACATAAAAACAGCGGCAATGACTATCAGGCCGCCCATGGTCGGCGTACCCTGTTTGCCTTTATGCAATGACTCCAGATGCTGGTGCCCGTACATATCCACTTTTTCCGTAAACTGCAACTTCACGAACCATTTTTTGGCATAATTCCAGAAAAGAAAAGTAAACAGGAACGAAGTGATAAAGCTGAATCCGCTCCTGAAAGTGATATATTTCACTACGTTGAGCACGCTGAACTGCCCGGCTAAAGGGTATAATAGATGGTAAAACATGATTTTTTATTTATACTATAAATATATTATCATTAAATGCTGCCCGGCGAAACATAAATCATGCCTGGTTTCACCGGAAAAAGATCAAAAATAATCCAGTATCTGTTCCAGGCCCATGGCCCGGGAACCTTTTTATCCCGGGCAACGGCTTTTTTGATAAAAGCGGCCAGATCGGTTTTGCTTTCAAAATGAAAAGATTTTTTATACTTCCTTTTCTGCAGCGTACGGTGCAGGACTTTGCTCTCCTCACCGTAGGTCAGGATATACGCAAATCCCTGGTCAAGGCAATGGCCTGCGGCCCGGGAATGGAAATAAGCGCTGCGCCGGCCCAATTCCAGCATATCGCCGATAACCGCTATCTTGGGCCGGTCGAACAAAGACAGACACTGCAGAGCGGTTTTAAGCGAATAGGGATTGGCATTGTAGGCATCGTTCAGAAAAAAGATCTTCCCTTTAACTATCATCTGCATGCGCATAGGAGGATAAGCCGAAAAGCCCTCCATGACCCGGCAGGAATCAGACAGGTCCAGGCCAAGCTGAAAAGCAGCAGCCAGCGCAGCCAGGGCATTATAGACAAAGAAATAAGCCGGGGTCTGCAGTGTCAGGGTATGCTGCCCATTGACCAGAAAACGGCATCTAAGCGGACTGTTTTCTATCAACTTCGCGTGGATGTCTGCCTTACGGGTCATACCGAACCAGATCAACCGGTTTTTAACTTTCAAAGTCCGCAGCCGGCAATCGTCACGATTTACTATACCGATCGTTTTACTCGACAGCGAAAGCAGCGATATTTTTTCCTGACGCACGGCAGAAAGACCGGAAAGCCCTTCCAGATGAGCTTCTTTCACGCCGGTGATAATACCGATATCCGGTCTGACCAGGGAGGCCAGCTGTTTTATCTCACCGACGGCATTGCTGCCCAGTTCAGCCACCAGGTAATCGGCTTTTTCAGGAAACTGCAATAATGTCCTGCTTACTCCGAAAAAATTATTTTCTGTCCCGCTGTTTTTATGCACTTTGCCTTTGTGTCCCAGCAGGAAGGAAAGCATTTCTTTGGTAGTGGTCTTGCCCACTGAACCGGTCACGGCAATGACCGGTGCGGAAATATTCTTTCTTAAAGCCCGGCATATAGCAGCCAGGGCCTGTTTACTGTCGTTCACTATAAAAAAACAGGCCTCAACGCCTTTAACAACGCCTTTCTCCTGACAGACGACCACTTTTACCCGCCGGGCCAGAGCCTGAGGAATAAAATCATGGCCGTCACATAAAGTGCCGGGCAAAGCTATAAAAGCCTGGCCGGCTTTGACAGTGCGTGAATCTATCGAAAACGATTTCACTGAACGGAAATATCTTCTGCCCGCGACTTTAACCGGTTTGATTATCTTTTCCAGTGTCTTTAGATCGAATTTTTCCATGAGGCCTCGATACTCAATAGTTGGGAGTCAGGAGTTCGGAGTTAAAAATTCTGCAATTTTCTGTGTCCTCCTGCCCCGAACAAACTTCGGGGTCGTCCTAGTCCGCCTCGCCATTGAAAATGGCGGGCGAGACGGTCATCCTTCGTTTTTCGTTTTTTCACCTCTCCACTTCTCCCAGTATCTTTTTGATCTCTTCCTGATCGCTGAAATACACTTTTTCCTTACCGACAACCTGATAATCCTCATGGCCTTTGCCGGCAACTACCACGGCGCAGGCAGGATTGTTATCCTGCAGGCGCAGCGCCTCTTTTATAGCTTCCCGGCGGTCGATGACCAGGGCCCAGTTTCCCTTGACACAACCTTCCTGTATCTGAGAACATATTTCCCCGGGCGGTTCGCTGCGCGGATTGTCCGAAGTAATGACTGTAAAATCCGCCAGGCGGGAAGAGTATTCCCCCATCAGCGGCCGTTTACCTTTATCCCGGTCACCGCCGCAGCCGAACACGCAGATTATCCTCTCATAGCCAAGGTCCCGTATGGCGCATAATGTCTTTTCCAGGGCATCGGGAGTATGGGCGTAATCGACATAGACATGTCCGGCAACTTTTTCCAGCCGGCCGCAGGGCGCCGTAAGAGACGGCACCAGGGGCAAAAGCTCTTTCAGCTCGCATCCCGCGCCCTGAGCAGCACTCAAAGCAGCAAGAAGATTATATACGTTGAATTCCCCCAGAAGCGGCGAACAAACAGGGTAATCCCGGGAAAAACGGGTAAGAATAAATTCCGTTCCCCGGGGCGTACAACTGAGCTGGCCGGCCTGCCAGGATGCCTCTTTATGCAGGGAATAACTCTCTTTACGATGGGGAAGCTCACGGTACAAACGTTCTCCGTAAAAATCATCGACATTTACTACTGCCGTGGCGCCGGGATTTTCGAGGAAGATCTTCTTCTTGGCTGAAAAATATTCTTCCATGTTATGATGATAATCAAGATGATCGCGGGAAAGATTGGTAAATACGCATTGCGAAAAAGGTATGCCTTTGATCCGGTCCTGATCTATTCCGTGCGACGATGCTTCCATGACCACGAAGGTCCTGCCCTGTTTCTGCATATCGAAAAACATACGGCGCATCCATAAGTACTCGGGAGTGGTATTATGCGCCGCTATCTTTTTTTTATCGATAAGATGAAAGATAGTTCCCAGCAGGGACACTGGTTTTTGCATCGCCGTAAGCAGAGAATAAATAAGATGGGCGGTCGTGGTCTTGCCGTTGGTACCGGTAACTCCGATAAAATGGAATTTTTCAGGAATGACAGGATAGATCAGATCTACGCAGCGCCGGAATTCACTGACCACGTCTTCGACATAGATCACCGGCTTATTCCTGACTGCCCGGCTGATGATCTTTTTTCTTGCGGCAGCGCCGACAAAAACTGCCACCTGCGTTTCGATGGCGGTAAGGGCAGAGTAGACATCGAAACTCTCGCCCTCGATGATAAAAAATATGTCGCCCAAAGCGACCGAGCGCGAATCCCGGCTGATGCCCTGCACAGGTATCTGCGCTGTTTCACCCGGTAAAAAACATTCTGTAAACAATTCGTTCAATTTCATCATTTGATATCCCTGCTCAGGGCAGTTCCTCTACTCGCAAAGTATTACCCTGGGCCGAAGCAACAAGCCGTTCCAGATTTTTGTTTTCCAGATATGCCGTTATTTTTTCTCCGATGCGTTTGAACAAAGGGGCCGACACTACACCGCCCAGATGGGACTTTACCGGTTCATCGATACTTACGGCAATGACGATCGGGTCGGTCTTGCCCTGGATAAACCCTACAAAAGAAGCTCTGTATTTAGAAAAAGAATATTTACCAAGAGTTAAATCGAATTTCTGGGCTGTGCCGGTCTTGCCGCCTACTGTCAATCCTTCTATACGTGCATTCCTTCCGGTACCGTCTTCGCTCACCACCCGGCATAGTACCTGACGGGCCCGCCGGCTCACTGTTTCCGGGACAAGGCGTTTTTTAAAGGCCGGGGTTTCTTT
>CAZVRU010000001.1:173469-201927 GCA_964629785.1 uncultured Planctomycetia bacterium
AAAATTTCTCGTGCACTATTTTTTTCACAATATGCGGTTTTACCTCATACCCTCCATTGGCGATAACACACATGGCCCGGGCCAGCTGAAGCAGGGTTACGCCTATTTCCTGGCCAATAGGGATTATGTATTCCGAGGTAGCGCTCCATCGCAAGGGAGGGTCAAGCAACCCGCTTACTTCGCCGGGCAGATCGATACCGGTGGGCGAACCAAAGCCCAGGGTCCTGATATAACCGTACAGCGAATCCCTGCCCAGAGCATGGGCTATTTTTGCCGCACCGATATTGCTTGACCGCTTGAATACGTCACTGAAACAGAGATCTCCGTAAGGCCGGTAATCATGCAGCACTGTCCCCGGTATTTTATAACTGCCGTTCTCGCAGAAAATGATATCATCTTCCTTAAAAATACTGCGGTCCAGGGAACCCAGGAGAGTCACCATCTTGAATACCGAACCCGGCTCGAACGTATCGGTGATCGCCCGGTTGCGTCTCTGATCAGGAGAAAACTCACCCAGGCAATTAGGATCAAAATCCGGATAATTGGCCAGAGCCAGGATTTCGCCGTCGACAGAATTCATCACCACCACCGAACCGGCCCGGGCGGCAAAACGTTCTATTGTTTCTTTCAAGAAAGTCTCTACCCAATACTGGACCTGAGCGTCGATGGTCAGAAAAATATCCGCCCCTTTCTGAGGATGAAGCAGTTGAGGAGAAAATATCAGCCGGTTGGAAACAGAATCCCGCTGACTGCTCACTACTCCTTCCTTGCCTCGCAGATAACGGTCATACCTTAACTCCAGACCTTCTATTCCCCGGTTGTCGATATTCACCCCGCCCAGTATGTGCGCGGCGATATCGGATTGAAGATATACCCGTTTTTTTTCCCGCAGAGTTCCCACCCCGTCCAGCCCCTTCTTTTCCAGTCTTTCTTTTATTGCGGGGGTTATTTTTCTTTTGATCCAGACAAAGCGGCGGGAAGAATCGAGCTTTTGCCTTACTGCCTTTTCGTCTACCGCCAGAAGACGGGAAAGTTCCCTGGCAACAGCGCCTTTATCCCTGACTGAGCAGGGATCGGCATATACCGAAAAAGCCGATAAATTCGCTGTTAACGGCCTCTCTTCGCAGTCATAGACATTGCCCCTCTCGCCTTCCACCGGAACAAGAGTAACATGCTGGGAACGGGCGCAACGTTTGAAAAAATCATCACGCCAGACCTGAAGGTAGGTTATTTTTATCAGGAGGACAAGAGCAAAAAAAGCGAAAAAAATAATTACAAGAAGACTGCGAAAATGTAATTTTTTCTCCTTCACATCATATACCTGAAAGACCGTTATTCGTTTTCCTCAGCCAGAGCTTCGGATTCGCCGGGCAGATGGAATAGACGGCCGTTGAGACGGGCCAGAAGGTTACGTCCGGATGCCTTTTTTGTCTCTCCGGTATCATCGGCCTGAGCGTCAAAGGCATAAATAATCTCTCCCTGCCCTACGGAAAAACTATTTTGCCGGGCCCAGGCGTTCAATCGTTTTAGAGAGACCTGACGGGAAAAATTATACACTAACCCGTCCCTTCTATCAATAAGTTCATTGTAGACGCGATAGTTGTCGGCCAGGCGGTAAGCTTCGATATGAAGATGAACTTTTTGATGAAGGTAGAGAAAAGAAACAAGAAAAAGACTGATCAACCCTAACAAAGGTTTTTTCATTATAAAAACGCCCCCCCTCAACTATTCCTGCGTTTTTCCCTCAATGCACCTTTTCCGCTGCCCTTAATTTTGCCGAACGTGACGCATTATTCTCTTTTAGTTCGGCTTCAGCGGGAGACACCGGTTTCTTGGTAAGGATGAACACCTCCTTTGCCAGCGAGTGCTTTTTGAATGTATGTTTTACTATTCTGTCTTCCAGAGAATGAAAAGAGATCGCGGCGATCCTTCCTTTCGGCGCCAGACAGGCGATGGCTTTTTCTATTCCTTCGGAAAGGGAATCCAGTTCCCGGTTTACGGCAATACGCAGGGCCTGAAACACCCGGGTAGCCGGATGGATCCTGTATTTACGCGAGCGCAGGGGCACCGCATGAAGGATCAGATCCCGCAATTGAGTAGTGGTACTGAAAGGATTTTTTCTCCGCTGCTCCACCACGCTGTGAGCTATCCGCCGGGCGAACCGTTCTTCGCCGAACCGCTCGAAGATCAGGGCCAATTCCTTTTCGCTGAGATTATTTATCAGATCGGCAGCGCATAAAAAAGACTGACGGTCCATTCTCATGTCTAAAGGACCTTCTTTGCTAAAGCTGAAACCCCGCTCCGAATCCATTAACTGATAAGTGGAAATGCCAAGGTCCATTAAAACCGCATCTACCTTCTCGATAGCCAGGCTGCGCAAAACCAGATCCAGGTTGCGAAAATCTTCGTTGACCAGGACGACCCTGTTTTTGAAGGAAACCAGCTGCTGCCGGGCGATGTCCAGGGAATCGGAATCTTTATCGATCCCTATGTATAGCGAATCCTCTCTCATCCGGGGAAGCATCTTCAGGGCATGAGACCCCATCCCGCAGGTACAGTCGAGCACGACCTTCTTATCCTCGACTGCCAGATACTGGAGAACTTCTCTGTACAGCACAGGATAATGAGTCATGGTTTCTTCAGAACAATCCTTCTGCCATTTCTTCAAATCGCTGTCGATTACGAGCATAAAAATCTTCCCATCGTTTCTTGTCCCATATCTCTACCCGGTCACCAACTCCGATGATGACCACTTCTTTGCTGATCCCCGCGTATTCTTTCAAATAACCCGGCAGAATAAGCCGGCCCTGCGAATCTATCTCGATCTCCTGGGCTCCGCTGAAATACAGCCGGTTGAAGTTCCGCGACTGTTCTTTGGTAAAGGAAACCGACTGCAGCTTGGTCTCGAGCTCGTTCCAGACCTGAGAAGTGAAGAAAAACAGACATCCTTCCAATCCCCTGGTAAGATAGAATTTCTTGCTTTTCAGCTTCTTCATCTTATCCCGGAACTTGGCAGGGAACACGAATCTGTCTTTTGAATCGAGAGAATGAATGAATTCACCATACCACATTCCACTTCACTCCACTTTAAACCACAATATAAATATAAAGGCAGGCCCCCTTTTTGTCAAGGAATTTTCCTAATAAATTGTTGTCCCACAATAAGTTGAGGGGTAAAACCAGAAGGCTACAAGATATGGTGGGCCTGGAAAAATTTTTCAATAACGGCAATATCCCGGGCAATGGCCCGGCTCAAGGCATTATGGGAAGAAAATCTCTCTTCATCGCGTATCCGGGCATGAAAAAAGACCGTGGCCTTTTTTCTCCGGCAGCAGGCATGATAATTCAGGATATGTACTTCCAGAGAAGTTTTCCGCGCTCCGGACACAGTCGGTGCCGTCCCGATATTACAGGCCCCTTTGTAAACCCTGTCCCCCAGAGACAGGGAAACAGCGTAAACTCCTTTGCGGGGAAGGATTATTCCGGGAACAAAAAGATTGATCGTAGGGAAACCCAGTTGCCGGCCCACGCCTTTTCCCCGGATGATCGCTCCTTCCAGGGAAAAGCATCTGCCCAGGTAACGGTTAGCTTCCTCTATTTTCCCCTGAGAAATACACTGCCGGATAAGGGAACTGCTGACCACCTGTCCGTCTATTGTATATTTATCGATAGCCTGTACTTCGAATCCGAAACGGCCGGATAAACGTTTCAGGTCATTTATCGTGCTTCGGGCCCGGTAGCCGAATCGGAAATCGCTGCCGACCACTACTGCTTTGAGGCCAACACGCTGGATTATTTTACGTAAAAAGCTTTCTCCCTCCAGGCGTAAAAGCTTTTTGCTGGTATGCAGGACCCAGAAATAATCAAGCCCGCTGGAACGCAACAATTGCTCTTTGCCTGCCAGCGAGGTTATGCAGCCTTTGAATTTCTTACCCCGCAGCACCTGTTCGGGATGGGGCCAGAAAGTTATCAGCAGGGAAGGCAATTTGCAGCAATGCGCCGTAGCGGCAAGCCTGCGCAAAAGGTGAAGATGCCCAAGATGCATGCCGTCAAAAACGCCGATAGTGGCTACGTAATCGTGTTTCTTTTTCAAGCGGGATATGATGGTGCGCATTTAAAAGGTATAGTGTCGGAGATGGTCGGCAGTCAGCTGGTCCAGAGCAACCGCATTATTAAGATTAAAAGGACCGATGGCTGTCCGTACGATATTGATCATGTGAGCACCGCAGCCGAGCTTTTCCCCGATATCTTCGGCAAGTTTACGGATGTAGGTACCTTTAGAACATTTTACGTAAAATTCCACCAACGGCATGTCGATATGGTTTATTTCCAGTTTATCGATCCTGATCTTACGGGGAGGTCTTTCCACGACAATGCCTTTTCGGGCAAGTTCATAGAGCCGCTGTCCTTTCAGGCGTATGGCGCTGACCATGGGCGGAACCTGTTCACTTTCCCCGAGAAAAGAAGAAAACACTTCGTTTATCTGGCTGACCGTAATATCGTCGCAGGAGCGGCTTTCCAATATCGCCCCGTCGGCATCCCCGGTAGAGGTTATTTCTCCCAGCTTCATAATTCCTTTGTATTCTTTGTCGAAATTGACGAATTTAGAAAACATCTTGGTATATCTGCCTACCAGAAGTATCAGCAGACCGGTAGCTTCGGGATCGAGAGTCCCGGCATGGCCTACCCGCTTGGTATTCAGCCGCTGGCGGACAAAATCGACCACATCATGGCTGGTCAAACCGCGGGGTTTATCGACCAGGATCAAGCCTTCTTTTTTAGCGTTTGTTCTTTCCATTGCTGTAACGTTTGATAAAGGAAATGACTTTTTTTTCTACCTCATAAAGATTCCCGTCGACAGTGGCTCCGCTGGCGCGTTTATGGCCGCCCCCTCCGAAAAAGCGGGCCACCCGGTTGACATCGACTTTGTAGCGCGACCGGAAATTCACCCGCACTTTATCCCGGCCCAGACGTTTGAACAGAACGAATACATCGACACCGCGCAGATAACGAAATACCGAAAATATCACTTCGGTCAGATCGTAACCCTTATCCGGCCAGTGGGTGATCACTGCCCAGGCGATATTATTATTATAGTCGGTCTTAAGCGAAGAAAGTATATTGCCGATGAAACGGATATCATTGGGAACGCAAAAGCTGTGCAGGGAATCATATATCTTGTGGGGGGTTACTTTATAACTTAATAATTCACCGATTATCTTATGCACCGTCTGGGAAGTGTTGGCATAAGTAAAACTTCCGGTATCGGTAAGAATACCGGTATAAAGGCAGGTGGCGATATTCTTATCGATAACATTCAGGGCCTTACAGATCTTAAAAACCATTTCGCAGGCCGAACTGGCCTGGGGATCCACCCAGTTTATATCCCCGAAATACGTATTGCTGATATGATGATCGATATTCACAATATAACGCGCCCGGTCAAGATAATCCTTTACTTTTCCGGTACGAAAAGAATCGGAACAGTCCAGAACCAGCGCTGCATCGAACTTTTTATCATGCAACTCGTTTTTTATCACTTTTACCGAAGGAAGAAAAGAATAAGCTATCGGAGTAGGGTCGTTATTGAAGACTACTGCCTGTTTTTTAAGCTTTTTCAGCACATGGTACATCGCCAGCACAGACCCCAGGGCATCGCCTTCCAGGTTCATATGGGCGCTGATAAAGAACTTTTTATTCTCTTTGATCGTCTGAAGTATCTTCTTTATCACCAAGCACCTCCTCTATCTTCCTGTTGATCTCCACACTGTACTTGATACTGGTGTCGGGCAGAAAAACCAGCGACGGCAAAATGCGGATCCTCAGTTTATCGCCGAGAAGCTTGCGGATAAACCCGCTTAATTTGTCAAGGCTGGTGCCGATGCGGGGCAGGTCTTCATCCCGGAACGAACTGTAATACACTTTGCATTCCCGCAGGTCTTTACTGGTCACGACATGGGTTATGCTGACCGAACTTAAATGGGGATCATCAAACTCTTCCAGAATGATCTCCATCAACTTTTTCTTGATCTCGCTGTTGACTTTATCCATACGGATGCTCACTATAAGAACTCCTTTTCTGATCCGATTACCTGGATCTCCTTATGATAACCGATAAACTCCTCTATCCTGCATAACTCTTCATGAACGCATTGCCGGGAAGAATTGGCGCAGACCAGAAGAAGGTCTGAAGACTGCCATTTATCCGACTGATGCTCGGCAATAGATACATTGAACTTATTCTTCAATCGTTGTTTCAGACTTAACAGTACTCTCCGTTTTTCCTTCAATGAACGGCTATGAGGGATAAAAAGGGACAGATGCAAACATCCGATACACATAGATAAAGATGAAATTATACCTTAAATCGGGTATAGCCGCAACCCATCTTTTCCAGGATACCGCGAAGCTCTCTCATCTCTTCCCGCTTGCTGGAAAGTTTTTTATCTATTTTAAGATGAAGCAGTTCGCGCAAAATCCTGCCGTAGACGCTCTGCGGCGACACTTTCAGTCTTTCCAGATCACGCCCCTGGACTTTAAGCCTGATATGACGAAGCTTCTCCAGATAATATTCGATCCGGCGCCGGATGCGGCGGTTCGGGAAATCGGCCCGGAAAAAGATCAGTTCCTCGGCAGTCATCGGGCTGAGCAGCTCATAGAGGGCCGACAATGATATTTCTTTTGCCTCCAGACGGCGTATCCTTTCCCGGTCGGCCCGGAAATTCTGAAACAATAACCTCTCGCGCTTATTGAATCCATAACGGCTGGAAAACACCTCGCGGGCCCGCTGCGGCAAACGATTGATAAGTCCCAGGAAATACACACTCCAGTCCACGAGAGGCGGCTGGCCGGGAAAGCGGGCCGCGTACCAGTGCAGAGAAAGATGGATACGGCGCAGAAGAGACAGATCGTTCGTATTCAATTTCAGATGAGGACTTATAAAGGAAAACCCCATAAGGTTATTTATCCGGCGCAGGCAGGACAAAGGGTCGCTTTCCCGGAAAATCAAGATCATTTCATCGCGCAGGCGGTGTTCATTGACCAGGCTCAGCGCTCCTGCCTTTATTGCCTGACGTAAAAGGCCCAGGGTATACGGTTCGATCGAAAAATCGAATCTCTGCTCAAAACGTACCGCCCGGAATATCCTGGTAGGATCGTCAAGAAAACTTTTTCCGTGCAATACCCTGACCTTTTTTTTCCGCAAATCCTGATAACCATGGTAAAAATCGATCAGAGAACCGTAATCCCGACGGTTCAGACTGACAGCCAGGGCATTTATAGTGAAATCGCGGCGATACAGATCATGTTCGAGCAAAGCCGGCTTCACTCCCGGCAAAGCGCCCCAATGGTCATACGATTCGCTGCGGGCCGTGGCGATATCGATCTTGAATTTTTTATGATATACGGTTGCCGTCCCGAAAGCGTGATGTTTTCTCATTTCAGTACCGAAGAAATCAGCCAGAGCCCGGGCAAAACGTATTCCCTCTCCTTCGACCACGACATCCAGGTCATAATTGGGACGGCGCAGGATGATATCCCGTACTATCCCGCCGATAAGGTAGATACGATAATCCAGGGCAGCGGCCTGGCGCGAGCATATCTTCAGTACTTTACGCATATCAGCCGGTAATTTTTCCAGTTTTTTCACGAACATGGCCTCTACCTTATTTTAAAGATACTGAATACTGGATTCTCGATGCTCGACACTCGTAACGCTCTTGCTTAGATTTTCCTTTAGATTTTACCTCTGCGCACTTACGTACGCAGTATCCGTCATTCCCTACACCTAAGTGTGGGGCAAATACCCTTTACCTTCTCTGCCGATTTCGGGCTTCGCCCGGGATTGGCTGCCCGGGGGTGGAACCGTGAATGTATTTCCTTCAGTCTGATCCGGTTAATATGCGTATATATCTGCGTCGTCGTAATGCTGGAGTGACCGAGCATTTCCTGCACACTGCGCAGGTCAGCCCCCCGTTCCAGAAGATGAGTGGCGAACGAATGCCGCAGGGTATGCGGACTCACTTTTTTGGCGATGCGGGCTTTTTTCACTATGACTTTGATCATTTTCCATATACTCTGCCGGCTTAACCGCCGTCCGCCCTGAGCCAGAAAAAGAGCCTCAGAGAACTTCTGTCCGGCAAGCCTGGGCCGGGCTTCCCGCATATATTTCACCAGCCACTTTTCAGCTGTTTTGCCCAATGGCACTATCCGTTCTTTGGAAGATTTTCCCGTACAGCGTAAAAATCCGACCTCCAGATTAAAATTAGCCGCGGTCAGAGAAGCAAGTTCAGATACGCGCAGGCCGGTAGCATAAAGTATTTCCAGTATTGCTCTGTTTCTCAATCCCTGGGAAGTCTTCAGGTCAGATTCCTTCAAGATCCGCTCTACTTCCTGAAAAGAAAGAACCTGGGGGACTTTTTTTTCTATCTTGGGGGTCTCGATCAATTCAGCAGGATTGATACTGGTCACTTTTTCCCGCAGCAAAAAACGATGAAAATTCTTTACCGAAGACAGGTTCCGGGAAATACTCACCGGTGCTATCCTGCTTTTTAAAAAAATAAGGAAAGAAAAAATGTCTTCGCTGGTGAACTTTGTTACGTCGTTGACCCCCTTTTCTCGCAAAAAAGAAAGATACTTGTCTATATCCTGCTGATAAGAACGGATGGTATTGGCCGACAGGCCTTTTTCCACCCTGAGAAAATCCAAAAATGCTTCACTGTATACGTTCATATGACCAGAAAAGGGTTGCGTTTTATTTCCCGCCCCAATGTCGTAGCCCCGCCATGGCCGGGCAGGACCACAATCTGCCGGCCCAGAGGCAACAGCTTTTCTTTTATCGAAATAAACAGATCTTCCTGCGAAGCACCCGGCAGATCGGTCCTGCCGACTGAATCAAAAAACAAAGTATCGCCGCTGAACAGATAATTATCGATCTTAAAACAGACCGAACCGGGCGAATGTCCGGGAGTATGTATGACCTCGAATTCATGTCCGGCAAAAAAAACGACCTGTCTGTCCTTTATCAGCGATGCCTGAGAGATCACGCTGACCGGCTGAAAAAAAGAAGAAAGGTTACGGGAAGGATCGGCCAGGAACGGTTCGTCATAACGGTGGATATAGAATCGGGCATCAAATTCAAGCAGGCCGGCGATGTGATCGGCATGACCGTGAGTGAGCAGTACATAAAGCAATTTCAGACCCTGCCGGTCTATTTCGTTTTTTACCTCCCCTGCCCCTTGCGGCGCATCGACGATCACAGCAGTCTTTGTCTGGCGATCGATGACCAGATAGGCGTTCGTCGCCAGCGGCCCCAGACAAAACGTCTTTACTTCTAAAGCATCCATTGAGCAGCATTATTCATGCTGAACTTTCTCTGGAATTCCCGGGAAAAAGACTCCAGTCTATTGATAATCGAGCTTTTCTTCATTTCATTGGCGGAAAAAGCGATATATTCTTCCTGCAATTCCTGGAGACGGGCGTGAAGCGATGCCAGCTGATCCTGCCCGTCCTGATCAAGAAAAAAAAGCATCTGTTCGATATTTATCAAGGCTTCGCTGAAGGCCTGTCGTATCTTCTTGCGGTTGCCGCTATAACGCAAAGACTGCAGGGCCTCGCTTAACCAGCCCTGGGTAAAGACATAATATTCCTGATAGCTCTCCCGGGGCGGTACGTCGGAATACTGCTTATAATCGACATAGACTACCGGTTTTTTTTCTGCCCGTTTCTTGCGGACGAACTTGCTCCGCAGACCGGCACATCCGGAAGTGCAGAAAAAAACAGCGATTGTTACTATCAGGACCGCAATACGTTTCATATTATATTATTTTAAAAGGTTTTGCTGAAAAAAGAAAGGTTAATTTACAAAACCGGGAAAACCGCGGATTTATTTTTAGCTGCCGCTCATCCTGAGAAATTCCTTTTCATCGATTATCGCTACCCTTAATTGCCTCGCCTTTTCAAATTTGGAACCGGGATTTTTTCCGGCCACCACGAAATCAGTGTTGCGGCTCACAGTTGAGGCCCACCTGCCGCCGAAACGTTCCACTTTATCTCTGGCCTGAACCCGGGATAGATTTTTCAGTTCTCCGGTAAAAACAAAGACTTTTCCCGCAAATTTTTCGTTTTCCGAAGTTGTAGCGGCCACACGAAGGGTTAAACCTGCTTTTTTAAAAGAATCGATCATCGATTTGACTTTCGGCAGAGAAAAAAAACTGAACACCGAAGCTGCCACGATCGGACCTATTTCCGGTATCGACTGCAATTCTTCCTGACCGGCTTTCATCAAGGCAGCGATGTTCCCGTACTTCAGAGCAAGAATGCGGGCACTTTTTTCTCCCACATGGCGTATCCCCAGACCGTAAAGGAATTTATCCAGCCCCCTGCCCCTGCTTTCTTTTATCGCCTGCAGGAGTTTTTCGGCTTTCTTTTCCTTGAACAAAGGAAGGCCGAGCAACTTTTCTTTACTGATCGTATTATACAGGTCAGCCAGACTGGTCACCAGACCGCGCGACACTATCTCTTCGATCACGCTCTCCCCCAATCCCTGGATATCCATGGCGGCCCGCGAACCAAAATGGAATAACGACCCCTTTATTCTCGCCGGACAGTCGGGGTTGATACAATACCAATACACTTCTTCTTCTTTTTCTTTGGCCACTTTGCTGGCGCACACCGGGCAATACTTCGGTACGCTGATTTTCCGGACTTTATATTTTTTTCTCTGAGAAGAGATCACCTTCACTACTTTGGGTATGACATCGCCGGCCCTTTCGATCAATACAGCATCGCCTTCCCGGACGTCAAGTCGTTTTATCTCATCGAAATTATGCAGCGTCGCCCGCCTGATCGTTACACCGCCGCATTCTACCGGTTTCAGAAAAGCTACCGGAGTAATGATACCGGTACGCCCTACCCCGAAATCGATCTTCAGCACCCGGGTAGTAGCCTGATGGGCGGGAAATTTAAAAGCCACTGCCCAGCGGGGAGATTTCAATGTGGCTCCCAGTGACTGCTGTAAAGAAAAATCGTTGATCTTGACCACTACTCCATCGACCTCATACTCTAATCGTTCTCTTTCTTTTTCCCATTTCCGGCAGTATTCCAGAACTTCTTCCAAAGAAGAACAATACTGATTATGGGGATTGACCGGCAATCCCCAGGAACCGACATTATCCAGAAAATCCTTCTGGGAATCAAAATAACCGCCTTCTATCCAGCCGAAAGAATGAATAAAGCATTTAAGACCCCGCCGGCTGACCAGACGGGGATCGAGCAACTTTAGAGAACCGCTGGCCGCATTACGGGGATTGGCAAAAGGCGGTTCACCCCGTTCCAGGCGCCCGGCATTGATCCTCTTGAGGTCGTTTTTATTCATATAAACCTCACCGCGCACCTCACAGAAAGAAGGCAGGCCTTCACTGCTCAGCTTCAAAGGAAGCGAAACGATAGTCCTGATATTAGCAGTCACATCCTCTCCCATGCTGCCGTCACCGCGGGTAGCCCCCCGTATCAAACTGCCGTTCTCATATAACAGCGAACAGCTGACGCCGTCTATCTTCAATTCCACGATATAGCTCAATTCCCCGTCTTTTTTCAGCATCCGCTTGACTTTTTTTTCCCATTCCCGCAATTCTTCCAGCGAATAGGTATTATCGAGAGAAAACATCTTTTGCTTATGCGCTACCGGGGAAAAACTTTCGCTCACTTCCCCGGAAACGCGCTGAGTAGGAGAATCGGGTGTGATCAGTCCGGGATTAGCCTGTTCCAGTTCCTGAAGTCTGCGCATCAGGTCGTCATATTCTTTATCCGATATTTCCGGCTGGCTTTTACCGTAATAAAGGCGGTCATGGTAACGTATCTGTTCCCGCAACCGGTCTATCTGTAGTTTGACATCTTTTTTCCCGGACATTTTTGTCTCCTTAACAGCCGAGCAAAAGCCTTTCGGCAAGAAAAAGCGGCAGGCCGGCTTTTCGTATTTTTGCCGCGGCCGATGCAATATTATACTCCAATCGATGATAGCTTACTATCTCTTTAACGCTGTCATAACTGCAAAGACAGGCACGCGGATCCCGGTCGCGCGGCTGACCGACACTACCCACGTTGACCAGATAACGCCATCCCCGGCAAAGTCTGAGGTGCTCACCGGAAAAAAAACGCACGGCATTTTTCCCACAGGCATAAATCCCCGGACAATGAGTATGCCCGACAAAACATATCTTTTTTTGCAGAAGATCGAAACAGCGCCGGGCATCGGTACTGCTGAAAATATAATAAAAACGGTCAGGACGGTAAAGACTGCCGTGTACTACCTTAAACTCATCTTTCCCGAAGACAAGAGGAAAAGACTCTAAAAAAGAAAAATGACACTGCCTCAGGCGATCAGCGGTCCAAAGCACCGCTTCCCGGGCCATGGGATTAAAACAATCTATATCGGTTTTTCCCAGAACTGCCCAATCGTGATTACCGGCAACACTGCTCAAAGGAAAAGGAAGGGCCTGCAGCAAAGAAACGACCCCTGCCGGGTCGGCTCCGTAACCCACGGCATCGCCGACAAACACAGAGAAATCGGGTTTTTCACGCCGCAAAAAAGATATTACCGACTCCAGGGCTTCCAGATTGCCGTGAATATCGGAAAAAAATACATACTTCACGTATCTACCGTTTGTTAAAAAGAATAAAATTCGATATGGAAATCCTTGAACCCGGGGTTGAACGGCATTTCCTGCCAGTTCTCGGAAGTAATATTGGAAACGAATTCACCGCAGACCTGGCGGCGAAAAAGCTCAAGCGAATCCGGATCGCCCTGGGCAAAAACCTCTACTTTACCGTCAGGAAGATTGCGTACCCATCCTTTTATCCTGTTGCGCCCGGCCATCCTCTGCACGGTATAGCGAAAGCCAACGCCCTGTACCAGTCCGTCATACAGGACATGATAACATTTAGACCGGTCTTTCCGGTCTTTTCCGCTTCTATTTTTACCTGCCGGCATGGATTACCCCTATTCCAGTCTCTGGCCGACGGTTATACGGTGACCGCAGATAAAACTGGCGGCAGACATTTCTTTCTTCCCTTCCGGCTTTACCGTGATTATCCTGAGCCTGTCACGGCTGCAGGCCACGCTGAAATCGTTCTTGCCCACCCTGGCCACCTCACCGGCGGCAGCGCCGGCCTTTCCTTCCTCAACTACGGCAGCTATTATCTGGATCCGCCGGCCGCGGAACAAAGTAACAGCTGTCGGCCCTTTTGTCACGGCCCGGACAAGGTTGACAATATCACGGGCCGGACAACTCCAGTTTATATGCCCTTCTTCTTTTTCTATCTTAGGAGCATAACTGGCCCTGGTTTCATCCTGGGGAATAAGCTGATATGCCCCCGAATCGATGAGGGTGAGACAGTCCAGGCAACTTTCCACGGAAAGATTTTCCAGTTTCCGGGAAAGCGAAAATATATCGTCTTCCTCGCCAATAGATATTTTTTTCTGAAAAAGCAATGGACCGGAATCGATTTGCCGGTTTATCTTGAATAAAGTCACCCCGCTTTCCTTCTCTCCGTTTAACAGGGCCCGCTGCAAAGGCGCAGCCCCGCGGTAACACGGTAACAACGAAGGGTGAACGCAGAGAGGCAGGCGCGAAGGTATCTCCAGCATCGTTTCCGGTATCAACCTGCCGAAACTGGCCACCAGGATAATATCCGGAGCCAAAGACTTAAGTTCTTCCAGAAAAAAAGCATCTTTAAGTGACCGCGGTGAGCGCCAGGCAAGACCGTGCCGGCAAGCGTAATCTTTTACCGGCGTACCTTTAACCGAATATCCGCGATCCCTTGGTTTGTCTACAGTGGTCACTACCAAAACCGGCACAACTCCTCTTTCCCTGAGACCGGCCAACACGGCCACGGAAAATTCCGAACTTCCGCAATACACTATTTTCATGGTATCCTGTCCTCTCAATAACTCCGGTTGTCCGGTCAGCGCAGTTCCACGGCCAGGCGCATCGCCCCCCGGCGAAATTCTTCAGTTGCTTTCTTTACTGCCTCACGCAGCAATTTCCGTGAACCTGACTTGGCAACGACCGAATAATAATACTCGGAACCGATCTTAAAAGGAGAGCCGGGTAACGGTCCGTATACCTCTATGCCGGATGTTTCGGCAATTTTATTATATAATCTACCGGCTTTGCTTAAAAGGCCGTTCTTGTCCCGGCCGCGGACGGTGACAATGGCATTATGAGCATAGGGCGGCAGGAAAGCTTCTTTCCTTAATTCTGCTTCCCGTTTGTAAAACTGACGCCAGTCGCCGTTGATGGTCTGCCACAAATGATGCTCCAGATTATCGGTCACGGCATATACTTTATCGCCGGCCAGACTGGCGAGACGTTTAAGATAGACAAAAAGACGCAATGCGGCCTGGTAATCGATACGGGAAAGATAGGAATCGCTGTCCAGGATCATCGCCACATCGGCCGTGCCGCACTTAAACCGCTGCTGATTTTCCAGGCATCCATAAGTGCTGACGATAATATCGCTGCCCGGTCGCGGGTCAGTTAAAAGACTTATCCGCCGGCCGGGAAAATTACTTTCCAGCTGTGATTCCACTTTTTCGATACCGGTCCCCATCGACCTGATATATCCTTTAAGACATTGCGGGCAAAGTGCCGGAATTTCTTCCTGATGATTGCAGCGAAAACATATCGCTTTCTTCTGCCGCTGGGAAAAACCCAGCAGGCCGGAACAGCGAGGACAACGCAGTACATGGCTGCAGTGCGAACACTGAAGAAAAGTGGAAAATCCCCGCCGGTTATAAAGGACTAATATCTTCTTCTTATCTTCCAGATGCTTGCGCAACACTTCCAGGACAAGGCGGTTGATTGTCCAGGCATTATTTCGAAAAACGAGGCCCCGGACCGGTATGCATTCCACCGCTTTGACTTTTTCCGTCACCTCATCCAATACCGCTTCATTGTCCTGAATGCGTTTATACGTCTCCAGGCTGGGATAATCGGTGCTGATTATCAACGGTATGTTATTAAACCGGGAACAAAACACCGCCACATCGGGAAGATGATAAAAAGGTTTTTCCGGATGATAATAACTGGAATTATTCTCATCCTCGACGATCAGCAAGGCAGTGTCTTCCGGATAATAGAACAGCGCGATCCTCGTCCCGACAATGATCTGCCGGCCGCGGCGGGATTCGTTCCAGTTACGCAAAGACTCCGCCGCTGTCTGATAGCTATGGAAAACCGCGCATTGCCCGGGGAATTCAGCTTCGATCTTTTCCTGCAGTGGTCCGATATAATCGACCAGGGGAACGCATATGACCACCGACCCCCTGGTCAGAGCAGTCTCTATCTGTTTTTTGTAGACAGCGAATCTTTGAAAAGAAACAGGCCGTTTTATACAGGTGATCAGGGAATCATCTTTTTCAGCCGCCGGCGCCAAAGATACAACCGGCTGTTGGACCGCTCGTTTGCGTTTAAGTGCTGCCGGCAGCATAGTAAACAGGAATTCTCCCCGGCAATAAGGATATTCCCGGGCCAGTTTTGCCGCGAAGCGGATATGTTTCCCGGTAAGGGAAGGGGTATTATCCAGTACCGCCGACAGAGGTTTCAGTTTTTTGACCCGGGAGCCGCGACTGAGGCCGATGACGATACCGACCATTTTTTTTCGGCTGAATTCGGCCCAGACCCTCATCCCTTCCTGTACTGTCATATCTTCGGGGATCTGATAATCGAAATGACGGTCCAGGGGAATATTGAATACTACCTGGGCTACTGTATTTTTCATCATTCCTGGATATGAGACGTGACAAAAGCGCTCACTTTTTCATAGGCATTAGCCGGAACTGCGGCAAACCTTTTTTCTATCTGCGCGGCATTAGTGCGGATATAGCCGACAATCCTTAAAAGTTCCCTGGGCCGGGGCGCATAAAAAGCCACTCCTTTGCGGACCAGTATTTCCATATTTTTCTTTTCCTGGCCCCAGATAAAATGTGTAAAGATAAGAGGTTTTCTGAGATGCAGAGCTTCGCTGACCGTCATGCCTCCGGGTTTGGTGATAAGAGCCGTACATAAACTCATCATCTCCCATATCTGCTCATAACGGGAAAATCCGCGCAGAGATGAACTTCTGCGGGATTCGACAAAACGTCTGATCCGTCTATTTTTACCGTAGATCACCAGTAAAGTAAAATCTTTTTCCAGCCGCCAGGCCACCGACGGCAGAAAAGGGATCGTCCCTGTATCGCTGGAAAAAAACAGCAGACACGGCTTTTCGCCGAATTCGAATTTCTTTTTCAGACTATTCCGGTCCTGGGGCTGATAAAACCCCCGGCGCAAAGGCATACCGCTTACCACTATCCTTTCTCTGTCGATACCCCGTCTCTGAAGGCTGTGAGCCGTTTCGTCCAGAGCTACGAAATAATTATCGATCCCTTCGTCGATCCAGAGAGGGTGGACATCCAGGTCAGTGACCAGAACCGTATTCAAAAACGGCCGTTTACGTTTTACTTTGGTCAACAGCGGCGGACTGAAAAAATGAGTTGAAATGACTATGCGGTATTCTCCCCGCAAAACAAATCTCATAAACCGCCGGAACAGGATGCGATGCACGAATACCAGGGCCCGGCAGGCCAGCCGCCACTTGGTAGTCTCGAAAAACCACAGCCACAAAAAGGGGAAATGCCTTACGATATAGCGGTATCCCCAGGAATAAGCACGGGAAATAAATACCGGGGAAAAATCAAGAAGGTCATAAGCTTCGCAGCCGATAAAATTGCTTAATCCTTCGGCTGCCCGTTTATGGCCTTCGCCGCAACTGGCATAAATAACAACAACTTTATTTTTCATGGGCGCAGATATAATAAACCGCCAGCAAAAGGTTGTCAAAAATAAAATCCGGGACCAGGGGCCAGAAAGGACGATTAGAGATCTTCTCTTTTCCGGAAAGCACCAAAACCGATTTGCTGCCGAAAGCCTGAGCAGTTTCCATATCGATCATCGAATCACCGACAAAGAACATCGTTTGCGGTCTGAGATCAAGATCGGCCAGAGCTTTTTCCAGTAAACCGGTTTTCGGTTTACGGCAGGGGCAATCTTCCTCTTTCAAATGAGTGCAATAATATATTCCGTCCAGACAGGCTTTTTTCTTCTTAAGCCCGCTGACCATCCGGGCCGTGACCGCATCCAGATCTTTTTGCCTAAAAAGCTTCTTGCCCACTCCCTGTTGATTGGAGATCACACAGACCTTATACCCCTTTTCGTTCAATTTACAAATCGCTTCCCCGCTTCCCGGAAGCAAAGAAAAATCCCGGGGGCTGGTTACGTACTCCCCCTCCCCGGGAGAGCGGTTGATCACCCCGTCCCGGTCCAGAAACACTACTTTGCCTTTATCTTTCATTTACCTGTCCTCTTTTTGACCTGTGGCAAAACGATCCGGAAGCCTATTTCATAGGTTCGACCCCCAGACAACTGCATGCTTCCTTCTTGGCAGACGAACAGAAGATAATCCCGTTTTCGTGTATATGCAGAGTATAGGTGCCGTCTTTTTTAACGATCTTTCCCAGAAAACCGGAAACATTCTGGGCCACAGGGGTATCGAAATACTTGAAAATGCTTTTGCCGTTCCGGCTGAATTCCATATCCAGGTCGTTGACATCCGTAGTGTAGGTATCACTATCCGAATCCGCCTTATAACGAAGTTGGGCATCGCGTAAAGTAAGCAAAGCGGCCTTGCCCTCGGCACAGCGCATACGTTCCACGGTCCGGTGGTACTGGGGTATGGCCAGGCCGGCCAATATCGACACGACAATCACCACGATAATAATCTCGTTAAGGCTGATTCCTTTTTTCATTCGACCTCCTTTGTAAAGAAACGTCGCTCTGCTGGGCCAAATTTTTTTCCTTTTCGCTCAGCCGGCGCCAGTTCCCTTCTTTAAGGCTTCCCAGAGAAAGCCTGCCGATACGCACCCGATTAAGGTCCTGCACTTTTAAACCCAAAAATTTAAATAACCTGCGTAAATGACGTTTTTTCCCTTCGCTGATGATCACTTTGACAATTGTCTTGCGCCCGGATATTTCAAGCACCTTAAGAAATTTTACTTTCAACAGGTCATCATTGTCAACTATCCCCTGCCTGGCCTTTTCTTTCTCGGCCGGGCCCAGTCTGCCTTCGAGCACCAGTCGATATTCTTTTTCTATTTCGAAGCGGGGATGAGTCATCTGATAACAAAAATCGCCGTCGCTGGTAAGCAAAAGCATGCCCCGCGAGTTCTTATCCAGACGCCCTACCGGAAACAGGCGGCCCAGCTCAGCCGGGATATAGTCCACCACTTTTTTATCGGCATAGCGGTCGCTTAAAGTGGTGGTAACTCCTGTTGGTTTATTGAACATTACGTATATGTGCTTACGACTGCCGAGCGGTTTGCCGTCCACCCTCACCCTGTCGCCGGCGCTGACCTGATACCAGGGTTGATCTACCGTGCGATCGTTCACCGCCACTCTGCCGGTAGTGATATACCGATCGGCGCTGCGCCGGGAACATACTCCTGACTGGGCAATGAATCTATTCAATCGCATATGTTAATGACAGTCGCTAATCTGTGGTCGACGGTCAATGGCCTGTTGCCTGTTTATCGAATATCGAAAATCAGATAGCAAACCTTTCAGCAATTATTTTACCCTTTTCCACTTTATTCACGGTCACTTTGACCACCTCGCCCGGGGATATGCCCGGGTCAGGCAGGCATACCCGCAGATAATTTTCCGTGTAACCGATTACCCCCCGGTCTGTTTTTTCTTCGCTTACCATGGCCAGAGGTTTCCCCCTGAACGATAGAACATACTGTTGGGCCCATTTACGGCCCTCACTTTTCAGAAAAGCCGTACGTTCCCGCACCGCGGCAGCATCATTTAGGACCATCCCTTCGAAACAGGTCTTTTCCCGGGGCGAAAAGCTGAACACGTGCAGCCGCATAGGACGTATCCCCGCTAAAAAATCACAGGTCTTACGGAAACTGCTGTCGTCTTCGCCGGGAAATCCTGCCAGGATATCACAGCTCACGGCAATCTCGGGAATTATTGCCCGCGCTTTATCAACTACCTCTTTATACAAACCGGTCGTACTTTTTTTATTCATTTTTTTTAAAATAATATCGTCGCCGCACTGAAAGGGAAGATGAAGATGCGGGCACAATTTACGGTCTTTAAAAAGGGCCAGCAGCCTGTCACTGACATGGAGCGGAGATATCGAACTTATCCTCAGCCGTCCTAACTTTTTCACGCCGAGCAGCTTTTCCAGCAAAGAAGCCAGATTATTCCTGTATCCGCTTTCTCTGCCATAAAGTCCGATATTAGTCCCGCACAATACGATCTCAGGATGATCAGGGGAAATCCTTTCTATCTCTGCCACAATATCTTGTTCCGGTCTGCTGGCCGGAGCCCCCCTGAGATAAGGTATTTTACAATAAGAACAAAAATTGTCACATCCATCCTGTACTTTTACAAAAGCCCGGCTGTTACAAAACCGGCTGATATTCAGAGACCATCTGTTCCGGCCCGGCCGGGCAGACCGTTGAGTAACAATGTCTACCAACTCATGCTTTCTGTCCTGGGGAACGATGTATTCCACCTTTCGCGCCTGCAGGGACGCGCCGTTGAAGGTGACCAGACAGCCTACAGCCGCGATCCTGGCCTGAGGATTTTCCCGGCGGGCCTTATTGATCATTTCCCGGCATTTGGCGTCAGCGCGGGCTGTGACCGTACAGGTATTGATCACGCACAGATCGGCATTATCCTCTGCCTGCTTAAACCCGTTAGCCTGAAAATCTTCGATAAGCGCTTGAGTTTCATACTGATTGACTTTACATCCCAGAGTATAGAATTTAACTGTCTTCATAAGTCAAAAAAAAGTAGCAGGTAGCGAGTAGCCAGTAGCGAGAATTTTATAAATGACATTTCTATTCTCCATAATACCCCACACTCTCTACTCTCTACCCTCTACCCTCTACCCTCTACTCTCTACTCTCTACTTGCCAGGTAGCTGACCAGCCCCACCATGAATATTGCTGCGGTTTCAGCCCGCAGTATATCCCGGGAAAGTCGAAAAGGAGAAAATCCCTGTTTTTCAAGGAATTTTTTTTCCTCAGGCGAAAATCCGCCTTCCGGACCGGCCAGCGCCATTATCTCGGACAAAACAGATGTTATCCTGTCATTATCCATGCCCGTTCCCTCTCTGTCCCCGTACAATTTAATATCCGCTTTAACTGCTGCCAGATCAGGCAAAGAGATCAGCGGTTCGATCACCGGCAGCCACAGGCGCTGGGACTGGCGACAGGCTTCGACGACTATTTTCTGCCAACGCTCACCCCTTGCCGGCGAGATCTTTTTATGAACTGAATTCCTTTCTGAGATAAAAGGATATAATCTTGCTGCACCCAGTTCCGTGGCTTTTTGCAGGATCAAATCGTTTTTCTGTTCGGTAAGCAAAGGAAAACCGAGCGATATCCATAACTTCGGCCGGGCTTGTTCCCGGATCAGTTCAGGGGAGATCAATGCCAGACCGGACTTATCTGCCCGGTCCAGGACATAACTGTATTCCCTGCCCTGGCCGTCGAATATCGATATTGTATCGCCCGGACCCAGGCGCAGAACATCTTTTATTTTATGAATGATATCCCGGTCCTTTATTTCCACCTTTTCCGACAGGCAGGCAGAAGGAAGATAGACCCGGCGGGTAGAGAACATATATTCCATAGGTATCTGTTAAAACACCTGCTTATGCATACATACCCTGATCATACTTTTTCCGGAAGAGCAGCCGGCGCCGAAGGATATGCGGGCTGTTTTAGACCTTTTCTCATAATTGGTGGACCGGAGGGGATTCGAACCCCTGACCCCTACGTTGCGAACGTAATGTTCTCCCAACTGAACTACCGGCCCGTGTCTTTGCCCTTTAAGGTCCGGATTTCCCGACCAGGGACAGACGATCTTTTATTATATAGTACGGCGTGGCAAAGGGTCAAGTGTATTTACCGCCAAAGGAAGGACCGGAAAAAGGCTACTGGCAACCTTCAGGCGCACAGGCACCTTTGCTAAGAGTCTGGTCAATATCTCCGGCCAGACAATAATTTTCCTTTGTACTGGTATTCTCGGCCCCGACACAGAAATAAGAGGTGAGATCATCTGATTTGACGAAATACTGCCACTCTTCTTTCAATTCTTCCCGGCCCTGGGGAAGACTTACCTGCAGGACAGCATTGCATTCATCTACCCCCTCGTAGCCGCATTCCACATAAGTGTCATGTTCAAGATAGTATTGATGTTCGGCATCGCGCAAAGCCTCACTGAACACAGTCACTTCTTTTTCCTGGGCTTTCTGTATTGCTTTGCGGTAAGAAGGGATACCCAGAGCTACAGACAGGGCGACAATGACCAGGATAACGATTAATTCGGCCAGACTGAAACCACGTTTAAACGAGAAATGAAAATCTTTATACCTATCCATAAAATTCATCGGTCACCGGCTATCGCAATCAAATTCAATTGATGGAGTGAGAAAAGGAAAAAAACGATATTTTCTCTGCGCTTAGCCCGGGGTTGGAAACACTCTCGGATTCATCCGGGTCATAGGTCAGGGTAAGCTCCTCTATGACCAGTCCATTGCCTGAGGCATCAATCCCCAATTCGCAGGTATAAACCCGGGTGGAAAGAAGTTTATATCTATCGGAAATCGCTCCCGTATAATCATCCGTGAAATACAACTTCTGGTCGCTTCCATCGTATTCATAGCGGCGAGTGAATTTATTACCGTAATCCTCAGGATCGTCATTAATGATCTCTATATAACAATTATCCCGGGTACAGGAATCGGTCCAGGTGCAAAAATCTCCGGCGTCTACCGAACCGCCCATCGAATGTATTTCAAGGCCGGAATTTTCGCTGTCGCCCACTGCCTGTTCCATGTATTTGCCGATATGGTCGAGGATCATATTCAATTCATTGGCGACCCTGGCTTTCTGGCGGGATTGTTTGAAAAAAGAATGGCTTGCCGAATCAAAAGCCGTAGCCCCCAGAACGATCATCCCCAAAAGGACGATGGCAATAAGCAACTCCACTAAAGTGATGGCCTGCCGTTTTAAACGCATGTATTTATTGAGCCTGGGGATAACCGACAGTGACCGTGACTTTCCGGGCATCGACCAGGCCGTCGTTGTCCAGATCCACGTTTTCCACTGTATACTCCCCGCTCCATTCCTCAGAAGGCAGATCATAGACAAACCCGGCGCCTTTATAGATATATTTATCGCCGACTCCCTGGCCGCCGCTGTAGATCTTATTACCGGTCTCATCCCAGGTATCGGCCCTTACCTCATTATAAAAATCGTTCAATACTGACCGGGCAAAATTGGCAGCGACCAGACGTTTGCTGGAACGGCTGATATATGAACGGGAAGCCTTGAAACTGGCGATCAGCCCGCCGAAAGTAAGAGCGACGATCAACGCAGCGACCAGGACTTCAGTCAAAGTAAAACCTTTGCGCATCAGACATACTCCTGTTTCTTGGCCATGTCCTGTCTCAGGGAGAAACGGGCACAGCGCTCGCTTCGCCGTTAACCACCTGATATTCCCAGGTTCCCAGCGGAATATTGAGATCGAATGTAGTATTACACGCTTCAGTGCTGTAACAGTTTATATGCTTTTCGTTGTCGCTGTAATATATTTCCGCGGCATCGGTGAGCAACTGGATCATGGCATCCCTTTCCCGTTCCTGGCTCCTCTGTATCGCTTTCCGGTAAGAAGGGATGGCAAATCCGGCAATGACCGCCACTATGACCAGAACAATAATCAACTCGCTCAGGCTGAAACAACTTTCTGACTTTCTTGTCATAAGATAAAACCGTGTCTATCCTGCCGGAATATTCTTACCCTTAGTATCCCAGGCGTGTACACACATCATCGTTGCCGCCGCAACTGATTTCGCCGTCCTTGGTTATGCTCAGTTCGTAGGCGTCTTCATACCCGTAACTTTCACTATTACGCGAAATTGTAGCGATAACCTCATCATCGTCGGTACTTTCGTTGAACCCTACCAATTCCATGTTATCAAGATCAAAGTATTTTGCGTCAGTAATGGTCATATCCAGGTCATCCTGAACATCGGCATAATCGCCGTCGGCGCCCGCACCATGTTCTGCCATATGGCGCATCTGGGCGCTGCGTACTGCGCCGAGGATCTGCACGCCTTCGGCGGCTCTGGCTCTTTCAGCGACCCGGAAGAACTGAGGAACAGCCAGCGAAGCGAGAATGGCAACGATAATAACAACGGTTAAGACTTCCAACAGGGTAAAACCTTTTCTCATAACTACCTCCTCTTTCTTATACGGTTATATACAAAATGTACCATACAACATTTTTCACGTCAAGCTTACCCGCCCATGGTGGATATCTTGAACAAAGGCAGAAACAGGGATATTACGATAGAGCCGATGATCACCCCCATGAACACGATCATTAACGGCTCAAAAGCAGCCACAATGCGGTCTATCTTGGAAGCAAGATCTTTCTGATAATGGTCGGACAGTTTTTTGAACATCTCGGGAAGATTGCCTGCTTCTTCCCCGATACTGACTATCTCGGTGACCAGGGTAGGGAAAAAAGGCACCCTGGCTATCTCTGCCGCGAGAGGTTTTCCCTGTTTCACGCTCTCTTTTAAAGACATTAACTTCTGGGTAAAAAAACTGTTACCGATGCTTTTCGCCACTACTTCCAGGGTATAGACTATAGGCACTCCGCTTTCCAGAAGGATATACATGGTTGAGGCAAAACGTTCCACACTGGTAAGAATGACCAGATCGCTGATCATAGGTATTTTGAGAAAAAATCTATCCAGAAATTCGATAACTGCCGGCTGCTTGCGGGCATAATGGGCACCGACTGCCAGACCGGCCAGAGCCAGAACAATAAGCAGAAAATTATTATTGACGAATTCACTGATATTGAAAAGGATCTGAGTGGGAATCGGCAAGGTGATATCGAACTGCTCGAACAAAGCCGTAAACTTGGGCAGAATTAGCTTAAAAAATATGACCATGGCTAACGCCGCAACTACCATAAGGATTACCGGGTAGACCAGGGCGCTTTTGACTTTACGGTCGAAATCAAGACGCATTTCAAGGTATACGGCGAGTTTGTCCAGAACAAAGGGAAGATTTCCCGTGGCTTCGCCTACCTCGGTTATACCCCGCCAGAGAGAAGAAAAAATATACGGATACTTGGCAATCGCCTCGCTCAGTGACAGTCCGCGTTTTATATCATTGACTATTTCGATAGTGGTCGCTCTCAACTTACTGCTTTCGGTCTGGGAGGAAAGCACTTCCAGACTGCGCAATAAAGGGACCCCTGCCGAAAGAGTAGTGGAAAGATTACGGGCGAAAAAGGCCAGGTCCAGAAGACTGACTCCCATATGGCCTTTTTTTCTGGTAAAAAAAGAGGTCGCGCCCGGTGATGCTTTTTCGCTCAGCTCCCGTACCGAAATAATGAACAACCCTTTATTTTTCAGCCGGCTTACCAGTTCTTCCCGGCCGGATACTTCTTCGGCGCCTTTCATTGTTTTACCGTCTTTGCTTTTGGCAACATAGGAAAATAACGGCATAATGATCTCCTTTAATACACGGCGACGGAAAGCACTTCTTCCAGGGAAGTAATGCCTTCCTCCACCCGTTTTATCCCGCTCTCCAGCAAAGATAATGTACCTTTTCTTTTGGCGATTTTCATGATCTCAGCCGGAGACATATTTTTATATATAGCCTCCCGCAATTCATCTTCGATCAGAATTACTTCCGCTACCAGGGAACGGCCTTTAAAACCGATAAACTTGCATTTTTCGCACCCTTTCGGTTTATAGATGACCTGGGTGTTCAGTTTGATATTGCCGGGTATTTTTTCGTTTTTCACTTCATACGGTTCTTTACAGTGCGGGCAAAGACTGCGCACCAGACGCTGAGCGATAACCAGACGCAAAGAAGAAGCCACCAGATAATTGGGTACCCCCATATCCACTAATCGCGAGATCGCTCCCGCGGCATCGTTGGTATGAAGGGTCGATAACACCAGGTGACCGGTCAAAGCCGAACGCACGCATATTTCGGCAGTTTCCAGATCGCGAACTTCCCCCACCAGAATAATATCCGGGTCCTGACGCAGAAAAGAACGAAGCACATTGGAGAAGGTAAGACCTATCTCCGGTTTCACCTGTACCTGGTTTATCCTTTCCAGACGGTATTCTACCGGGTCTTCTATCGTCAAAATGTTTTTCTTCGACGAAGTCAATTCATTCAATGACGCGTAAAGGGTCGTGGATTTACCGCTGCCGGTAGGTCCGGTGATGAATACCAATCCATAAGTATACGACATTCCTTCACGCATGCAGGAGATCTCATTGGGGAAAAATCCCAATTTGGCCAGTTCCAGGGGCACGCGGGATTTATCCAGAATACGAATGACCACTTTTTCTCCGTGAATAGTGGGTACGGTGGATACCCGCAAATCGATCAGGCGGTCTTTTATTTTTACCATAAAACTGCCATCCTGAGGCAGACGTTTTTCCGCAATATCCATATGGGAAAGGATCTTGATACGCGAAATTATCGGCAGGTGCAATGATTTCGAGGGAGGCGGCACTTCATAAAGTATACCGTCGATACGGTAACGTAAGATCAAAGAATCCCTCTGAGGTTCGATATGGATATCCGAAGCGTTTTCTTCGATGGCCTGATGGACTATGAGATCAACCAGTTTGATGACCGGTGCCTCTTCGGCCTTGGCGATCAAACGGTCAAGGCTCAACTCTTCTTCTTCCGACGAGATCTCGGTTATCTCCTCTACATTTTCTCCATAAGCCGCCTCGATAGCTTCCTTGAATATTTTCTCCTTGCTGTAAAAATCTTCTATCGCCCGCAGAATATCCGATTTGGTAGCCAGGATCGTATTGATCTCGCAATTAGTCATCTTTTTGAGATTATCCAGCAGGATCAGATCAAGCGGATCGAATAAAGCCACGGTAAGGGAATTAAGATTACGGGAAAGGGGCAATACCCGGTTGCGCACGGCGAATTCATAAGAAACGACCTCATCGAGATTCTGGCCCGGATCAGGCTTCAGTTTTCCCGAACTCAGGCTCACATAAGGGATCGAGAGCTGTTTGCTCAAGGCGATGACGATCTGGGTCTCTTTTACATAATCAAGCTTGACCAGCACATCCCCCAGGCGCCCCCCTTCTTCTTTCTGAAGACGCAACGCCTCCTGAAGCTGAGTCGAAGTAATAATGCCTTCGGCTAACAGTATCTCTCCCAGTCTAACGTGCTTTGCCATATACGCCTGATTGAAACCGATCAAGTGCCGTTTCTACTGCATCCTGTTTGGAACTGACCATGCTCTGCTCGCGGCCCAGTGTACGAACTGCACGGGAAAGCTGAAACTGAGATTCATCGACAAGACGCGGAGTGATAAAAATAAGCAATTCACGATCATCGACTTCATCCCGTTTATGTTTGAACAGATTGCCGAGCACCGGGATCTTGCTTAAACCCGGCACACTGGTATGATTGTCAGTTTCCGTACGCTTGATAAGTCCGCCCAGCAGCAGCACTTCGCCGTTCTTGATACGCACCACAGCCTTGGTACTGCGTTCTTCCGGATCTTTTATGGTCCCGGAAATGTATGAACTGCCGGTCGTCTGAAATCCGCTGTCAGTGGCCTGTTTTTCCACGCTTTCCACGATCAGAGTTATCTCACCGTTCTGACGGTTCACCTGTGGCGTGACCCGCAACCGGGTCCCGGTCTCGGTACGTTCCACAGTATAATTGACATTACCGTTCTCATCGGTATTCTGCTGAACCCCTATAGCTTCGTCAGTGGTTATTTTTATTTCGGCAGTTTCATTGGAAAGGGTAAGTATCTTGGGACGGGCCAGTGATTTAGTGGCGTTATCGGTCTTTAAAAAATCCAGGGCCAGTTCAGCACCGATCACGGTCAATATCGAAGGAGTAAAATGGTTCGACCCCAGAGTGCCCATGGCTACTGCGCCCGGGCTGGTCACTGTATAACTGATATTTTCATTGCCGGCTTTGTTGCCGAAAAACGGGAACCGGGTTGCCCGCTGTCCGGTCACGTCAAGCGAAGCCAGGGTCGTCGGCCAGTCCACCCCCATTTCATCGACAAGGTCTTTCGACACATCGAGTATCTCTACTTCGATCAGTACTTTAGGCTGCTGGACATCGAGACTGGCCACTATCTGATCGATGATCTTGAACTGAGAAGGCACATCGATGACGATCAAAGCGTTGGTTATGGCATCCTCGATGACCTTGCCGTTCTCGGTCAGCGCTTCCCGGACCGCGGCAGTAATACCGTCCTCGGCGTCACCGTCGCTATCTGAGTCTTCATCGGCGATTATCTCGTCTATTTCCTGCTGAAGACGCGATTTTTTCACCCGGGCGTATTTCAGATTATAAACCTTGGTCACCCTCTCTATCCCCGGTTTTCCCATCTCTCTGATAACAAAAATATTAGCCTGAGGATAAAAATCATAAGCGAGATTATTGGCATCGAAAAGGGTATCCATTGCCGCAGCCAGCTGCACATTCTCCATGTAGAGAGTGACAGTGCGTTCCTGTACCGCTTCACTGGCCACAAAATTAAGACCGCTCTGCTGAGAGATCATCTTGCAGAGGTTCATCAGGGTAACTCCCTGAAAATCAACCGATATCTTTTTGTCGCAGCGGGTCAGCAGCCGTTTGCCGTGCAGGTTATCAACCTGGGAAAAAACATATCCGGGCAGGATCAAAAAACAAATACACATTATAATTATCTTTTTCATCGGTCCTCCTTTGTTAACGAGGTCTTCTATCGGATCTTTCTAAATAATCAGTACGTTTTTCGAAAAAATAAGAATGTCCCTGATAATCTATGGTTATCCCTTCCTTACTTATTTCGGTGATCGTCACGTCAAGGTCGTCAATGCGGTCGCCTTCGCTGTACAACTGTCCCTCGATAATCGCCTGGGGACGGCTTGTTCCCCAGACCACACCCTGGATATCGATATCCTGTTTGAATTCTTCGAGTACCGGAGCCTGAAAATCCTGGTTTTCTGTATCACCGGATGTCGCTGATACCGGCAGCTGCGGCGTAAAGGGGTTGGATCCTTCAGACCGGGCCTGCGCAGTAAAGTCAAAAAAACCTCCCGCCCCGATAAAAAACAGAATAATTATTGCTCCGGTTAAACAGATCTTCTTCATGACTATTTTCCGAATCCGATCAGGGTCAATGACACATTCAATGACTCTGCATCCTCGGTCTTAGGAATAACCACCACCCGTTCTATGCCCACCAGAGGATTTTTTTCCAGGACCGCAACAAAAGCGACCAGGTCATGATAGGCACAATCGATCTCAAGATTTACTTTTATCTC
>CAZVRU010000001.1:201937-208005 GCA_964629785.1 uncultured Planctomycetia bacterium
GGCAATAGCGATTGTATTGGTATATTTTTTCATTGTCGCAACCTGACCGCGAAATGTGTCACATCGTATCCTGACAATATTTCGCGCTCCTGAGTAAGCGGCTCGATTACCGGGAAAGATCCTTTTATATCCTGATCTTCCCGCAAACGGGAAATAAACCCGTCCAGGCTTTCTCTATCCAGACTGACATCGCCGCAATAAACATAACCCGACACCTGAATCGACAATTTATCATCCTTATCCTTTACGACTTCCAATCTATTAAGCCAGAGCCCCTCGCTCATAAATGCCGATAATTTATTCAAAAAAGGCTTTACGTCGGGCAGGCTTTTCATCTTTTTCTTTAACAGACTGACATCCGATTCTCTTTTCTGCCTGAGATCCTTCAGGTCCTTGTAGGAATGCTCCGCGTATTCCCGATTGACTTTGAACTGCTGCTCTTTTTTTTGCCAGCGTTCATGATCCCCGGAAATGACTCCGGAAGTGAATAGGTTCAGCAAAATCGTACCGACAATGCCGGCAACAGCGACCAGACCGATAAGCGGGACATTCAAAGGGGCAGCCATCCCCTTTTTACTGTAAAGAAAACCGGTAACCGTATCTTCGCGCAGCGGTCTGAATTTACGGGGCCAAACATCATAAGTAGCGACAGCATACGCTTTAAGCCTTTCACAATCAGCACCCGGCTGCGGCGACAGGCTGTCGGGACTCAAAAAATCGATCGGCGATTCCATTTCTTCGCTTAAAACATTAACCACATCATGATGTGCGCTTTCGGCAATGACCAGCATCCTTTCCAGGTCATAGGCCCGGAACTCGCGCTTAAAATACTGTGTGGAAAAACGTACTTCTTCGCGAAGTTTTTCCGCCGCTAAAGTTTCGGTGCGGGAGAAAAAAATAGTCCGGCTGAATACCGGTAAGGTGCGGTAAAAAAAAGTTATAAAACATTCCTGAGGCGAATAATCCAGAACAACATGCCAGTTCAGCCTGGAATACTCACTGCGATTCAAAAGCAACCGCAGCAGGGAAATGCTCGACGGTTCGATGGCGACAAGGTCTAATTCAAGTTTTTTAAAAGCATCACTGATCTTTTTATAGTTGATCTTGTTATAACCGACAAAAGATACGATTAACTGTCGTTCGTTGGCAATCTTTTCATAACAATAATTCCAGACCAGTTCTTCTATCTTAAAAGGTATATATTTCTCTATTTCGAACTCTATACTGCTCTCTATCTCCTTTCGGCTCATCATCGGGATGATGAAAGAACGAAAGATAAAATCACGGTCATGGATGGAAAGATATATTTCGTCTTTTTTGGCGATGTTGATCTCACGGGTAATTTTATTCAACATCGCCTCGGTATAAACGATGGGGTCCTGGGTAGGATCGTTGGTCAACTCCAGAGGATGGCTTGCCGACGAAATGACCCTCTTGTCTTTCGTATCAACGACAGAAATCGAGCCCCCCCCTAAAAATAACCCGATAGTTTTCATTTATTTTTTATTTTATGGCTTTTCAGCCACTTTTCTATCTCATTCCTCTCGAACCGCCATACCTTACCGATCTTGATACCGGTTATCTTTTTCTGGTGAAGCCAGTTATAAACAGTCTGCTTGCGCAACCCCAGGTAGGCGGCCAATTCATCGACATTCATCAATTTGGGAAAATTACGTTTTGACATAATTTAGTTTCTTTTCTTAAAATTAACTACAATTTATATTTAAATATTTACTTCTGTTACTGTCAACTATCTTTTTTAACTTTTTTTTACTTTTTTACAATATATAGTATTATCAGCATACCCCTACTACATATAGTTGCCCAATAACCTGCCTTTTTTGAAAACGAACCGTCAATCAGACCGGCTGCAAAAAGCGGCAAATCTCTTCTCCTATATAGAGGTAATACAATAATATATAAAGGAATATTCAAACAGAAAAATTGACCGGGGGGAAGTCAGGATCAATATGAAACAGTTATCTCTACTTTTTTAAGGCCGCTGAAATCTCCGGAACCATCGGAAACATCGACAGTGACATCCTCCAGTTCGGTAATACCATTGATCGTACCGCCTTCATAGTCCGGATCATTGTGGACCTTGTGCAGAGCATAGACCATGCCTGCTTTTGCCTTGGAAAGAGCTTTCATCCTTTTGATCTGATGTTCGGCAAAACGGGCCTGCTGGGTCATCAAATAGAGTCCGGACATGGAAAGAGTGGCAATCACTATAAATATCCCGATAACGATAATCAAAACTATACCCTTTTTCATTTTTCCACTCCTTTTCATACAATCTTGTTGAGGCTGGAACATACCGGGCAGCGGGCATAAGACACTTTCATGGTCACAAAAAAAACATAGGCGCAAATCTCGCATTTTACCACTTTCGGCTTGTCGGAACGGGAAAAAAGCATCTGACGGTTCTGCCTGACCATCCCGGCAATCACCATACCCAGCACCAGACATAGAAAAAAAGCAAGCCCTACTGCTATATCAATTTTCATTCTATCATCACCTCTACTCTTGTCCAGTAGAAATCTTCCCTCCCCAAAAACACTGCCGATTCTTTCACCTGATCCTCGATATACATAGGTGTGAAGGAATCAAAAGGCAACGTCAAGGGGATGACCAGAAGGATCCTGCCCCGTGGAGTAACGCAGGTTTTATAACGGAGGTGTCCGGTCTGGCCCTCGAATAATTCCAGTAACGGTACTATCTGTTTTTGAAAAATAACCGACTGCATCTCATTTTTTCTGAATGAGATCCGCAAAGGAGACGGACTATAGAAATCTCTGGTGTCGGCGGCAACAAAAATGCGTTCTTTATCCAGAAAAGAAAGAAAATAATTTTTATCTTTGGGGGGAAGCAACAATTTATTGTCCAGAGGCTGTTTTTTCCGGTCGGCAGTCGTCAGGTCCCGCAAAGAAAGGATATCCAGCCAACTGGTAATTACCGGCGTCGCTTTTGCGTTGATCAGCGGCTTGACCAGGAAAAACAAGGCAATATGGAGAGCAAAGGAAATAATCAGGCCTAGGAGAAAAAGGAACTTCGGGCGCATACGCTTCATTTGTCCTGGTAGGTAGTAGCGACTCCGATCTTTTCGATCCCCAGTTTTTTACATATATCCCACACCCCTACCACTACCCCTATACTGGCATCGCGGTCCGACTTGATAAACACCGAATCCAGCTCGCTGTTCTCCATAAGCGAAGAAAGCTCTTCCAGCCCCAATGGCTTCCCCTCCACATAAATAATATCTTCGGATGACACTATAATCGTCATTACTCTGGTATTGACCGCTTCCGAAGTGACTGCGCGGGGAAGCTTGACGTTTATTCCCGGAACGACTACGAAATTAGAGGTCAGCATGAAAAATATCAGCAGCAAAAATACGCAATCGATAAGCGGGGCGATATCGATCTGTCGTAATCCGCTCTCAATCGTCAATCTTTTTTTAAATCTCACCGCTATAACTCCTCTCAGATAGTATCTCCAGCAGCTCGGTACTGGCCCTCTCAGCCGAGAGCACATAAAGATTGACCCTGTGAACAAAATAATTATAGGCCAGAAAGCTGGGAATAGCCACACAGAGGCCGCCGGCAGTGGTAAGCAAGGCCTCCCATATTCCTCCGGCAAGGTCAGAAGGATTGACCACCCCTATACTGATCGCCTTCTGTTCGATCACGGCAAAACATTTCACCATACCGACCACTGTCCCGAGAAGACCGAGCAAAGGCATGATATGGGCCAGAGTACTCAAAAAAACAAGATTTTTCTCCAGCCTGGGTATTTCGTAAAGTGAAGCGTTTTCCATGGCCTCGCGAACTACTTCTTTAGGCTGATCATAGTGAAAAAGTCCGGCTTTCAGGATATTGGCTACATAATTACCGCTTTTCTCGCAAAATTCGATAGCTTCTCTGATACGGTTCTTTCTGATAAAATTAACGATCTCCGAAAACATGCCGGAAATATCCAGTTTGATCGAAGAAAAATAAATAGACCGTTCGACGATGACCGCCAGTGACAAAAGCGATCCGAGCACTATCGGAATCATCAGCGGTCCGGCTTTATAAAGCAACTTTACGAATTCGGCTTTGGCAATAAAATCCCACATCTTCTTCCTCCTGTTTATTCATTTTTTTCTATTTCCCGGATCCTGTCCAGAGCTATCCTGGATTCTTCCACGTCCAATTCGGCTATTTTCCGGTAGATATTCTCCGCTTCCTCCAGATTATTCTGCCGTTCATAAATACGGGCGATCCGGAAATAGGCCTTAACGGCGCTGTTTGTATCGGCAAAAAGGTAGGCGACCTTGAAATACTCATCGAGTGCATCTTCGTCACGGGCTAATTTTTCCAGGCAGTATCCCAAAGCAAAATGTGCCGACACGTCATTGACCTTTTCTTCTATTGCCTGCCTTAAGGCAACGGCAGCCTGCTCATAATCCATGGCCTCTTTCAATAAAAACCCTTTTTTGGCATAAGCCAGAGCGCTTAAGCTGTCAGAAGACGCAGCGACACGATCAAAGATCGTCAATGCTTCCCGGCTATTGCCTTCCTGAGCTATGATATCGGCATAATAAAGGCTTGCACTGTCGGCTATTTTTTGATTATTGCTGTTAATCAATTGTTCGAAATATTGTTTGGCGCGATCAAGACGGTTCTGTTCCCAGTAAATATGGGCCATAGAGTTCAAAGCCTCATAATAAATCGGCTGATCAGAAAATTCGGCAATGACCCGGGAATAATAATCCTCTGCCTCGCTATAATTTTTTTCTCTTTCATAAAGAGCTCCCAATTTGATCAATATCGAAGGCAGATAACTGGAACGGGGGAACTTTTTCATAAATTCGTCGAAAATCTGTTTTGCCTGATCATAACGGGCAAGGTTCAGGTAAGCATAAGCCTTATCGATATAAGCCAATTGCTGAAGCTCCCTGTCTTTGCTTTCATTAACGACTTCATCCAGAGCCCGTACTGCTTCCTCGTAACGAGCCTCATTGAAATAACATTTTGCGTAAAGGTACAGCACTTTTTCCCGCAAGAGATGCCGGGAGAATTTTTCCAGAAAACGTTGCAGTATATCGCGTGAGTTTTGATAATCCTGCTCGGAAAAATAACTGGCTGCCAGATAATACTCTGATTCAGGAACCAGCTTGGAAGAAGGAAAATTCTTGGCCAGGTTACGGAAGCTCAAGATAGCATCCCTCTGATTGTTATTCTTCAGATAAAGCATGCCGATCTGGAACTGAATATAATCGGCGTAAATATTCTCGGGGTATTGCCGGAGGACCTTATTATACGTATCGAGAGCCAGATCATACATCTCTTTTTCCTGATAGGCATCAGCGATCTGGATCTCCGAACTTATCCTTACTACCGGATTGTCCGTGTATTTAAGGGTTTTTTTGAATTCATCGATAGCGTTTTTGAACTCGCCCAGTTTAAGATAACACCAGGCAAGACCATAATGGGCCTTATCCAGTATATTTTTATACTCCTGTCCGGGAAAAGCGCTCAAAATATCCTTATAAAAAAATAAAGCGTCCTTGACCCGGCCCATCTCATAAAGAGAATCGGCCTTGTTGAGCAGCATATGCGGGGCGTAACGAGAGGAAGGGAATACATCCATGTACTGTTCGGTTATTTCAAGTACCTTGCTGTAATCCTTGATCCGAAGATAATAATTGGCGTGGGAAAACTGTTTGATGTCCTCGGCACTTATATGATCGAAATTCTCCTTGGCTTTTGTCTCCTCTCCCCGGGCCAGAAGGCAATCGCCGATACGCTGATAAAATATATCCCTGATCTCCGTCTTATCAGCCAGAGAAAGCCCCTCCCGCAGGATCTTCAATGCCTTTTCGATGTCATTTTTGCCGAAATACGCTTCTCCTTTGTAAAGGAGTAATCGCGCTTTTTCGTTTTTGTCCACAGTCTCGGGAAGATAGCGGTCGGTCAGAGAAACGATCTCTGATAATTGTTCACGATTGTAATAAAGGCCCAAAACACGAAACAAGACTTTTTTAACTATTTCCGGATCACTGTTTTTTTCGATTATTGTACGAA
>CAZVRU010000002.1:0-20593 GCA_964629785.1 uncultured Planctomycetia bacterium
TTGCGGCACTAAATATTAATTGTTATAATTTTGTATATTTTTTCAGGGCCCGTAGCTCAGTCGGTTAGAGCAGTTGACTCATAATCAATTGGTCCGGGGTTCGAGTCCCTGCGGGCCCACTACGATAGTTTTACATGGATTTTCGCTGTGTCAGCGGGCGATTAGCTCAGTCGGTTAGAGCGCTACGCTCACATCGTAGAGGTCACAGGTTCGATTCCTGTATCGCCCATGTTTTTATTAATTTTTTGATTCCAGCCCGTTCCGGCGGCATTGGCCGGCCAACGGCGAGGGAGAAAGCAGGTTGCGGATGGATTTAAAACAGGAATTAGGAAAACTTGTCGAACTGCAGAAGATCGATAGCAACATCTACTTATTGCGAAGAAAAAAAGAAAAAGAGAATCCCCTTCATCTGGAAAAGATAAAAAAAGATTTCGAAGCCAAAAGCCAGGAGCTGACTGACTGCGGAGAGAAGCTTAAGCAGGCGCAGCTCCGGAAAAAAGAAAAGGATTTGGACCTGGCAGCCCTGGAAGAAAATGTGCGTAAGGCCAAAAGCCAGTTGTATTCCCTTAAGACCAATAAGGAATATCATGCCAAGCTCAGCGAGATCGAATCCCTGAAAGCCAATGTTTCGGTGGCCGAGGAAGCTATCCTGACGCTGATGGAAGAGATCGAAAAAGTTGAGCAGGAACTGGCAGCGGCTAAAGAAAAGTTTGCCGAAGAAGAGAAAAAATTCAAAGAGCAACAGCAAACTATCGAAAAAGAGATGAACGATCTGGGCCGCGAGATAGAGCAGCTGGAAGGTAAGAAAAAAATAGTCAAAGAGACCATCGATAAGAACCTGCTGTCCCGTTACGAATATCTGGTGGAGAACCGCGCCGGTCTGGGAATCGCGCCGGTGGACAGCGAGGTCTGCGCTGCCTGTCACATGGGGGTCACTCCCCAGAAGCTCAATGAGATCAAGATGTATAAAGAGCCGGTCTACTGCCAGAGCTGTCTGCGTATTCTTTATCTCCAGGAGGATATCGAACCGTGACCGAGATCTATATCGACGGCGCATCATTGGGCAATCCCGGTGCAATAGGCGCTGGTTATCTGATTTATCGGCAGGGCAAGGTGCTCAGGCAGGAAGGCGTGTTTCTGGGCCAGAATACGAATAATTTTGCCGAATACATGGCTTTTATCCTGGCGCTTATCGAAGCCCGTAATCTGGCAGTGTCAGAGTGCACTGTGTATTCGGACAGTCAGCTTCTCTGTGAACAGCTCAACGGACGGTATCGGGTAAAGCACGGAAATATTATCGCTCCCTATACTCTGGCCAAAAAGATGATCTCTCTTTTCGACCGTGTGGAAATAAGGCATATTCCCCGGGAAGAAAACAGTCAGGCCGATGCTCTGGCCAAAAAAGCCGCGGCCAGCCGTTGAACCGGTAAAAATAAGTATACTAAGGTAAGAGGAGGTAATCATGAGCGGACACTCAAAATGGGCAAGTATCAAGCACAAAAAGGGTGCAGCCGATGCCAAGCGCGGCCGGTTGTTCACCAAGTTGATCAGGGAAATAACCGTAGCTGCCCGTGAAGGAGGAGGCAGTCCCGAGACCAATGCCCGTTTGCGGACCGCCATCAGCCGGGCCAAGGATGCCAATATGCCTTCCAGCAATATTGACAATGCCGTAAAAAAAGGTACCGGCGAATTGCCCGGCGTAAGTTACGAGTCCTGTATGTTCGAAGGGTACGGCCCGGGCGGTGTGGCCATACTGGTGGAAGCTTTGACCGATAATAAAAACCGGACCACTGCCGAAGTACGTAATATCTTTTCCAAAAGGAACGGTAACCTTGCCGGAAGCGGCAGCGTGGCCTGGATCTTCAATCCCAAAGGTTATATCAATGTCGATCGTTCCCAGATAGGCGAAGACGAATTGTTCACCGTAAGTGTCGATGCCGGGGCCGAGGATATAAAGACCGAAGAAAAGGTCTATGAGATCTACACCAATGCCACTGATCTGGAGAACGTCAAAAAGGCTCTTCAGGCCAAAGGAATAACCTGGGAGATGGCCGATCTGACAATGATTCCTTCCAATAGCGTGAAAGTGGCCGGACAGGAAGCCAAACAACTGATGGCCTTGATGGAAGCTTTGGAAGAGCATGACGACGTGCAGAAGGTGTATGCCAATTTCGATATTCCCGACGAGATACTGGAAGAGCTTGCTGCGGAAGAATAAACCGTTTTATGGTGGTTCTGGCAGTAGATGTGGGTTTGCAAACAACCGGTTATGTGGTCTGTCAGGTGACCGGCACGCAGATAGAACTGCGCGATCAGGGGCAGATAAAGACAAAAAGTAAATCGCCGCTGGCCGAACGGCTGGCAGATATTTACCGGCATCTGGACAGGGTGAGCGAAAAATATGCTCCTCAGGGTCTTATTCTGGAAACTCTTTATTCGCACCATAAACATCCTGTTACTCTGGGCGTGCTGGCCCAGGTAAGGGGAGTGGTGGTGCTGCTGGGCCGGCAACATGGCATGGAGCAGTATGAATTCACTCCTACCCGGGCCCGTAAAGCGTTACTGGGGAAAGGGAGTGCCGATTCAGACCGGGTAAAAAAAATGAGCGAAACAGTATTGGGCCGGGAAATGGGATCAAAGCATATTGCCGATGCTTTTTCGCTGGTAGTGGCTTTTTCTCATGCCCGGAAAGCAGAAATGCTCAGGGCCCGGGCGGTAAGAGGGGCCTGAAGAGAACAGTAACAGATGATTACCAGGATCAAAGGTCAACTGGTCAGAAAGTCAGAAGAATACGTTTATATAGACGTAGGCGGCCTTTGTTATGAAATAGCCGTGCCCTGTACGGTATCGCGCCGGATAAAAGAGGAATCCGGCGATCAGCTGGAACTGGTTACGTTTTATTTTTTTAAAATGGATAAAAACCGCTGCCTGCCCACGCTTATCGGGTTCCGGGATGAACTGGAACGCGACTTTTTCCTTCAGTTCACCGGTGTTTCCGGTATCGGGCCGCGGGCTGCCTTGCGGGCTCTGGAAAAACCGGTTCCGGTCATTGCCCGGGCCATCGAACAGGGAGATGTAAGCCTGCTTCGTTCTTTGCAGGGTATCGGGGGCCAGAAAGCCAAACAGATAGTCGCTCATCTTCAGGGTAAAGTCGGCCGGTTTCTGCTGCTGAAAGAGGAGCCGCAGACCGAGCCGCCTGTCGGAAAAAGCGAATTTATCGAAGAAGCCAGACAGGTTCTGAAACGGCTTGGTTACGGCCTTAAAGAGAGTGAAGCTATGATCAAAAAAGTACTGGAAAAGAATCCCCACGTGGATACAGTGGAGGATTTCCTCAATCAGGTATATTACGAAAGACGATGAACCTTAAATCGATAGTAGAATCACTGCTGTTCGTCAATGAACGGCCGATCCCCCTGGCCGAGCTTCTTCAGATCCTGGGCGTGAACCGGAAAGATCTGGAAAAGGCAGTGGAAGAATTGTCGCATGATTATGAAAGCCGTGCTTCAGGCATCTGTATCGTGCAGGTGGCCGGAGGTTATCAGATGTGCTCTCACCCCGATAATGCCGAATGGCTGAAAAAGATGTACCGGGAAAAGAACAAACAGAGGCTTTCCGGTGCTTCTCTGGAAAGCATGGCGATCATCGCCTATAAACAGCCGATCACCCGTACCGAGATCGAAGCTATACGCGGCGTCAACTGCGACGGTGTGGCCCGTCATCTGCTCAGTCTGGGCCTGATCAAGGAAGCCGGGCGCAAAGAAGTTCCTGGCCGTCCTTTTCTTTATATTACGACGCGTAAATTCCTGGAATATTTCGGTCTGAACAGTATCAAAGATCTGCCTTCCCTGGAAGAGTTTTCTCAATTCAGCAAAGAACTTCTGCCGGAAGACAGCGGGGAAGAGAAATCAGATAATTCAATTGTCGAGGCGGACAGCACTTTTGCCCGGGAGGATATTAATCTTTCAGCAGGCGGGCCTGAGACAGAGCCGGGAGACGACGAACCGGAAACCGCACAGAAAGAGCCTTTATCCGGCAATCTGCAGGATGGCGAAGACAGAGAAGACAGGCAACAGGAACAGATCAGTAGCTAGAGTAAGAAGGAGGGAAAGGCAATGAAGTTTTTATTTACTTCGGAATCAGTAACAGAGGGCCATCCGGATAAGATGTGCGATCAGATATCGGATTCGATCCTCGATGCCATCTATGAAAAAGATCCGCGGGGCAGAGTGGCCTGTGAGGCCCTGGTCACCCGGGGCACGGTATTCGTGGCCGGGGAGATCTCTACCAGTTGTTATGTGAACATCCCCCGAGTGATCAGGGATCTGATAAGAGATATCGGTTATGACGATCCGCACATGGGATTCGATTATGAAAGCTGCGGCGTGATCGTGGCTATTCAGGAACAGTCGGCAGATATCGCCCGCGGCGTTGATGTCGGCGGTGCCGGGGATCAGGGATTGATGTTCGGTTATGCCTGTTCGCAGACAAAAGAAATGATGCCGCTGCCCATTCATATGGCCCATCAGCTGTCACGGCGGCTTTCCCAAGTGCGCAGTCAGAAACTGGTCGATTATCTGAGGCCTGACGGAAAATCACAGGTCACTGTCGAATACGAGAACAACCAGCCGAAACGGATCGATGCCATTATCCTCGGCGCCCACCATAAGCCGGAAGTCAAGACCGAAAAACTGGCCGAGGATATGAAAAAACTGGTCATCGATTATGTGGTTCCCAAAGAACTTATCGATAAAAAGACCAAGATCTTTATCAATGCTACCGGTCGTTTCGAGATCGGCGGCCCGGTTGCCGATACCGGAGTTACCGGACGCAAGATAATCGTCGATACTTACGGCGGATGGGCTCGTCACGGCGGCGGCTGTTTCAGCGGAAAAGATCCGACAAAAGTGGACCGCTCCGCTTCTTATATGGCCCGTTATGTGGCTAAGAACATCGTTGCTGCCGGGCTGGCCAAAGAATGCGAGATCCAGCTTTCTTATTGTATCGGGGTCGCCGACCCGGTTTCGATTCTGGTCGATACAGGCAACACGGCCACTGTCGATGAGGAAAAAATAGTCAAGGCAGTAAGAGAGATATTTCCTTTGACTCCGGCAGGCATAATCGATGCTTTGAAACTGTACCGGCCGATCTATAAAAATACTGCCAGTTTCGGCCATTTCGGACGGGAAGAGAGCGGGTTTACCTGGGAGGAAACGGATAAGGCCGCTGAGTTGAAAAGATTTTTCAAGATGTAAAAGAAAGGGCGAATAGATGAAATTATCGTGTGACATAAAAGACAGATCACTGAAAAAGGCCGGGCGCGAACGCATCGAATGGGCTTTACAGCGCATGCCGGTACTGGAGTTGATCCGCCAGAGATTTGACCGGGAAAAAGCGCTGAAGAACGTCCGGATCGGAGCCTGTCTGCACGTGACCACTGAGAGCGCGGCGTTGATGATCACCCTGAAAAAAGGAGGGGCTCAGGTTTCGTTATGCGCTTCCAATCCATTGTCCACTCAGGATGATACTGCTGCGTCCCTGGTCTATGATTACGGTATCCCGGTTTTTGCCCGTCACGGTGAAGACAACAAGACCTATTACCGTCATATTGCCGCAGTATTGGCAACAAAACCCCAGATAACTCTGGATGACGGTGCCGACCTTATTTCCACTATCCATAAGCAGGCTGCGGCCGGGAAAAAAGTATCTCTTCCCTGGGCCAGTACCGAAGAGACTACTACCGGGGTGATCAGGCTGAAAGCTCTGGAGAAACAGGGAAAACTTTGTTATCCGGTAATTGCCGTAAACGATGCCGACACTAAACATCTTTTCGATAACCGTTATGGCACGGGCCAGTCCACTCTGGACGGTATTGTGCGGGCGACCAACCGGTTGATCGCCGGAACTGTTTTCGCGGTCGGCGGCTACGGCTGGTGTTCGAAAGGCATCGCCGCTAAAGCCCGCGGTCTGGGAGCCAATGTGATCGTCACTGAGGTCGATCCGCTTAAAGCCCTGGAAGCGGTAATGGACGGGTTCAGGGTGATGCCGATGAAAGAGGCTGCCCCTTTAGCCGACGTCATAGTCACCTCTACCGGCGACATAAACGTAGTGGGGAAAGACCATTTCCCTTTACTTAAAGACAAAGTGCTGCTGGCCAATTCCGGGCATTTCAACGTGGAACTGGAACTGCCGACTCTGCAGAAAATGGCTGTTAAATCCCGGCTGGTCAAACCCAATGTCAGGGAATATCTGCTGCCGGCAAAAAATAAAAAGAAAAAACGGATCTATGTTCTGGGTGAAGGAAGGCTGGTCAATCTTGCCTGTGCCGAAGGGCATCCGGCAGAAGTCATGGACCTGAGTTTTGCCGATCAGGCCCTGAGCGCCGAATTCATTTTCGGCAATCATTCCCGTTTGGAGAAAAAAGTGTATAAAGTGCCTGAACACATCGATTGTAATGTGGCCAGGCTCAAGCTCAAAGCAATGGGCGTGAAGATCGACAGGCTTACTGCCGAGCAGAAGAAATATCTTGCCAGCTGGGAAGTAGGCACGTAACTGTTTCGAGAAGGTAGTTGACAGGGGTAGGGCAAAAAGGGAGGTTGGTATGCGCGTTCGCAGACATTGGCTGTGTGTGGTGTTGTGTGTCTTCGGTCCGGTTTTCTGCGCAGTGGCCCAGGATGTAGTTCCTTCCCGAATCACGGCAGTCACTGTCTATTTCGGCCAGGCTCTGGTGACCAGGGAAGCCCAGGTCAAAGTCGGCAAAGGATTGAACGAATTTTATCTATCCAGCAACGCCTTCCAGATCGACAACAACTCGCTTTCGCTAAAGGTGTTCGGCCAGGGTTCGCTTTACGGGGCTCAGATCCGGGATATCTATCGCAAAGAATCTCCTCAGGAAAAGATTTGTACCCTGGAAGAAAAGATAGATCAGTTGCGAAGATCGCAGAATTCCCTTTACAGCGAAAAAGAAGTGATCAGCAAAAAAGACCGGTTCCTTTCCGCGCTTATCGATTTTTCCCAGGTCCAGATCCCGCATGATGTTCAGACCAGGTTCCCTACGGCTCAGGAATTGAGGGATATGCTTTTATTCCTCGACGACAGTTATGCCAAATTCAATAAAAAAAATCAGGAGCTCGATATCCAGATAGACGAATTGGATAAAGAGATAACGGTTTTGCAGCGCGAGCTTGATTCTCTGCGCCGCGGTCAGCATAAGACCCAGAAGACCATTGCCGTGATGTTCAATGCCGATAAAGATCAGACCGTCAGGGTTTCGGCCAGCTATGTAGTGCCGGCTGCGGCCCGCTGGAAGCCGCTCTATAAAGCCGATGTTCCTTCGGCTTTGGACAAAGTAAACCTGACCATGTGCGCCGATATCAGTCAGAAAACAGGGGAGGAATGGGCAGACGTGTCTCTTTCCCTGTCCAATGCCATACCCTTGAGGGGCATGAATATACCGGAAGCCGGGACCTGGTTTTTGACTTCGGCTCCTCAGTACGGGCGGGGCAAAGGCGCGCGTTTTGCCGAAGATGCGGTCAGGGAAATGGGGGACTGGGAAGGAAAAGAAATGCCGATGGCGACTTTTGTCTCGAAACCGGCCGGATATGCTCAGGCCCGGCGCAGCGAATCGGCTCTGGCTTTCGAGTATCAAATGCCGTCGAAACTGAGCATCGAGTCGAAAGACGAGACCACGCTCCTGCCTTTGTCCAGCAGAGTACTGAAAGGAGATTTTTATTATTATGCTGTTCCGCTGGAAAGTCAGTCGGTCTTTCTGGTCTGCCGGGCTGAAACCGATAATGAACTGCTGAGCGGCGTATTGAACATATCTTTTGAGGGAAGATTCCTGGGCACGACATTTCTGCAGGAAAAAAAGACCGGCGAAGAATTTCTGCTTAATCTCGGCGAGACCAGGGACGTGAAGGTAAAGAAAGAACAGATAAAAGATAAAGTGGATGAAAGTTTTTTCGGAAAGATCGAGCGCAAGACCGTGATCAGGGAAAAAGAGTTCAAGATAACCGTGGAAAACCTGCGCCGCAGCCAGGCACGACTGCATCTCTTCGACGCTCTGCCGGTGTCCCGGACCGACAAGATCGAGGTAAAGGATGTGCGCATATCCCTTACGCCCGATGAACAGGATTATAACGACAAAAAAGGGGTGTTGTTCTGGGACCTGACCCTGCAGCCGGGCGAAAAAAAAGAGATAGTGATAGGGTTTACGATCACCTATCCCAATGATCTGCCGGTATTCGGATTATGAAAAAAATAGCTTTAGTCACCCGGGACTGCGCCGGAGCCAATGCCTGCATCAGGGCAGTGGTGCGCACTGCCTGTTTTCATCAACTGGAAGTGTCCGGAGTTCTGCACGGTTATCAGGGGCTGATGAGAGGGGAATTCGTTTCTCTGGGGCATAATTCAGTATCCGGGATCATCAACCGCGGCGGTACTGTTTTAAAAACAGTGCGGGCCCGCGAGTTTTATACTGTTGAAGGCCGGCAACAGGCCGCAAAACAGATCAGGGAAAACGATATAAACGGCCTGATCGTGGTCGGCGGCAATGGGTCTTTGACCGGGGCCCATCTCCTGGCCACTGAACACGGTATCCCCCTCGTCGGGATCCCGGCTACCATCGATAACGATATCAGCGGCATACCGCTTTCCATCGGCGCCAATACCGCGGTCAATGTGGCCATGGACGCTCTGGACAAGATCCGGGACACGGCTACCAGCATGGAGAGGATATTCGTGGTCGAGGTAATGGGCCGCGACTGCGGTTTCATCGCTTCCCGGGTGGCTCTGGCCGGAGGCTGCGAAGAGGCCATTGTCCCGGAACAGGATTATGATATGGAAAAGATCTGCCGGGAGATCAGCCGGGGTAATGAGCTGGGAAAGATCAGCTGGATAATCATCGTGGCCGAGGGAAAAGCCAAAGCTTCTGACATTGCTTCTCAGGTGCGTCAGCGCACCGGCCTGGAGACCAGAGAAGTGGTGCTGGGCCATGTGCAGAGAGGCGGTTCGCCGACTGCTTCGGACCGGCTTCTGGCTCTGCAGCTTGGTAATTATGCCGTGGAACTTCTGCTCCAGGGCAAAACAGACATCTGTGTGGGACTGGAAAAAGACGAGCTGTTTTATATCCCCCTGGCCGAAGCGGTCAAGACAAAAGATATAAAGGTTGACAATTATCATAGATTGATTAAAATTCTAACTTAAGGTCGCGTCAATAATATAATATTAATATCAAATTAAAAAAATATATTCCGATCAATATCGGCAGAATAGGAGGAGGAGAAAATGGTATATAAGAGCGAAGCAGAACTGCTGAACAACCAGGCCTTCAGCGTAACCGACAGTACGGTAACCATCACGGACAGGGAATTGTTTAAAAGAGAGACAGTCGACGATCTGGTGGACACTATAGTGCTCAGCCAGGATGCTCATCTGAAACGGGTCTGCTACTGGATCGCTTATGAGACAGCCCTGGAGTTCGGCGTGATACCTTCTTCCATACAGGGGCTTTACGAGGCAAAGGCTAAAAAAGGCCTTACTGATTTTACTGTCCCGGCAATGAACCTGCGCACTCTTACCTATGAAACTGCCCGGGCTGTTTTCCGATCGGCCATGAAGATAGATGCCGGTTCATTCATTTTCGAGATCGCCAAGAGTGAAATCGGCTACACTGACCAGCGCCCTCTTGAATACAGCTCGATGATCATGCTGGCTGCGGTCAAAGAAGGATATTCAGGGCCGGTTTTTATCCAGGGAGATCATTTCCAGGTCAAAGCAGCCAATTATCTCAAAGATCCGGAAAAAGAAGTGTCGCCGCTGAAAGATCTGATCAGAGAAGCCGTCTCTGCCGGATTTTATAACATCGACATAGACTCATCCACTCTGGTGGATCTGGACAAAGAGACCATCGGCGAACAGCAGCGGCTTAATTACGAAGTGTGCGCCCAGTTCACCAGCTTTATCCGCAGTCTGCAGCCTCAGGGCATCGATATATCGGTAGGCGGCGAGATCGGCGAGGTGGGGAAAAAGAATTCCACGCCCGATGAACTGCACGCTTTTATGAAAGGCTATCAGGAATCGGTAAAAGATATAAAGGGTATTTCCAAGATCAGCATCCAGACCGGCACTTCGCACGGCGGCGTGGTTTTGCCTGACGGTTCGATAGCCAAGGTCAGCATCGATTTCGAGACCCTGAAGAATCTTTCCGAAATCGCCAGACAGTACGGCATGGCCGGGGCAGTACAGCACGGAGCTTCGACTTTGCCCAATGAAGCATTCCATCATTTTCCCGAAACCGGATGCTGCGAGATCCATCTGGCGACCGGGTTCCAGAACATGGTCTATGATTATCTGCCTTTACCGTTGAAAGAAGAGATCTATGCCTGGCTTCACGACAATTGCGCCGGCGAAAAGAAGGCGGATATGACCGACGATCAGTTTATCTATACGACCAGGAAAAAAGCCCTGGGGCCGTTCAAGAACAAGGTCCATTCATTGACCAGAGATATAAAAAATAATATTTCCCGGGTACTGGAAGAAGAATTTTCTTTTCTCTTTGATCAGTTGAACATAAAGGATACCAAAAAACTGGTTGATCAATATGTTTCGCCGGTCAAAGTGAAAAAGAGCAAAGATGATTTTCTGAAAGAGGAAAAGGACCTGGGAGAACTCGAGGGAGCCGACTAATCAGAATCGACAATAGTGTGCGCTGATCATGAGCGTACCAGAAAGAGAGGAACCGTAACACCGGCAGACCCTTTTTGGTACGCTCATTTTTTTTCAAGCAAGGAGGAAATATGAGATCAGATAAAGCAAAAAAAGGCCTGGAGCGCATGCCCAACCGGGCGCTTCTCTTCGGTACCGGGATCAGTTCGTCCCATATAAACCGTCCTTTTATCGGCATTGCTTCGGGATTTACCGATCTTATTCCCGGCCATACCGGTATGCGCGATCTGGAACGGTTTATCGAACGGGGCGTCGAGAACGTTCAGGGTACGCCGTTCATCTTCGGGATACCCGGTGTCTGCGACGGCGTTGCCATGGGGCATGCCGGCATGAAATTTTCTTTGCCCTCCCGTGAACTGATCGCCGATGCCGTGGAGACCGTGGCTCAGGCCCATGCCCTGGACGGTCTGGTGCTTTTGACCAATTGCGACAAGATCACTCCGGGCATGATCATGGGGGCTCTGCGCCTGAACATACCGACTATTGTGGTCACTGCCGGCCCGATGCTTTCCGGTCATTACGGAACAAAGCGTCTTTCTCTGGTCCGTGACACATTCGAAGCAGTAGGCAGGTTCAAGGCCGGACTTATGCCGGAGAAGGAGCGGGCCTGTCTGGAAATAGAAGCCTGTCCTTCCTGCGGTTCCTGTCAGGGGCTTTACACTGCCAATACCATGGCCTGTCTGACCGAGGCCATGGGTTTATCTTTGCCGGGCTGCGGCACTGCTCCGGCAGTGCTGAGCAGAAAAAGACGTATTGCTTACGAGTCTGGTCAGAGGATCATGGCTCTGGTAAAAAATAATGTCCGGCCCCGCAGTATCGTCAGCAAAAAATCCCTGGAGAACGCTATTCGGGTCGATATGGCTCTGGGCGGTTCGACCAATACTGTTCTTCATCTTATGGCTATTGCTTCTGAAGCTAAGGTCCCTCTGTCGCTGAAAGATTTTGACCGTCTGAGCAAAACTACCCCGCATATTGCCAAATTGCGTCCGGGCGGCGATGATTTCATGGAAGATCTGGATAATGCCGGAGGAATACCGGCAGTATTAAGACGTCTGTTGTCCAGGCTCAATGATACGCCGACCGTGTCAGGAAAAAAAATAAAACAGATAGCCCGTCAGGCCGGTGTTTTTGACGACGATGTTATCAGACCTCTGACCCGGCCTTATCATACCCAGGGGGGGATTGCCGTGCTTTACGGTAATCTGGCCCGGGAAGGATGCGTGGTAAAACAGGCCGCAGTCGAGAAAAGCATGATGAAATTCAGCGGCAAAGCCAGGGTATTTGATTCCGAAGAGCAGGCCATGACTGCTATCCTCGGTAAAAAAGTGAAAAAAGGCGATGTGGTCGTGATCCGTTACGAAGGTCCGGCCGGCGGACCGGGTATGCGGGAAATGCTTTCTCCGACTTCGGCAATAGTCGGTCTGGGCCTGCACAAGCATGTAGCCCTGATAACCGACGGCCGTTTTTCGGGCGGGACCAGAGGCCCCTGTATCGGCCACGTTTCCCCGGAAGCAAAAGCCGGCGGGCTTATTGCCTATCTTGAAGACGGCGATACCATCAGTATCGATATTGCCGGGCGAAAGATAGAGGCCCGTATCAGCGAGACCGAGATCGTCAAAAGAAAAAAACGTATGCGCATTTTGCCGGATAAAGTCAAAAAAGGATTCCTGGCCCGCTATGCCCGGATGGTCACTTCTGCCTCGACCGGGGCCGTATATCATGAGGACTGATCCGGTTGATCCGGTTCGGGTTGATTTTTTGTCGTAAGGGGAGAGAAAAGGAGAAAGGGGTCTGGCTATGGCCAAAAAGATTCTGATCATCGATGATGAAGAACAAGTCTGTCTGCTGGTCAAATCGATATTGGAAAGAGGCGGAGAATATGAGGTCAGTATCGCTGTCCGCGGAGATCAGGGCCTGGAAAAAGCTTTGCAGGAAAAACCGGACCTTATTCTTCTGGATATCGTCATGCCCGGCATGAGCGGCGGCCAGGTGGCCGGCCGTCTTATGGAAGATGAAAAGACCAGGCTGATACCGGTAGTGTTCATGTCGGCGCTGGTCCATAAACAGGAAGTGGAAACAGCCAAAGGAGTGATCGGAGGCCGTCCTTTTCTGGCCAAACCGGTGACCCCTCAGGAATTACGCGATTGTATAAGCAAAATACTGAACAGTCAGGATAATTAATCCTTGCAAACAAAGTGTGAAGTGTTAGACTGAAATATATGGATTTCAAAAAAGTTACTCCCGACGAAGTGATCTTTCCCGGCCGGGGAAAATTTCCGGTAAAATTCATCGGTTTTTCCTATTCGCTTATTTTTCTGGCCATTGTGATTTTTTCCGCTGTAGTGACCAGTGTTTATACGATCCAGCCCAACGAAGTAGGCGTGGTTTTGCGTCTGGGAAGATTTACCGGCAAGACCGGACCCGGACTGCATTTTAAACTGCCGTTTCATATCGAAAGAGTGATACCGGTAAAAGTCGAATACATTTATAAAGAGGAGTTCGGTTTCCGGACCCGGACACCGGGCGTAAGGTCATCCTATGACCAGAGAGCTTTTGACGAAGAGTCGCTTATGCTTACCGGCGACCTGAACGTGCTTGACCTGGAATGGATAGTTCAGTTCAAGATCAAAGATCCCTTTAATGCTTTATTCAGGATCAGGGATGTGCGAAGCACTTTGCATGATATTTCCGAGTCGGTAATGCGTAAGATCGTGGGAGATTACAGTTTCAATGAAGTTCTTACTACCCGACGTCTGGAGATCAATGTCCGGTCCCAGGAAGATCTGCAGAAAATACTTGATTCCTATGATGCCGGGGTCCAGATAATCACGGTCAAGCTGCAGGATGTTAATCCGCCGGATCCGGTAAAACCGGCTTTTAACGAAGTCAACGAAGCAAAGCAGGAAAAAGAAAAACTGATCAATCAGGCCTGGGAAGTCTATAACAACAAAATACCGCAGGCCCGGGGCGAAGCCCTGAAGATCGTCAAAGAAGCCGAAGGCTATGCCCTGGAAAAGGTGAACAAGGCCGATGGCGATGCTCAGAGATTTCTCCTGCTTTGGGCTGAATATAACAAAGCCAGAGAGATCACCCTGAAAAGGCTTTATCTGGAGAACATGGAGGAGATAATGGCCCGGGCCGGCAAAAAATATATTATCGATCCGGAACAGAAAGGCATTCTGCCTTTATTAAGGTTGAAAGATGAACAGTAGGAAAATATTCGTTCTCGGCGCCGTGATTGTTGTTCTGGCCATAGCCATGTCCGGCAGCCCTTTTTTCATACTTTCCGAAGGACAGCAGGCAATCGTTACTCAGTTCGGCATGCCGGTAGGCGGGGCCTATACTTCGGCCGGATTTAATTTCAAGCTTCCCTTTATCCAGAAAGTGACTTATTTCGAAAAACGGCTTCTGGAATGGGACGGCTATCCCACCCAGATCCCGACAAAAGACAAGAAATACATCTGGGTGGATACCACGGCCCGCTGGCGGATAAGCGACCCGCTCAGATTTTTTCAGTCGGTAAATGACGAGCGGGGGGCTCATGCCCGGCTTGACGATATTGTCGATGCGGCAGTACGCGATGCGGTCACGGCTCATAATCTTATCGAACTGGTCAGATCGTCTAACCGCATTATCGATGAACGCGACGAAGCGGGAACAGAAGAATTTGCCGAAGAAGGAGCTTTGGAAAAGATAAAAGTGGGCCGGGATAAGATACGGGAAGAGATCATTTCCCGCTCCCGCGAACTGGCCCCTCAGTACGGGATCGAACTGCTGGACGTCAGGGTCAAGAGGGTAACTTATGTGGAAGAAGTGCGACGTAAAGTATATGAGCGGATGATCGCCGAACGTAAACGGGCTGCTGAAGAGTACCGTTCCGAGGGACGGGGTATCCGCGCCGATATCGAAGGCCGCACTGAAAAGGAATTGAAAGGCATATTGTCGCAGGCCTATAAAGAAGCCCAGTCCATAAAAGGAGAAGCTGATGCCCGGGCAGTCCAGATCTACGCCGACGCTTACAGCAAAGACCCCGCATTTTACGGTTTTATCAAGACCATGGATACTTACCGCAACACCGTAGACGCCAACACCACGGTCGTTTTGACCACTGATGCCGAATATTTCTCCTATCTCAAGGCATTGTCTGATAATTGAATTCCCCCCCCTGCCGGTTGCTTTCCCTTTTTATCGTTGTCAGACCGCCTGATGCCGCTTATAAAGGGGTTGTCTTTTTAATGGGCAGTGATATAATTTAATCTTCCATAATATAGGGATAATATGCTAATCAGAGAGGTGAATAAGTGACTGGCGCAGAGATCTTTATCCAGAGCCTGTTAAAGGAGAAAGTGGAAGTATTGTTCGGTTATCCCGGCGGTTCGGTGATACCCATATTCGACAGACTTTATGACGCGCCGATCAGATTCTTTCTGCCCCGTCATGAGCAGGCCGCTGCCCATATGGCTGACGGTTATGCCCGGTCCACGGGTAAAGTAGGTGTCTGTATAGCTACTTCAGGTCCGGGAGCGACCAATCTTACTACCGGCATTGCCACTGCCTACATGGATTCGATACCCATGGTCGCTTTTACCGGCCAGGTCAAGACTTCACTTATCGGCAACGACGCTTTTCAGGAAGCGGATGTTACCGGAGTGACCCGTTCTATTTCCAAACATAATTACCTGGTAAAAGACGTAAAAGATCTGGCCCCGACCATAAAAGAAGCTTTTTATCTGGCCCGCAGCGGCCGGCCCGGGCCGGTGGTCATCGATCTTCCGGTAGATGTCCAGAATCAGGATACAGAGTTCGGGTATCCTTCCGAAATAACCCTGCGCACTTACCGGCCGACGCTTTTCGGCCATCCCGGTCAGATCAAAAAAGCGGTCAAGCTTATTTACGCTTCCCGCCGGCCGGTGATCATCTGCGGCGGCGGAGTCGTGCTTACTGATGCCGCCCGCCAGCTTTATGAGTTTGCTTCCAGGATAAATGCCCCGGTCACTGCCACACTCATGGGCCTGGGCGGTTTCCCCGGCACTGATAAGATGTTTCTGGGGATGCCCGGTATGCACGGCACAGTCTATGCCAATCTGGCTATTACCGAAAGCGATCTGCTTATTTCCGTAGGCTGCCGTTTTGACGACCGGGTCACGGGGAAGATATCGGAATTCGCGCCGAAGGCCAAAATCATCCATGTGGATATCGATCCCACCTCGATAAGTAAGAACATCAAGGTGGATGTGCCGATCGTCGGCGATGCCAAGAACGTGCTCGGCCAGCTTAGCGAGGAAGTAAAGGAAGATAAACTTCCCGATTTCAGTTCCTGGCACAAGAAGATAGAGGACTGGAAGAAAAAAAATCCTTTGCGTTACGCCAAGAGCCGCAGCAATAAAATAAAACCTCAGCAGGTCATCGAAGAGGTCTATGCCGCCACCAAAGGCAAAGCCGTCATCGCCACTGAAGTGGGCCAGAACCAGATGTGGGCCGCACAATTTTATCCCATAGATCAGTCCCGCCATTTTCTTTCCAGCGGAGGACTGGGTACTATGGGCTATGGGTTCCCTGCTGCCCTGGGCGCCAAAGTAGGCAATCCCGACAAGACGGTCATCGATATTGCCGGAGACGGTTCGTTCCAGATGAATATCCAGGAACTGGCCACGGCCCGGACCTATAATATTGCAGCGAAAGTGGTGGTTCTCAACAATCATCATCTGGGTATGGTGCGGCAATGGCAGGAGCTTTTTTATAAAAAAAGATATTCGGGCACAGTCCTGAAAAATCCCGATCTGGTAAAGATAGCCGCCGGCTACGGGGTCAAGGGTATCAAGGTCACCAAACCGGCCCAGGTCAGAAAAGCAGTAAAAGAAATGCTTGCCCATAAAGGACCGTTTCTGGCCGACTTCTGGATCGAGGAAGAAGAGAACGTGTTTCCTATGGTGCCGGCCGGAGAAGCGATAAACCGGATGATCGGCGGAATGGCCTGAAATTTAAGGAGAAAAAGATGCGACATACCATACAGGTGCTGGTGGAAAATAAATTCGGTGTGCTGGCCCGGATCGCCTCGCTCTTCAGCGCCCGCGGTTACAATATCGATTCTCTGGCCGTGGGAGAGACGCATGACCCTACGGTATCCTGCATGACCATCGTGGCCAATGCCGAAGACGAACGGATCCTGGAGCAGATCAAGAAGCAGTTGCATAAACTGATCGATGTGGTCACCGTGGTCGATCTGACCCGGCGCGAACATATCGACCGGGAACTGCTTTTGCTTAAATTGGCAAAAAACGATGACTCGGCCGGAGTCGTGGAAAAACTGGCTCAGTCAGGCTGTTTTACCGTGCTCAGGGAAAGCGACACCGGGTATATAGTGGAAATATGCGCCGAGCACCGTCTTCTGGAAGATATAATGAAAGAACTGAAAAAAGTCCGGATCGAGGAACTGGTGCGTACCGGAAAGATCGCCATCGCTATCTGACCAGGAAAAAATAATTTGTCAAAAGAGTTTATCAGTGATCATTGTTCGCAGCGTGATCGAATAGCTAAAAGCAAAGGAGGATTCAGATGACTAAGGTGTATTATGACAAAGACGTAAAAAGCGATATTTTAAAGAACAAGACCGTGGCCATTATCGGTTACGGCGCTCAGGGCCGGGCTCATGCTCTTAATATGAAAGATTCCAGGGTCAAGGTGATCATTGCCGAACTTAAGGGCACGCCCAATTATGCTCAGGCGAAAAAGGACGGCTTCACTCCCCTGGATGCTTTTGACGCCTGTAAAAAAGCCGATATCATCCATATCCTTACTCAGGATACGATCCAGCCCCGGGTCTATAAAGAGGCGATCGAACCTAATCTTAAAAAAGGCAAGGCACTTGGTTTTTCCCACGGTTTCAATATCCATTATCATCAGATAGTGCCGCCGGCTGATGTGGATGTATATATGGTTGCCCCTAAGGGACCGGGGACTCTGGTCCGGGATATGTATGAAGAAAAAAAAGGCGTTCCCTGTCTGATCGCCGTGTACCAGGATGCTACCGGTAAAGCCAAAAAAGTGGCCTTGGCTTATGCCAAAGCCATCGGCGGCACCAGGGCCGGTGTGCTGGAAACAACCTTTGCCGAAGAGACCGAGACCGATCTTTTCGGTGAACAGGTGGTGCTTTGCGGCGGGGTGACCGAACTGGTCCGTAAGGGATTTGAAACTCTGGTGGAAGCAGGATATCAGCCGGAGATCGCTTATTTCGAATGTCTCCATGAGCTGAAGCTGATCACCGATCTTATTTACAGTAAAGGTATTACCGGGATGCGTTATGTCATTTCCGATACTGCCGAGTACGGAGATCTGACCCGCGGCAAACGGATCATCAGCGAAGATGCGAGGTTCGAAATGGAAAATATCCTTTCCGAGATACAATCAGGTGAGTTTGCCCGGGAATGGATCCTGGAAAATCAGGCCGGCCGTCCGGTATTCAATGCTTTGCGCAAAAAAGAAGCCGGACATCTTATTGAAAAAGTCGGGGCAAAACTGAGAAAGATGATGCCCTGGATCAAATAGAAAATCGAGAATCGAAAGTAGAGGATCAAAAAACAGGCGATAGGAAATACAAATTGCAACCTGCCTCGACGGCAAGGCGGGATTTAGCATTTAGCATTGCAAAATAGGGATTAACTTGTAACCTTTACAGCCGCCGCAGGCGGTAAGAGCTGCTTGAGGGGAGAAGATGGCACGAGGCAAAGAAAAAAAAGACAGGGTCTATATTTTCGACACCACTTTGCGCGACGGAGAACAGGCGCCGGGAGCTTCATTGACTTCCCAGCAGAAGATCGAAGTCGCTTTCCAGCTTGAAAAACTCGGTGTGGATGTGATCGAGGCAGGATTCCCTGTTGCCAGCCCCGATGACTTCAACGCGGTCAGTGATATTGCCCGGCGCATTAAAAAGAGCGCGGTATGCGGCCTGGCCCGCTGTCTTACTCCGGATATCGACGCGGCCGCCAGTGCCGTGCGTAAAGCAAAGCATCCGCGGGTCCATATTTTTCTGGCCACTTCAAAAATACACCTGAGATATAAATTCAGAAAAGCCGAAGACGAGATCATCGACCTGGCCCGCAAAGCGACCAGATATGCCCGTAAAAAATGCGCCGATATCGAATTTTCTCCCGAGGATGCTACCCGCACTGACCGGATTTTCCTTTTCCGGGTCATTGAAGCAGCGATAGAGGAAGGGGCCCGGACAATCAATATTCCCGATACCGTGGGCTATAGTTATCCTCAGGAGATGTATTCGCTGATCAGCGATATCCGGGACAATGTTCCCAATATCAATAAAGCGGTCATTGCCGTGCATTGTCATGATGATCTTGGTCTGGCCGTGGCTAATTCTCTGTCGGCAGTCCTGGCCGGGGCCCGTCAGGTGCATTGTACTGTCAACGGCATAGGAGAACGGGCCGGCAATGCTTCTCTGGAAGAAGTGGTGATGGCCATGAAGACCCGCCGGGATGCCTTCAAGAATATCGTGACCGGCATCGATACCAGAGAAATATCCCGCACTTCTCATCTGGTCAGCACTTTGACCGGGTTTGTTGTGCCGCCCAATAAAGCGATCGTGGGAGCCAATGCCTTTCGCCATGAATCAGGTATTCACCAGGACGCGGTCATCAAGAAGAGGACTACCTATGAGATCATGAATCCCCGCGACGTAGGCGTAGGCAAGTCGCAGCTGGTACTGGGTAAACATTCGGGAAGACACGCTCTCAGCGACCGTCTGGAGAAACTGGGCATTGCTCTGGATAAAAACAAACTCGATGTCATTTTCCGGAAATTCAAGGAACTGGCCGATAAAAAGAAAGAGGTTTTTGACGACGATCTTATTGCTCTGGTCAATGAGGAGACCGTGGCCCAGAAGCAGGATTATAAACTGGTCTCGGTGCGGGTAGTGACCGGTACTGATATACCGCCGGAATCCCGGGTAAAGGTAAGATACAAAAATAAAATACAGGAGAAAGTATCTTCCGGTGACGGACCGGTGGACGCCTGTTTCAAGGCCGTGGACAAAATTATTTCTATAAAACCCCGCCTGCTGGCTTATAAACTGGAAGCGATCACCAGAGGCAAAGACGCCCAGGGCATGGTCCGGGTCACTTTAAAACATAAAAATAAAGAGTTTTCCGGAAAGGCGACCAGCACCGATATACTGGAAGCGTCGGTTCGGGCCTATCTGGACGCAGTAAATAAAATCGTATAGATGATCAAAGGAACTTTTCGGTTCTATGGACTGATCGGCCACCCTATCGAGCACTCTCTTTCACCGGCGATCCATAACTATGTCTTTCAGAGAACCGGCCGGCCGGCCGGTTACGGCTGCTTTCCCGCAAAAAATCTGAAAGAAGCGGTCAAAGCCCTGTCTTTCCTGAAATTCAGCGGATACAATGTCACGATCCCCTTTAAGGAAAAGATTATTCCCTGGCTCGATCATGTGGATAAAGAAGCGCGGTTCATGGGGGCGGTCAATACCGTATACCTTGACCGTAAAAAAGGTGCCTGCGGCTTCAATACCGACGGCCGGGGTTTTCTGAAAAGCCTGCAGCATTTCGGTTTTTCTCCGGCCAAAGCAACTGCTTTGATCCTCGGGGCCGGCGGGGCCGGCCGGGCAGTATCTTTTTCTCTGGCTGGAAAAAAGGCCGCGGCCATAACGATCTATGACTGTCGGCAGGAAAAAGCCAGACATCTGGTTTGCGATCTGAAAAAAGCTTTTCCCGGTATCAGGATCAATGCCGCGGCTGCCGCGCAGGAACTTTCGCTTTCCCCGGTCGATCTTCTGGTAAATGCCACTGGCCAGGGCCTGAAAAAAAGCGATTTCCTGCCCATAAAGCTTTGTCATTTC
>CAZVRU010000002.1:20603-133691 GCA_964629785.1 uncultured Planctomycetia bacterium
ATGATCTTATTTACACTCCGCCTCAAACCGGACTTCTGGCCGAAGCCGCCCGGCAGAGACTCACGGCCATAAACGGATTGTGGATGCTTATCTATCAGGCTCTGGAAGCACAGAAGATATGGTATAAAGAGGACGTTTCCTGTCTGGCCCGGCCGCTTTACCGAAAGCTTACAAGGAAAGGATAACATGATCTACAGGTCGCTGGTTTTTATTTTCGGACTTTGCCTGGGCAGTTTTCTTAATGTTTGTATTTACCGCCTGCCCTTGAAACTGTCGATTGTCAGGCCGGGTTCTTTCTGCCCGCAATGCAAGACACCGATCAGATGGTATGAGAATATACCGCTGTTCAGTTATCTTTTTTTGCGGGGACGATGCCGAACCTGCCAGGCCAGGATCTCGCTGCGTTATCCGGTAGTGGAATTCCTCACGGCTTTTGTCTGCAGCGTGCTTTTTTCCCGCTACGGCCTGAGCCCGGAATTTTACAAATTGGTTTTTTTCTTTTCGCTAATCATCGTCCTCAGTTTTATCGATATCGATTATCATGCCGTACCCATGAATCTTTTGATAACCGGTATTGCCGGGGGATTGCTGTTCAGTCTTTATGAGACTGCGCTGGTCCTGCAAAACAGTGCCTGGACAGACTGGCTGTCGCTTCCTCTGGGGCGGGCTTTTTCCGGCATGATAGTGGCAATGGGTTTTACCTATATGTTCAAGCTTTTTGCCGATGCCGGGTTGACAGCTTATTTATCCTGGCGGAAAAAAGAATCGATCGAAGGCGAGACCGAATCCCTGGGCCTGGGCGATGTCGATTTTCTGGGTATGGTGGGCGTTTTCCTGGGCTGGAAAGCGGCGATCCTGACTTTTTTTATCGCTCCTTTCTGTGCATTGGGGTATACGCTGTTCGCTTTGCTGTTCAGAAAATCGCATGTACTGCCCTATGTTCCCTATCTGGGGGCAGCTACGGCAATCGTTTTCTTCTGGGGAGAAAAGATCCTGAATATATTTCTTTTATGATCAGGTACGAGGTGTAAGGAGGAGGCTATGAGGATATTGACTGCCGGAGAATCGCATGGTGAAGCAGTGATCGCGATAATAGAAGGATTTCCCAGGGGAGTATCGATTGACGAGGAATCGATAAACCGGGAACTGGCCCGCCGGCAGCAGGGATACGGCAGAGGCAGGAGGATGGCTATAGAAAAAGACCGTGTTCATATCCTTTCCGGTCTGAGAAATAAAATCACTCTGGGAAGCCCCATCGCTCTGATGGTCAAAAATCGCGATCAGACGATCTTTCCCCAGAAAAAAGACGGTTTGAAGTCACTTTCCGTGCCCCGGCCGGCTCATGCCGATCTGGCCGGCGCTTTGAAATATAAAGAAACGGATATGCGCAATATCCTGGAACGTTCTTCGGCCCGGGAGACCGTGGCCAGGGTATGCGTTGGCAGTGTCTGTTCGCAGTTTCTGGCCGACCTGGGTATCGCGATCGCCGGCCATGTGATCTCTATCGGTCCGGTCAGGGCAGAAGTACGGCCGGGCTCGGTGAACCAGATCAGGGCAAAACGCCGTTCATCGCTGCTCTGCTGTCTTGATCCCCGGGCAGAAAAAAAGATGATTTCCCAGATAGATAAAGCTGCCGGTTGCGGCGATACTCTGGGCGGGATAATAGAGGTGTGGGCCCAGAAAGTCCCTGCCGGTCTGGGCAGCTGCATGCATTATGACCAGCGCCTTGATGCCCGTATTGCTGCGGCAATGATGAGCATTCCGGCAGTAAAGGGTGTAGAAATAGGGGCGGGGTTTGAATACGCCGGCCATCGCGGGTCACTTATGCATGATGCTATTTACGGCGCGCCGGGCCGGAAGATTGTGCGCCGCACCAATAATGCCGGGGGCATCGAAGGCGGCATGTCCAATGGCCAGCCGGTAGTGGTGCGACTGGCAATGAAACCGATTGCCACTCTTGCGGCCGGTCTGGATTCTGTACATTTGAAAACCGGCAAAAAAGCCCAGGCTCCGGCAGTCCGTTCTGATGTCTGCGCTGTTCCGGCCTGTGCTGTGGTTGCCGAACATATGCTGGCGATAGTGCTCTGTAAAGCGTTCCTGGACAAATTCGGCAGTGACTGTCTGGCAGAAATCAAGGCTAATTACAAGGCTTATTGCCGGAAAAAGGCCTGATTCCCCCATACTGGCCGGTTTTTCTGCGATTTTTTCCGATCTTCCCTTTTAAATTTTTTTTAAAAACAGTTTGCTTTTTTGCCTTCAATGCGTTTTAATAGTATTAAGGGGTATCAAGTAGTTACAAATACAGGCAAATACATTAAAAAACATCACCTATGGCTACAAAATATTTAAGTGCCCAGGAAGTGGCCAAGAATTTGGGTATCTCCAAACAGACCCTGGTCCGCTACGAAAAGAGGGGGGTTTTCCCCAAGCCGAAGCGCAATCGGGTCAACAAATGGCGCGAATACACTGACAAGGATGTTTTGCGGTTAAAGGAGATAATGGGCAGAGTATGAGCGGTTTCCGAGGGGGATACCCGATAATTCTACTGGGCAGCGTTTTGATCATTGCCTGCGGTCTGTTGCCGGCCGGGCTGGCTGCCGATGTTCAGTCCGGTTCAGGACAGCCGGATGGCAAAGATGTTTTGCGTAATCCTTTTCTTTCTCTTGCCGAAAATGAGAATAAAGACAGCCGACAGGTACTTGACGACATCCTGCTTTCGGCGATCTTTCTTTCGGATGCCAATGCTTATGCGATAATCGAAGGTAAAATAGTAAGGCAGGGAGATACGGTAAACGGCAGGAAAGTGATCGCGATCGCCGATGAAGAAGTGGTCTTGAGCGATCTTCAGGGTGAGTACGTAGTGTATTTAGAAAAAAAATGAAACTGGGTATCATTTTTATAATAATGGCGCTGTGCGTCATTGCCGGGCCCCGGGGATACGGACAGGCAGTACAGCCGCAGTTGCCGGCTCAGCCGGTAACAGCGGCAGTCGTCAGTTCAGCTCCTGAACCAGTGCCGGTGCTGGAAATAAAAGCTTCGGAAAAAGACCCGTCATTATTTTCCATTGAACTGAAAGATGCCGGGATAAACGATATTTTCCGGGTACTGGCCCATGATTATGATCTGAATATACTGGTTGACGGTACGGTGTCGGGAACGGTTACAGCCAGCTTTACTTCCATCGCCCTGGAAGAAGCGCTGGAAATACTTGCCGATATAAATAATCTGCGGTTAGAGAAAAAAGGACGGGTGATCGTGGTCAAACCCAATCTGATCACCAAAACCTTTGTTCTTAACTATATCAATGTCGAAGATCTTCTGGGCCAGAAAGGTTCTGCCGGCACTGCTTCTGCTTCAACCGCGGCCACTGCCGCGGGAACGACAGGTCCGGGTGCAGCAGTTGCCGCGGCCCCGGCTGTTTCCGCAGTTCCCATGACCGGCACGGCGTCTCAGAATACTATCTATGATCTGCTTTCCGGGGACGGGAAAATACTGAACGGGTCCCAGACCAATTCCCTGGTGGTCATCGACTACCCTCCTTATGTGGAAAAGATCAGCGCTTATATCGATTCAGTGGATAAAAAAATGAGCACGAAAGTTTTCAATCTCCAGTATATCTCAGTAAAGGATCTTTTTTCCGATCTTATCGACCGGGAACGCAGTGAAAGGGAAAAACAGAGAGAAGAACGTAAAGCTGAAAGGGATGAGATCAAGGAGATCAGGGAAAAGTCCGATGAAGGCGGGAGCGGCGGATGATAATGAATAAGGGGCGACAAATGTTTTTTCGTCTTTTCATGGTTCTGGCAGCTATGTCCTGGCATTGCGGCGCATTACAGGCCCAGAGCCTGAGCAGCACCGGGTCTGGTTCAGGTTCTTCCGGCAGCGGCGCGGCGATCATCGACCTGCTTTCCTCGACCGGCAAATTGATACCGGACGTGGAGACCAATTCGTTTATCGTGGTCGATCAGGCGCCCAATATCGCCATGATCGAAGAATATCTGAAAATGATCGATACGCCTTCTAAACAGGTGTTGATCGAAGCCCGTATCGTGGAAGTGAAACTGGAAGGCGAACACGCCTTTGGCGTCAACTGGGCCGCATTTACCGATGGGGGAAGGCTGGGAGGCGACTGGCGGGTCTATGGCACTGATGCTGCCGGCGCTACTCAGCAGGGGTTGTGGCAGGCCATCCCTTTTCAGCAGCCGAAATATGAACCGATCACCGGTTCGGCTCAGAATCCTTTTACTCTGGGTATATATAAAGGTAATATGGATATAGTTCTTCAGGCCCTGGCCACTGAGCTCAAGACCGATATAATTTCGGCACCTAAAATAACCACCACTAATAACCGCCGGGCCAAAATCGATGTGGTAAAGACCATACCCTATCTGGAAGAGATCGAAAAAGAAGACGAAGAGACCGAGAGCGGCACGACCACTACCTATACCTATAGTTACAGTTATGCTGACGAAGGGGTAAGCCTGGAGGTGACGCCGTTGATAAATCCGGACGGATCGATAACCATGGTTTTGATACCCCAGGTCAAGGAGATAATCCGTTTCCGGGAGGTGCTGGGTCCGGCCGGAGCCGGGAGCTCGCCGGAATTGCCGGAAACCGATGTGCGCATTGCCCAGACCAAAGTGACGGTAAATGCCGGCGAAACACTGGTGATCGGCGGATTGATACGGGATAAAGGAAACGACGGAGAGCTGAAAGTGCCTTTCCTGGGTGATGTCCCGATGCTGGGTAATTTTTTCCGCCAGAAGATCAGGACTACGCAAAAGACCGAACTGCTTATTTTTGTTTCTCCGGTCATAATCGATCCCAATGCAGTGCAGAGAATGCAGAACGAAATCAGCAAAGATAATATATCCCGCCGTTATCCGATCGACGAGATCACCTATTCGGCGCGCAGTTTTGAGGATGACTTCGCTGAAGAGATCGTTCTTCCGCCTGCTCCGGACGATATAGGGGTCGAGATCGACAGGCTTGACCGGGATATCGATGAGCTGAGCAGCAAACAGCGTTTTCTGAAAGAAAATATAGAGATCCTTCCTGACAGCCGGAAAAAGTGATTTTTTAGCAATACATATCTGAATTATGGAAAACAGTTCACCGCATAACAGTAATAAAACAAAACGGATAGGCGAGATCCTGGTCGAACACGGGTTTATCAGCCCGCAGCAGCTTAAAGAAGCGCTCGATGAACAGAGGGCCACCGGCGAAAAATTAGGTAAGATACTCATCCGCAAGGGCTATGTGACCAATAACGATATACATAAAGCGCTGGGGACCCAGGCCGGAGTAAGTACTTTCGATCTGGCCAACTATGTCATCTCGCCGGAAGTAGTAAAACTGATCTCTCTGGACATCGCCCTTAAATATCAGCTCATGCCGGTATTCGAGGTCAACGGTATAATCACCGTGGCCATGACCAACCCTACCAATCTTTTTGTCATTGACGAGCTGACCAGAATCACCGGCTGCGGTATCGAGCCGGTCTGGGCCGACGAGCTGGCTATCCGCAAGGCCCAGGATAAATATTACGGGTCAAGCGAGACCGTAATGGACATAGCTTCGACCATAGACCGGGATAAGCTGAGTGAAGGAGAAAAGACCGGCGAAGATGCTCCCATAGTAAAACTGGTCAACAAAGTGATCGAAGAGGCGGTACAGGTCAATGCTTCGGATATCCATGTCGAACCCGAAGAACAGCTGGTCAATGTGCGTTACCGCATCGACGGTATGCTTCATAAACATACCATGATCCCCAAGGACCTGCAGAGTGCAGTCCTTTCCCGGTTCAAGATAATGGCCAATCTCGATATTGCCGAAAAACGGGTGCCGCAGGACGGCAGGATAATCATGCGGGTAGGGAATAAAGATATCGATTTTCGTGTTTCGACCTGCCCTACGGTACACGGCGAAAACGTGGTTTTGCGTATTCTGGATAAAAGCAGTATAACTCTGGGCCTGGAGCAGCTTGGTTTTTCTCCCCGGGAACTGGAAATTTTTTCTGAATTGATCGAACAGCCTTACGGCATAGTCCTGGTGACCGGACCTACCGGCAGCGGAAAGACAACCACCCTTTATTCGGCCCTTAAAAAGATCAATCGTGAGGATATCAATATAATGACGGTTGAAGATCCGGTAGAATATCAGTTTCCCGGTATCCGTCAGGTCCACGTCAATGTCAAAGCCGGTCTGACCTTTGCTTCGGCTTTGCGTTCTTTTCTGCGCCAGGACCCTGACGTGATCATGGTCGGCGAGATCCGCGATCTGGAAACAGCGGAGATAGCTGTACAGGCCGCCTTGACCGGTCATATGGTTTTTTCCACTTTGCATACCAATGATTCTCCTTCAGCTTTTACCCGCCTGGTGGAAATGGGGGTGGAACCGTTTCTGGTGTCCAGCGCTGTGCTGGGAATACTGGCCCAGCGTCTGGTACGACGTGTCTGTCCGCGCTGCAAAGAAGAATATGCTCCCACAGCGGATATGCTTACTTCGCTCGGTCTCAAAGATAGGATCGGCAGTGATATCAAATTCGTCCGCGGTAAAGGCTGCGATCTGTGCAACAATTCCGGATATAAAGGGCGTGTCGCCATTTATGAGATATTAAGAGTCTCACCCCGCTTAGAATCTAAGATCATAAAAAATGTTTCGGCAGATGAAATAAGGGAAACGGCCCTGGAAGAGGGCCTGAAAACTCTGCGGATGACGGCTATAGAAAAGCTGCTGGATAAAGTGACCACTCCGGAAGAAGTCTTGCGGGTCACCCAGTCCAGCGGATAAAAATATTCTGTTCAGCTATTGCCGCGGCAGTGAAAGGGGGTACCAGATGAAAAAGTATTCTTTTACTTTGATCGAACTGATCGTAGTCATTGCCATTATTGCCATTCTGGCAGCGATCATCGCGCCCAATGCTTTCAAGGCTATTGAAAAAGCCAAACGCTCCGAGGCCATAGGCGATTTCAAGACCTTTAAAACGGCTATTTTCTCTCTTTACGGCGATACCGGGCACTGGATCAGTGATCATCATCAAGGTGCGTATATCTTTCTGGGGGAAAATCCCTATTCCTCACGCTACCGGGTGCACGATCTGGTGCAGAACAGTAATAATTATGCCGGCTGGGACGGGCCTTATCTGGAAAGGGTCAAGGGAAAGACTCCCTGGAAAGGGTCTTACGCGGTTTGCGGCGGCTGTACCTGGGCCCCTTTCTCCAGTACTAACCTGGGGCTGGAGTTCGAGGACACCTGTTATAATCCTGCGGACGGCGGGAACGGAGCCTGTCCCATGCCCCGCGATTCGGCTTTGCGGATCGATGACACGGTCGATAACGGAAACCTGGCCACAGGAGAATTTCAGGGCGGTTCTGATGTCCACTGGATAATGGTCCACAATATTTACTGATAAATCGCCCGGAAGAAGGGAGGGTGTCTGATGCCGTTCCAAACAAAGTGTTCTTTTACGCTCATCGAACTGATCGTGGTTATCGCTATCATTGCCATCCTGGCAGCGATCATCGCGCCCAATGCTTTCAAGGCCATTGAAAAAGCCAAGATGTCCGAAGCAGTCGGCGATTTCAAATCCTATAAGACAGCTCTTTACTCCTTATACAGCGATACCGGCCAATGGGGTCTTGCTCCCGGTGCCGGGCAGAGGTATGTACGCCTGGACCAGTACAATGCTTTGATCCGCGATACTGGTCTGGCCGGCTGGGATGGTCCTTATGTGGAAAAACTGAAAGGAAAGACACCCTGGCAGGGCACTTATGTGGTCCAGTCTGATAACTGCACGGGAAATGCCGCCCGGGAGATCTGGCTTGAGTTCGAAGACGCCTGTTATTCGGGAGGCGGTTCGAGCTGCGGCCTGGCTTTAGCGACAAAAGAAAAGCTTGATTCCATGGTCGATGACGGCGATTGCCGTAGCGGCGATTTCCGGGTTTGTTCATACGGCGGTTCGACCAACTGGTGCTATTGCAGCGGCAATGACACGATGTGGGTCTTTGTCTATGACGCCTGGTAAAAGTTTTACTCTTATCGAACTGATCGTGGTCATCGCCATCATTGCCATCCTGGCGGCGATCATCGCGCCCAATGCCTTTAAAGCCATAGAAAAATCGAAAGTGGCCAGGGTCCAGTCCGATACCAGGGCTATCAAGACCGCGGCCCTTGCCTATTACGCTGATGTAGGTCTCTGGCCGCCGGATGTCTGTCCTGACGATGACCCCGGGTTTACTGCCTGGGACGCTTTCCGTGACCGTCAATGCGGCAGTTACGATGCCTATCTTCCCTATGGCGGGCCAGGCAATGCTCAGTATGAAGCTATGGTCCAGGCCAGCTGGGACGGCCCTTATCTGGAGAAAAGATTTCCGCCTTCCCCCTGGGCAGGTAGTTATGACTGGGAGTTCTGGCCGGGAGGAGGCTGGGGATTGCCGCCCGGCACCTATGTCAGCGTGCGGCCCAAATATCCGACCTATCCGGCAGGCACGGCCGTTCCTTCTGCTTATGAAGTGCGGCTGCAGGAAGAGGGGACTGATATGCATTGTGTCGGCAATACAGTATGCACTGCGGCTACCGCGGCAACTCCCAGCGATCATGTGATCGTGCAGATCACGGCTTTTTAGCATGCGTAAAAGTAATATTGCTTTTACCCTTATCGAACTGATCGTGGTCATTGCCATCATCGCCATCCTGGCGGCGATTATCGCGCCTAATGCCTTTAAAGCCATAGAAAAATCAAAGATCGCCAGGGTCACTTCGGATTGCAAGGCTATCAAGACCGCGGCCTATGCCATGTATTCCGATACCGGATTATGGCCGGGAAGCAACTGGATCGACGACGCGCTTAACGATCCTCTGGCCGGCGCTGAAGAAGGAGAAGGTTTTGTGCAAGAGCCTGACGAGTCTCCGATCAGCGGCTGGGACGGACCTTACCTGGAAAAATGGGCTTTAAATCCCTGGGGAGGACATTACTGGTGGGATTATAATAACGGAGATCAGAACGGGGACGGGATAAATTTCGAACATGTGCTCTGGATCGATAATGGCCGGGATAATGCCAACCGGCGCATCCCCCAGACAGCGCGGGAAAGAATAGATGCAGATCTCGACGACGCTAATCTCAGTACCGGAAGAGTACAGGTCTGGCAGACGACCAACATGGGGTTTATTTTGATCCAGGGCGAATAGCCTGATTGTCGATCAGGTTTTATTATGTCGGGGCCGGCAATTAAACCGGACCGGGAAAATATCAAAATGGCGAAGAGATTTTTCTTGTTCATAAAAAATGAAAGTGGTATAATTTGTTAAGTATTCCTTGGAAAATTGTTCTCAAGAAAGGAGGCACATATGAAAAAGGGGTTCACTCTCATCGAATTGATCGTGGTCATCGCTATTATCGCCATCCTGGCGGCGATCATCGCGCCCAACGCCTTTAAAGCTATTGAGAAAGGAAAGATCTCGGCAACGATCTCTGATCTGCGCGCCTTGAAGACAGCATCTATGTCTTATTATGCGGATACCGGTTCCTGGCCTGCTGACGGGACGACCGAGACTACCAGCCCCAATCTTTTCATGACCAATGGTACCGGCGGTGCTGCCGTGACCGGCTGGGACGGGCCTTATCTGGAAAAATGGCCGGCCAAAACAGCCTGGGGCGGTGATTACAGCTGGCAGAGCGATGCGGCCTTTGATGCAGACGCCGGAGTGGAGCAGTATATTTCAGTAACTTCCATAAGCAGCGCCCAGTTCTCCAAGATCGATGCTCAGATCGATGCCGATCCTGCGGCCAGCGCGGCTACTGCGGGCAGCGTGCGTTTAACCGGGACAACTATGCGTTATCTTGTTGCCGAATAGTGTACGGTAAAAAGTGAAAAGAACATAATTTTAAAGGTGCCTGTCCTTGACCAAGAACAGGCATCTTTTGTTTTAAAAAATCAGATTCTATGGCAGAGCTGATCAAGATCGGCAACATCACGAAAAAATTCGGTGCTCTTCCTGTATTGCAGGGCATCGATCTTTCCATAGGCAAGGGAGAGATCGTCGGTCTGCTGGGGGTCAACGGAGCCGGTAAGACCACACTTATCCGCTGCCTTCTTCAGTTGTCGTCAGCTGACCAGGGGAGTTTTAATTTTCGCGGCGCGGTATTGAAGGTCAGTGACGTGCATCGTGATTTCGGTTTTCTTCCCGAGAATTTTTCTCCGCCCGGCAACCTCAAAGGCCGGGAACTGCTCAGCGCTTTAAGCCGGGGCATGGGCAAAGCTGTCCGGGATGTCGACGCTTTACTGGACAGGGTGGGACTGGAAAAAGCCAGACACGCTTTTATCCGCACCTATTCCCGGGGAATGGTTCAGCGTCTGGGCATTGCCGCGGCTTTGCTTAAATCACCGGAAGTGCTTATCCTTGACGAGCCGACCCTCGGGCTCGATCCCCTGGGCCAGAAACATATCCTCGATCTTTTACGCGGCCTGAACCGGGAAGGCCGGACAATATTTTTTTCTTCCCATATCCTTGCGCAGATGGAACAGATCTGTACCAGGGTTGCGATCCTTAATCAAGGCCGCATCGGCTATACCGGGCCGGTAAACGAACTGCTGAAACGTCATTCGGCCCAGAGCCTTGACCAGGCCTTTTTACAAGAGATAAGATCATGATCAGGCAGATAAAAGCCTTTATCCAATTGAACTCCCGCCAGGCCATCCGCGACCGTTTTTTTCTGGGGATCGTTTTTTTCTTTATCCTGTTCATAGCTGCCGCCGCTTTTTTTTCCCTGTTATCAGTGGGACATTCGGCCGAAGTTTTACGCAGCATGGCCCTGGCCGGCATCGAATACACGGCGATTTTGCTGGTGATCGTCAGTATCGCCTGGAGTTTTTTCCGGGAAAAAGATACCCGGATCACCGATGTCTATCTTTCTCTTTTCTCCCGTACTGCCTATATCAGCGGTAAAATGTTAAGTTATATGGTACTTTCTTTTGTCTATATCCTGCTCGGCGCTTTGCTCAGCTCGCTGCTGCTCTGGCTCTATGAGGCTTTTGACCCGTTGTTTTTAACTGCCTTTTACCCTCTCTGGCTGAAGATCTGTCTGGTTGTCTCGCTCATCTGTCTCTGTTCCGTATTTTTTTCTTCTCCGGTCACGGCTATTTTTGCCGTGCTTTTTATCTATATTGCCGGCGAAGGAGTGATGGCTGCCAGCCAGATCGTGTTTTTTCACGGCAGCGGCCTGCAGAAAGCGGCAGTGCAGGTCCTGTCCTGGTTTTTACCCAGGATGGATCTGCTGCGGGCTGCCAATCGCGGATTTTCCCTGCCTTATTTCTGGGCAATTACCGGATACTCGGTTTGTTATATAGTATGGATATGGTCGATAACAGTATTTCTATTTCAAAAAAAAGACGTCTGATAATTCTTTTGGTTCTGGCGGCGGTTGCGGTTGCCGGTTTCTCTTTTTGTCTTTCGACAATCGCTCCTCAGGCTTCGGCCAGCGGTTATTTTCTCCTGCCGGCCGGTTATTTCAGGCTGCTGCCCGGATCTTTACAAAGCTGTGTCGCCGATTTTTTTTATATCCGCGGCATACTTGCCCTTTCCGGTATTGATGAAGATCCTGCTGAGAAACTTTCTTTTATCCAGGAACTTTTTGCCCGGGCCCTGGTCCTTGATCCCTCTCTGAGCGAAAGTTATTTTTTCGCCGGTCTGGCAGTCGGCGATGACGAGAGCTCTCTGCGCCGGGGCATCGAGTTCATATCCCGTTACCGTTATCTGAACGCCCGTGACTGGCGCCTTTTGTACTGGATAGGGTTCAATCATTATCTTCTCGGCGAACATCTTGAGGCGGCCGGATATTACCGTCAGGCTTCGCTTTTGCCCGGGGCACCTTCTTTTTTGAAAAGCAATCAGGCCATGCTTTTTTATCAGGCCGGCAAACCGGAAATGGGAGTGCGGTACCTGGAAGGACTGCAGTATGCGACCCGCGATTTGCGGCAGAAAAAATGGATAAAGATCAAACTGGCCTGGTTAAAAGATATCGTTTTTCTGGAAGGAAAGACCGCTGAGTTCAAAAGGCGCCTGGGCCGACCGCCGCGCGACCTAAAAGAGCTGGGGGAACAGGGGGTGGTTGGGGGGCTGCCTGAACCATCCGTTGTCCAGGGGTATTATTATGTCCGGGAACAGGACAGGGTGAAGAGCATTTTGTTTCAGCCGCCGGCCGGAGAAAAAAAACCCTGTGCCATGTGCGCCGAATAAACCGCTGGACAGGCATGCTGCTATAGGTTAGGATTTCTTTATGCCGGATAAAAAAAGAAAGGCAGGATTGTCGGGGGAAATGCCGGGGCGAAATTCTTTTTCGCTGGTCGAACTTGTATCGGTGCTGGCGATCATCAGTCTTCTGGCCGGGGTTTCGCTGGTGAGCATCTCTGTCATTCCTTCCCGCCAGACTCAGGTCACGGCGCGCAAGGTCGCATTCGATCTATGCTGGGCCAGGACCCTGGCTTTTACCCAGAACAGCGATTATTGTGTCCGGTTTTATACGGATTCGGGAAAGTTTTTTGCCGATGTCCATAAAGGGGATTGTTCTTCTACTGACATAGTCCAGCACAGTTTTCTGCGCTCGCCGATCGTAAGTCCGGGCAGTGATTTTGAACTGGAGTTCAAAACACATGAAGGAGCCGTGGCCGAAGGAGGCAGTGCCGATTATGACGGCAGCGGCAGGCTGGATATAGATTTTTCCTCTGAGCCGGGAGGCACAAACGGCTGGCGGGTCTCGGTGTTCGAATCGACCGCTGCCGTGACCGTAGCGCAGTGGTAAAAAATAAATGATCATGGGAAAAAGGAAAAGCACTTTTACTCTTCTGGAAATGGTTCTGGCTATTGCTTTGCTCGGACTGGTTCTGGGAAGTCTGATACGGGTTTTCAACGAAGGGTTCAAGGTATTGCGTCGTTCCAAGGAAAAAACCGCTGCCTCGGCCCTGGCCCAGGGGATTGCCGAGCAGTTTTCCGACTGGGCCGTGATCAGCGCAAAAGGCAATGTAACTGATTCCGACGTGGCCCATGAAGTCTATCCTGATTTTGCGCCGAATAGCGGCGACCCGGTAACGATCAACGGGGTCGAATATACCTGCACCCTGGATATCGAAGATTATCTGACGTACGGCAGCAAACTTAAAAAAATAACTGTCGATGTCTCCTGGACAAGCCAGGACACAAATCAGAGCGTGGTCCTGAATACATTGAAAGCGGATTATTGATGATCAGAAAAAGAGAAAAGAAGAGAGCAGCGCAGGCCCGGACATTTACCCTGATAGAGGTGACTGTGGTCCTGGCTGTGTTTTCCCTGGTGATCATTGCTGCTTCACGCTCCTTTATGTCGGTACAGGATGCCTGGCGCAAACAACAGCATACTGCTTCTCTTCTCGATAACGGCCGCTGGTTTTTGGCCAGGCTCGGCAGCGATATATGCCATTCCCGGAAAAGCACGGTCACTGTCGACAATAACCGCCGTATCGGTCTCCATATCGACATAGGCGGGACTTACAGCTATGAGCCGGGCGACGATACCATATGGTACTGGCGGGGCGATGAGACCCCGGGAGAAGACCATGTCGTATACTGTGATCTGCGGGAAAATGCCGCGGATCGTGTCGCCAGCCATGAAGCAGCAAGGCAGGTGGCTTATACTGATGAAGAGGATAATGCTTATGAAATGTTTTCGCAAAATAGCGGGCTGGTCAAGGTTCGGGTCGTATTGCGTCAGTTCCCTGACCAGAGCGACGATGCCCGGAACCGCGGTTATGAGCTGGTCACCAAGTTCAGGGCCAGGAACCATTGAGCATGAAAAGATATAAGAATACAGATCCCTGGCGCAAAGCCCAGGCCTTACTGGTCGTGCTGCTTTTGCTTTTTGTAGCAGGCATTTTATCGGCCGGTGCTGCCCGCCTCTTTCAGACCGAAAGCCGTATCGTACCACTGCAGCAGCAGGGCATGGCTGCTTTTTACCTGGCCCAGGCCGGTATTGAGAGAGCCAAGATCGAAGCGCTTTACGGGCACTGGGGATTCGGGTCGACGACCAGCGCCTGGCAGGATATGGATAGCGCGGGTAATTTTATTTATCGATACCGCTACACCATTGTTAACCCGGGAGGGGGGAGTACTGAACGAACTTTGACCGGGGAAGGACAAGTGGTCAATAAAGACGACACCTCTCAGGTGTATGCGGTCCGCCAGATCGAAGTAATAGTCGAAGGGATTGAAGATATCGCTGCTCCGATCGGTGAAGATGACAATGAGCAGGGAGCGGTCAAGCCCTGGTCCTGGAAGGAAATATAGAGATAGGGCGAATGCAGTTCAAATAAAAAAGGAAAAGAGAAAATGAAAAATTTCAATTATACGGCCCGGGATGAAAAAGGCAAGATCATGCGCGGCACCCAGATGGCTGCCGACGAGATCGATCTGGCCAACCGCCTGGCCAATTCCGGATATTTTCTTACTTCCTTTAAAGAAGTGTCGGCAGACAGCGGGCCCAGGAAAAAAAAGGCAGTCAAGATAAACGCGGCGGAGGTGCTTAATTTCACTATTCAGCTTTCCACTCTGGTCGATGCCGGGATGCCGCTTCTCGAAGGATTGCGGGAACTGGCCCAGGAAGCAGAGAATGAAAAAATACAGTATATGATCGACGATATCCGTTTCCGTATCGAGAGCGGCAGTACTCTCAAAGAAGCTCTGTCCATGCACCCCCAGACTTTTTCCAAACTTTATGTGTCGATCGTGGGAGCCGGCGAGTCGACCGGTAAATTGTCGAGAGTGCTGCAGGATGTGGCTCATCTGCTGGAATGGCAGCAGGAACTGATGGCCAAGATAAAAGAAAGTTCTATTTATCCGGTGATCCTGTTCGCGGTCATGATCGGCGTGGTATTACTTCTGGTGGTCAAAGTTATCCCGATCTTCGAACCGATGTTCGAGGAAATGGGCGTGGCCCTTCCGGTGCCTACTCAGATAGTTCTCGGCGTGAGCCAGGCCGTGCGCCGCTATTTTCTTCTGATGATCGTTGCGGCTGTCGGTTCGGGTATCGGACTTAAATTCTACAATAACACGGAAAAAGGCCGTTACCAGATCGACAGCGTCAAACTGCGCTTGCCGATCTTCGGAGAGCTGATAAAAAAGATCGCCCTTTCCCGTTTTACCCATACTTTTGTGCTTTGTTTCAAAACCGGCCTTAACCTGCTTACTACCCTGGATATTGCCAAGGATACCACCGGCAATGCCCGTATCGAACAGGCTATCGCCCGGGCCAAAGAGTCGGTCAATGTAGGAGAGAAGCTGGCCAGCTCTTTGCAGATGACCGGCGAATTCCCGCCCCTGGTGATACGCATGATCAATGTGGGAGAACAGTCAGGTGCTCTGGGCAATACACTGGAAAAGGTGGCCGAATTCTACGATAAAGAGGTCACTTCTACAGTGAAACGAATATTTGCTTTGTTTGAACCGATCATGATTGTTATAATGGGACTTGTGGTAGGGGGCATTGCCATGTCTATCTTTCTGCCGCTGTTCAGTCTTATTTCGCAGGTAGGGGGTTGATACTATGCGTTCGTTAATCGGCATCGATATAGGCACCCGCTTTGTAAAAGTGGTGCGTTTTGAACAGGGGAAAAGGCTTTTGATAAAACAGGCCTTCAGTTTTCCGGTTCCCCTTACTGATCCGGAAAATTTTTCCTTTGACCGGGAGGCTTTTGCCCGCCTGCTTACCGAACAGATTTCTTTGCCGGTTATCAGAAATTCGCGGCTGGCAGTTAATTTTTCTGCTTCGCTGGTCAGTATGCTTCTGGTCAATCTGCCTAAATTCCGCAATCAGAAAGAGATAGAGACAGCGGTATGCGCCGAGGCCAAACGCAAGATGGTACCGGTACCGGGTCCGGACAGTATTTTTGAATACATGATCCTGGGCGAGAGCACAGCCACCAAAATACCCCGTTATGAAGTAATGGTGGCCAAAAGCGAAAAAAAACATGTCGACGAAATACTGGGACTTTTTTCCCAGTTCGGGGATGTTTATCCGGAATTGATCACTCCCAGTTATTGCACAGTGCCTTTTCTTCTTCCACAGGAAAAAAATGATCTGAAAAAGGATACCCTTTTTGCCAATATCGGTTACGAAACTCTGAGCATCAGTATTGTGCGGGAAGACAAGGTCTATCTTTCCCGCAGCGTCAAGTTCGGGCTGAAGGATATTATCGGCCATATCGGTTCTACTCTGGCCAGGACAAGCGAACAGACAATGGCCATAATCGATAAAGCAGGGGTGCCGGAAGTGGATTTCGATTTCAGCGATAAAGTCAAGGTCGCGGAAGAGATAATGCGCCAGAAATACGAAAGTTCAGCCGATACATCCGGCGCCGAACAAGTGAACCTTATTGAGCTGCGCATGTGCTGGGATACCGAGATCGAACGTGTAGTCCATGAGATACGCAGGACTCTGATTTTTTATAAAGATCAATCGCAGGGCCGCCGGGTCGAAAAGATGTTTTTTTACGGAGGCGGCGCGCAGATTAAAGGCATGACTTCGGCTTTGATGAAAAAATTGAGCGGTGTTCATGTCGAGGGAGTGCCGTTAAAGTCACTGGGCATACATATTTCCGGAGAAAACGAGTTATATGTGACAGAAAACCAATTGGCGCTGACTCCGGCTTTTTCTCTGGCCTATTATCTTCATTCGGTCAAAGCAAAAACGATAATAAATTTCCTTCCCCTGGCATTGAAAAAGAAAGAAGCAACGCTCAGGGCCCAGGTGACGGCATTGATCGCCGGGGTGATCATTTCGGCAGCACTTTTTTTAGGCTGGATAACTCTGCTGGTCAATATCGGCGTTTACCAGAGAGAGGCTTCCTGGCTGGAATTCGAGATGACCAGGGCTCAGCGGATCATCGAAGATCTTAATCGCTTCAAGCAGGAGCAGCGGGAATTACAGCAGAAGAAATCGATGGTGGAAAAAGTATCCGGCAGTATTATCTATATGCCCCCTTTACTGGCGGCAGTAGCCGACAGTATTCCCGAAGAAGTGGTGATCGAGGAGATGGACATGGGCAATGCCGTTTCGGCAGCAGCCGGACAGGGGGGGGCTTCCCCGACCGGCAGGTTCTCGGCGCCTCAGCCTGCGGTAACTTCGCCCCAGAGCCAGACTTCCCTGCCGGGAGTGACCATTAAAGCGTATAGTCATGCCGATTATGAATCGACCTGCGCTTATGCCCTGGATTTCAAACAGGCTCTGGAAAAAAGCGGTAAATTCAGAAACGTGGAACTGGTATATCCGGAACTGGAAGAAATATCCCCGGTGTTTAAAAGCGAAAAAGATGTTTCTTTGACCGAAAAACGCGACCGTTTTTTCAGTATCAAAGCGGAAGTGGTGATATCCGAATGAAGATATTCAAGTTTTTATTCTGCCTGCTGTGCCTGGTCGTCATTGTCCTGGCAGTTTTATTCTTTCTGGCCTTTCAGAAGCACGATAAGTACAGCAGCGATGTTCGCCTGAAACGGCAACAGGTCGCCGAGGCTGCCAGCTATAAACAGGAAGCCATGCAGCTTTCCCGGACTCTGGAAGAGATCCGCAGAGATTCCGGGTTATTGTCTAAAAAAATTCCTTTTCACGAAACCCAGCCTCTGGCGACGATAAAAGAGCTTACCGTGCTGGCCCGCCAGAGAAGGCTGGTCAATGTTTCCTTTATATGCCCGGACCGTACGGCTTCCGGCCAGAGCCAGATCACCTCTTCTCCGGCAGTAGCGGCCGGCTCCCCTTTCGCCGCTCCTGCTTCGCCTTCGGCCGCCTCAGGGGAAATAAATCCTCTGGAATTCAGTATGACCTGCGAATGCGATTTTCGGCAGTTGCTGGGATTTCTTGAAGATATCTCGTCTCTGGAACGTCTGGTATCAGTGCGCAGTATCAGAGTGTCCAGAAACCAGACCATCATTCCCAAGCAAAAAGTAACGTTCGAGCTTACTTCCTATACTTTCCCCTGACCAGAATAAGCGATGGACTGCCAGAACCGCCTCGCCTTTTTGGCCAAGCGGGATCCCTGCTTCCAGCGGCGAAAAGCAAAGGGGAAGGGATGTCTTCGGCAAAAAAGCAAATATACCGGTGCGGTTTTAAAAAGTATATGATATAATATTTATCCTTTGTCAGGGGGTGGCATTAGGAGACAAGTATTTATCTCTATGGGGTTTAAAAAGAATATTTTTGAAGAGATATTGAAAAATTTTCTCGAACGCAGTCTGTCGCTGCGCTTCGATATCTGCACCTGCGAAAAATGCCGGGCAGCGATGATGGTCCACCTTCTGGCTTTTTTCCCGCCCCGCTATGTGGATACTGACGATCCGAAGTATAACGAGATATCTCAGAAGGTCGCTAAAGAAAAATTCAAGGATATCTTTACCGAGGTCAACCGGACAATCGACCGGGTCAGCCGCAACCTTCCCCATGCCGCGGAAGAAAACCGGGAAGAGGAGTTTGATATGCTTCTGGAAAAGATCAGGGCTGACCGGGGAGTCGATTTCACTCAGTATCACCGTAATATCCTCAAACGCCGCATTGCTCCCCGTCTTCACGCCAATAATGTTCGATCCTATGCCGAATATCTGGAAGTACTGGCCCGCAAGCCCGAAGAGTATGCCGCGCTTTACGATGTGTTCACGATCAATGTCTCTTCTTTTTTCCGCGATCCTCCGGTGTGGCGGGGTATCAAGACCATATTGAAGAGCGTGATCCGGGAGTGTAATGAGAAAAACGAGCCGGTGCGCATATGGAGTGCCGGCTGTGCTCAGGGGCAGGAGCCGTACTCTCTGGCGATCCTGGCCCTGGAACTTGACGATATCCGGGTGCCGTTCAAGATAATTGCCACTGATATCGACCGCCAGAGTCTGGAGAAGGCCCGTAAAGGAGAATATGCGGCTTATGATATGACCAAAGCCATGAAATATCTGACCAAAGATCTTTTTGTCATAGATCTCGAGAAATACTTCGATGTCTGCGGCGAATTATGGCGGGTTCAGGCGCGGGTAAAAAAGATGATCGAGTTCGGTACCTTGAACCTTATTTCCGATAAGACCATCGAAGATCCGCATATCATACTCTGTCGCAATGTATTCATATATTTTACCAAACCGCTCCAGGAAAGGATTGTGGACAAATTTTACCGTTCACTGCGGCCTGAGGGGTATTTTGTCATCGGGAACACCGAGACCCTGGTAACGGAAGCCAAACCGGTGTTCCGGGAGATCGATGCCATGAACCGCATTTATCAGAAAATAATGGTGCATTAGGCCGTCCGGATCTTGAACCGTTTTCCGGCTATTCGTCTGCTGATGAGGGCATTGACTTTCTGTCAGAGTCTGGTATAGTTATATGTTTTTCAAATATATATACGCAGTGTTTCTGATTTTTTTTGTTTCGGCGGCCGGCCCTGGTTTCGCCCAGCAGACGGTGCGTGATTTTTATCTTTCCAATTATCAGGAAGACGGTTCCAAAGGATGGGAACTTAAAGGCAGGGAAGCGCAGGTTTACGAAAGTCGTGTCGAGATAAACGACATGAATGCCACCTATTACGGAAAAGATCAGAAAGTCGATATCAGTGCCGATCACGGCACGATGAACAAACCGGGACTGGATACATATTTAAAGGATAACGTGCGGCTGAAAGGCGAGGACGGTTCTGTTCTTTATACCGAATCGCTGTCCTGGAAGAACGATGCCAGTGTTATCGCCAGCCAGGACGATGTCTGGCTGGAAAAAGGTGATATGCGGATCAAGGCTGAAGGATTCCAGGCTGAACCCCGGCTTAAGAAAGTCGATTTTCAGAAGAACGTAAAGGTCGATGTGCCCCAGGAAGGCCGCAGCGCGCCGCTGGCCATAGAGTGCCGGGGCACTCTGGAAGTCGATTTCAATTCGGGCCTTGCCGTATTCAATGACGCGGTAGTGATCGATTCCCGTGACGGCAAGGTTTTTTCCGATAAGGCCACGGTCTATTTCGATAGTGAAAATAAGGCTCTGCTCAAGATAGTTGCCGAAGGCAATGTCAAGATAATCAGGGATGATAATGTGACTTTTGCTCAGCGGGCCGTATACCTGGAAGCGGAAAAAAAATTGCTTCTGGAAGGAAGCCCGCGGCTTATTCTTTTTCCCGACAATGAAGATTTTAGAAATTAAAGGTTTGTCTAAAAGATACGGCGGCCGTACAGTAGTCAAGGGTGTTTCCTTGAACGTACAGCGCGGCGAGATCGTAGGTTTGCTCGGGCCCAACGGCGCCGGTAAGACCACTACTTTTTACATGATCGTAGGGGTGGTCTTTCCGGACAGCGGCAATATTCTTTATGATAATCAGGATATCACCTATCTGTCGATACATAAAAGAGCCCGTTTCGGCATCGGGTATCTTTCCCAGGACCCTTCGGTATTCAGAAAACTTACTGTAGAAGATAATATAATGGCAATACTGGAAACTTTGCCTCTTTCCCGCAGCGAGCGGCGCCAGAGGCTGAACGCGCTTCTCAAGGAACTGGATATAAGTCATTTGCGCGACAGTTTTGCTTACACTTTAAGCGGGGGAGAAATGAGACGTTTGGAGATAACCCGCAGCCTGGTTACTAATCCGTCCTTTCTTTTGCTTGACGAACCGTTTTCCGGTATTGACCCGATAGTGGTAAATGAAGCCAAGGAACTGATCGTCGAGTTGAAGAACAAAGGTATCGGTATTCTTCTTACCGATCATAATGTGCGGGAAACCCTGTCGATAACCGACCGGGCTTATATTATTTATGAAGGGAATATCCTTATTTCCGGGACCTCCCGGGATCTGATCAACGATCCCAAAGCAAGAGAGATATATCTGGGGAAAAATTTTCAGATGTAGTGAAAGGAGAGACTGATGAATGTCACGATAAAAAAGACCAATAAACTTGCCCGGACCCTGACCATTACCGTGGACAGGGAACAACTGGAAAAAGACCGGGCAGAACTGTATAAGACCCTTGGTAAAAAACTTAAAGTACCGGGGTTCAGGGAAGGCTCGGCGCCAACAGAACTTCTGGAAAAACATCACGCTAAGGTGTTGCGGGAAGAGTTTTTGAAGTGGGCGATACCTTCCTATTATGAACAGGCCCTGAAAACTGAGGCGTTGTTGCCGGTAGGATTGCCTCATATTTCCGATGTCGAGTACACTGCCGGGAAGTTGGAATTCAATGCCGAAATAGAGCTGAAACCGGAACCGGTCCTGGAAACTTCGATGTATCGGGGAATAAAGATAAAATCGCCGATGCCCAAGGTGTCTTCGGAAGAATTGAAAAAGCTTATGAAAAATGTAAGGGAAAATATCCAGAAAGTACTTAAAAAAGAAGTGACCGACGAGGATGCGGCCCGCTGGTCAGGTTATGCCGGTGAGAACGATCTTAAAGAGGCGGCCCGGATCGAACTGGAAAGCGCTATGCTGCGTCAGCGTCGCCAGGAAGTGGAAAATCAGCTGGTAACGGCCCTGCTTAAAAAGGTCAGTATCGATGTCCCGGCCCGTATCGTCGATGAACAGACTGCCAAACTGGTCAATCAGGAGAGTTACGGTCTGCGGGCCAAGGGCGTGCCTGACGAAGATATCCAGAAAAGCCGGAAAGATCTTGAGGACAAATGCCGACCCATTGCCGCAGATCAGGTTAAATTGTATTATATTCTGGAAGCCATCGCTGCCCGGGAGGTTCTGGAGGTAGATACCCAGAACCTTTATGAACGGGTGACAGGCTATCTGCTCAGTGTTGCCGAATATAAATAACGTCAAAAGGGAGGAAAGATATGGATCAGCAATCACGCTGCCAGACCTATGTGCCGATGGTTATCGAACATACCGGAAGAGCGGAACGGGCCTATGACATTTATTCCCGTCTGCTGAAAGACCGGATCATTTTTATCGGTACCCCGGTCGATGATAACGTGGCCAATATCGTCATTGCCCAATTGCTTTTTCTTCAGATGGAAGACACCAATAAAGATATCAATATCTATATCAATACTCCCGGCGGGGTAGTAACTGCCGGTCTGGCTATTTACGATACGATGCGTTTTGTCAAATGCGATGTGGCGACATATTGCGTAGGCCAGGCTGCCAGTATGGGGGCGGTTTTGCTTACGGCCGGCACCAAGGGTAAACGATTCGCCCTGCCTAATTCAAGGATCATGATCCACCAGCCCTGGGGCGGGGTGCAGGGAAGTGCTGAAGATATTTCCCGTCAGACAAACGAAATACTGCGTTTAAGGGAAAAAGTAAATGACATCCTTTCGGCCCACACCGGTCAGTCTCTGGAGAAGATCAAACAGGATACGGACCGTGATTATTTCATCACTGCCGATGAAGCGCGTCGGTACGGTCTTATCGACGAAGTCATTTGCCCCCAGGACCAGCAGGCTTCCTGAGAGCAGTGACAGGTAGAAAAGAACAGATTTAAGAACGGCATAATGCGGAGGTAGATTCTATGAAACGCAAAGCTCTTATGACTCCCGGACCATCTCCTGTACCTGCGGCGGTTCGCGAAGCTCTGGCCCGGGAAATAATTCATCACCGGACCGATGAGTTCAAAAGTATTCTGACCAGTGTTCATCAGGGACTGAAAGATATATTCTGCACCGATAATCCGGTGCTGGTTTTCTCTTCTTCCGGTACCGGGGCCATGGAAGCGGCCGTGGTGAATTTCCTTTCCCGTAAAGATAAGGTCATCGTGATCAACGGCGGAAAATTCGGCGAACGCTGGAAAGGTATTTGCCAGGCTTACGGCGTGGAGACAATCGAATACGTTTTGGAGTGGGGAACAGCGCCCGATGCCGGTCATATTGCCGAACTGCTCAAGAAGAACCGGGATGTCAAAGCCGTTTATACGACTCTCTGCGAAACATCAACCGGTACTGCCTATGATATTGAACAGATCGCCAGAGTGACCGGGGAAACCGATGCGCTTTGCGTGGTCGACGCGATCAGCGGTCTGGGGCAGGACGAACTGCGTACTGACGACTGGAAAGTGGATATAGTGGTCAGCGGTTCGCAAAAGGGTTTTATGCTGCCGCCCGGTCTTGCCTTTATGAGCCTGAGCCGGAAAGCAGAGGAATATCTGGGAAAAAGTGATCTGCCCTGTTATTATTTCGATGTCCAGAAGGCCCTGAAAAGTCATGCCAAGAACGATACTCCCTATACTTCGGCTGTATCGTTGATCGTGGGCCTGGATGCGGCGATAAAACTGCTGAAAGAGGACGGTATGGAAAAACGCTGGGAATATTGCAAAACCTTGGCCAGAGCAGCCCGGGAAGCGGCTAAAGCCCTGGGATTGTCTCTTTTTTCCCAACGTCCTTCTTCTTCGGTCACGGCGATAATGGCTCCCCAGGGCATCAAATCCACTGACCTGGTCAAAAAGCTGCGCAATGAAGAAGGTTTGAGCATTGCCGGCGGCCAGGATGCGGTAAAGGATGCGATATTCCGCATTGCCCACATGGGCTGGATCAATGCCCAGGACCTGATAATGTGTTTTTCTCTGGTGGAGAAAGCACTGCGTTCTCTGGGATACGACTTTAAGTTAGGGGCATCTCTGCAGAAGATACAGGAGGTCATCTATGCATAAGGTTTTAGTTTCGGATAAATTAGCCCCGGAAGGAGTCCGCATCCTGGAGGAAAGCGGTTTTACTGTCGACTGTAAATACGGGTTGGAGAAAGAAGAATTAAAAAAGATCATCAAGGATTATGACGCGATAGTCATCCGCAGCGATACCAAACTCAGCGAAGACGTTCTTGAAGCGGCGGTGAATCTTAAATTCGTGGGCCGGGCCGGCGTGGGCACTGATAACGTGGACAAAAAAGCCGCTACCAAAAAAGGGATCGTGGTGATGAACGCTCCCGGCGGCAATACTGTCTCCACCTGTGAACATGCTTTTTCCATGATGCTGGCAACTGCCCGTAAGATACCTTTTGCCTATGCTTCGATGCAGAATAAAGAATGGAAACGTTCTCAGTTCAAAGGTGTGGAACTGAATGCCAAGACCCTGGGGATAGTCGGTCTGGGAAGGATCGGCAAAGAAATGGCCAAACGAGCTCTTTCTTTCAATATGGAGGTAGTAGCAGTCGACCCTTTCATCTCCCGGGAAGCAGCCGATGCTCTGGGCATAAAACTGGTAGATCTGGAACAACTGCTTAAAGTGTCGGACTTCATTACCGTCCATACTCCGCTTACCGAGGAGACCAGAGGAATGATCGGTGCCGGGCAACTGGCGATGATGAAAAAAAATGCTTTTATCATCAATTGCGCCCGCGGCGGAATCGTCGACGAGGCCGCCCTGGTCCAGGCCCTGAAAGACAGGAAGATAGCCGGCGCAGCCCTGGATGTGTTCGAAAACGAACCGCCTTTTGACTCGGAATTGATGGGGCTGGATAATCTGGTGATGACCCCGCATCTGGGCGCTTCCACAGAAGAGGCCCAGGTCAATGTGGCCGTGGAAATAGCTTATTGTATACGTGACGCTTTGCAGGGCCGGGCGATCAGGAATGCCGTGAATTACATCCAGCTCGATCCCGAAGCCTATCGCATTCTGAAGCCGTTCATGGAACTGGCTGAACTGATGGGCAAGTTTATTTCCCAGCTTCTTGACGGAAGGCCCGAAGCGCTTACCCTAAGCTATATCGGCGAGATCGCCGCACAGAAGGTCGATCCTTTGAGCCTGTCCTTTGCCAAGGGATTTCTTTCTCATGTTCTGGAAGAGGATGTCAATCTGGTCAATGCTCTGGCCATTGCCAAAGAGCGGGGGATCAAGGTAGAACAGAGCAAACTTCCGGAAGAACTTGAATATGTAAATCTGATCAGGGCCAGGATCAAGACCGATAAGGCCGAGCGGGTTATCGAAGGAACTCTTTTTGCCAACCGTAAGCCGCGTTTTGTCAAACTGGATGATTTTTATATCGAGATCAATCCGTCCCCGGTCATGGTGGTGCTTACCAACTGGGACAAGCCCGGTGTAGTCGGCAGTATGGGGACGATCCTGGGGGCGCACAAGATCAATATCGCCGGGATGAGCCTGGGCCGCCAGGCTCCCGAAGGAGTGGCCGTTACTGTACTCAACATCGATACGGTCCCCGACGATGAAGTGGTTAAAGAAATTTTGGCCAACAACAACGTCATTTCCTTTAAACGGATCAAACTTTAAGGAAAGGGATGATAATGAAAAGATTTTTTTTCCTGGGCCTGGTCTGTTTTTGTTTGAACGGCACGGTCTGGGCCGACGAACTGGTCATTGCCTATACCGGCAATACTTATTCCTCGCTGTTCGATTGCGGTCATTGTCCGGCCAGCGTGGGGGGCAGCCTGGCCAGACGGGCCACGTTGCTTGACCAGTTGCGGGAAAAAAATGATTTTTTCGCGCTGGTCGATGCCGGTAATTTTACTGCCGGCGGCATTCTTGACGAGTTCAGTGTCAGTCAGGAACTTGACCAGAAACGCAGCGAACTTTATCTGTCGGTCATGGGAAAGATCGGCTATGACGTCCTCTGTCTGGGTGACGAGGATTTGAACTTCGGTCAGAAATTTATCCAGAAAGCAGTGACTGACAACAGGCTGAACCTTCTCTCGGCCAATATCAAGATCAAAAAGACCGGGGATTACCTGATAAAAAAATACGGCACTGCCCGGGTGGCGTTTATCGGGCTGACCAATCCGGTGGTCGCCAGGCGTCTGGGCGCAAAAAGCAGTGATTATGTCAGGGCACTTTCCCGGATCCTCTCTACTTTAAAGAAAAAAGCCGATATTTTGGTGCTTTTATCCAATCTGGGCGAAACCGCCAACAAAGACGTAGCCGGCCGTTTTCCGGAAATAAACCTGATCATCGCTTCCGGCAATATGACCACGGCAGCTGCCTACGAGACAGTGGGCCAGACAGTGCTTTGCCGGGCAGCTTACCAGGGTAAAGAAGTACGCCTTATACGCCTGACTGTCGATAAGGGCAAGGTGGTCGACTGGACTTTTGACCAGCAGCCGCTGAGCACTGACATCGCCGAAGACGATTCGGTCAAAGCTATGCTGCCCGATTGTTTTTCCGATAATGACTGCCGGACAGCAGAAAAAGGGCAGGGCCATTGTCTTAAGCCGGGCAGTAAAAACGCGGTCTGTCAGTACCCGGAAATAGATCCGGTAAATGTATGGGTAATCACTGATAAAAGCTGTACATCCTGCGCCACCGGTTATACCGAAGATTTTCTGGTCAATACCATCCCCGGTGTCCGGTTCACGACTGTTGATTTTCGCGACGACCAGGGCGCAGCCCTGATCCGAAAATACGATCTGAAGACTCTCCCGGCATTTATCGTCGCTTTGGAAAAAAACGCGGAGGTTATTTTGTCCCGGCACGGGTCCTTTATGGAACGTCGCGATGACGTCGCTTTGATAAATAAAGAAATGAGCGGTATTTTCATGTACCTGGACCGGCCGCTGCTGCCTAAACGGCTTGATCTGTTCGTCGATCCGGCTGTCCCGGAATTTGCCGATATGGTGACGGCCCTGGACACGCTTCGCCGGGAAAAAGAGATCGCCGTGCAGATCCATTTTCTGGAGACGGCTGAGGGCAGTCAGATAACAGCGCCTACTGCCCTGGAAGAAGAAGCAGACCGTCTGCGGGCCGTAGAAATGAAGTATCCGGATAAATTCTGGCCCTACCTGACCAGAAGGGTCTCCCGGCTCAGCGACAGCTGGTGGATATCTTCTTTCGAAGAACTGGCTATCGACCATCAGACGATCAAAGCCTGTCTGCAAGGCAATGAGTTTGCCGCACGGCTTAAGGCAGAAGAAGATCTGAGAGAATCGCTGAGCATAAGTCACGGCCCGGCGATCCTTATCGACAATAAAATGATCTTTCAAATTATTACGATCGACGCCCAGGGATTACTGGCATTGATCGAGTACGCGTCATCACTGCCTCGCTGATAAACGGCGGTGACAAGAAGGAGGAATACTGATGGCCAAAATATTTCTTATTGATGTGACCAACCGGGACGGGGTCCAGACTTCCCGGATCTGTCTTTCCAAATTGCAGAAGACCATGCTCAACATATACCTGGACAAGTTCGGCATATTTCAGAGCGAATTCGGTTTTCCGGTCACCCGTCACGAGATAAATTATCTCAAAGCCAATCTTAAACTGAAAGAAAGAAAGGTGATCAAGAGGATCAGATTGTCGGGATGGGTCCGGGCTATCAAAGAAGATGTCGTCCTGGCAGTCAAGAATGTCCCCGGTCTCGAACATCTCAATATTTCCATTTCCACCTCAGACCAGATGATCAGAGGGAAGTTCATGGGTAAACTCGATCACGCGGCTATTATAAAAAATATGGTTACGGCGGTCAAAGAAGGGAAAAAGCGCGGCCTGAAAAGCATCGGGGTCAATGCCGAAGACGCTTCCCGGGCCGATCTTGATTATCTGGTCGAATTCGTTGCCGCAGCCAAAGCTGCCGGTGCCGACCGTTTTCGTTACTGTGACACGCTCGGCCATGACACGCCGTTTTCCATTTACGACCGGATCTCCCATATCGCCCGGTCAGTCGACATACCGATCGAACTGCACGGCCATAATGATCTCGGCCTTGCCGTAGCCACGGCTATTGCCGGGGCCAAAGCGGCCATCGATGGAGGAAGAGACGCCTACATAAATACCTGTGTAAACGGCATGGGCGAACGGGCCGGCAATACTGATCTGGTCAGTGTGGTCCTGGCCCTGCGTTACGGCGCCGGTTTCGATAAATATAAGCTCGACGAAAAAATAGATCTTACCGTGGCCTGGCATATGTGCAAATACGCTTCCTATGCTTTCGGCATACCTCTGCCGATCAATCAGCCGGGGATAGGGGCCAATGCCTTTGCTCATGAGTCCGGGATCCACGCCGACGGGGCGCTCAAGGACAGAAAAAATTATGAACTTTATGATTTTGCCGAATTGGGCCGGGGCGAGGTCGAAGTCATCGATACCGGACGTAAAATAACGGTTGGCGAATATTCGGGGATAAAAGGTTTTCGCAATGTCTATGAAAAACTTCAGATAAGGTTCAAGAGTGATGCTGAGGCGCGGGAGGTACTGGAGCTGGCCCGTTATGCCAACGTGCATAACCAGAAACCGCTGACCGAAGAAGAGCTGGCGTTTATCGCCCGCTATCCTGAGATCTCCCGGGATATTTTTACCATGATGCCGTAAAAAATGCCGGGGCAGGAGTCGATAAAAATATCGTTTTACAGCGTAAGGAGAGATAATGGGTAAAAAACCTAATATTGTCGTAGTGGGTCTGCAATGGGGCGATGAGGGTAAAGGAAAGATAATCGATTATTTTTCCGGCGAGGTGGATATTATTGTCCGCTTCCAGGGCGGTAATAACGCCGGTCATACCGTAGTGGTCAATGATAAGAAATATATATTTCATCTTATCCCTTCCGGTATCCTGCGCCCCCGTAAGATCTGCGCCATCGGCAGCGGGGTGGTAGTCGATCCCAAGATCCTCAGGGAAGAGATAGAGATAATGCAGGGACAGGGCATTGAGGTCACGCCCGAGCGTCTGAAGATATCGCTTCTTTCCCATATCATCATGCCTTATCATAAGATAATGGACGCTTTGCGCGAAACCAAGAGGATCAAAAAGATCGGTACGACCATGAGAGGTATCGGCCCCTGTTATGCCGATAAGATATCCCGGCTGGGCATCAGGGTGGCCGATCTGATAAACCCGGATGTTTTCCGGATGAAGCTGAAAGAGAATCTCAGCGAGAAGAACGATCTATTCCGCAAGGTCTACGGCAGCAAAGGGTTTTCCCTGAAAAAGATCTATGACGAATATTCTGAATACGCCCGTTTTTTAAAGCCTTTTGCCTGTGATCTGATAGACTATTTTTATGAACAGAGGAAAAAATGCTTTCTTTTCGAAGGCGCTCAGGGGACTTTTCTCGACCTTGATTACGGCACCTATCCTTTTGTGACTTCCTCGCATACCCTGTCGGCCAATTCTTTTCTCGGTTCAGGGGCGACTTTTATCCCGGTGGATAAAGTGGTGGGCGTGACCAAAGCTTATACCACCAGGGTAGGCGAAGGCCCCTTTCCCACTGAACTGCATGGTGAAATAGGCAGTTTGTTCCGGGAAAAAGGCAAGGAGTTCGGGGCTACTACCAAACGGCCCCGCCGCTGCGGCTGGCTTGATCTGGTTTTGCTGAAACGTTCGGTACGGCTCAATAACGTGAGCGAGATAGTATTGACCAAACTTGATGTGCTTGATTCTTTTAACGAGATATCGTACTGTACTGCTTACCGGGATAAAAAAGGGGAATTGTTGAAAAATTTTCCCAGTGACCTTTCCCTGATAAAACCGTGTTATAAAACAGTAAAAGGCTGGGAAAGCCGGATCGAACAGATCCGCGATTTCGCCTGTTTACCTGCGGCAGCGAAACAATATATCAGGATCATCGAAGATTTTATCCATACAAAAATACGGTTTGTCTCGGTAGGTGAAGTCCGGGAAGCGGTTATCAAGAAAGGAGAGTAGTATGCACTATCTGGTATTTGCCTTTGGCACTGCCCTGGCCGCATTGATCTTCTGCTGGTTCATAAAACAATGGATTTTCCGGAGAAGCGAAGGGAACGACGCGATGCTGGCCATTGCCGGTTATATTAAGGAAGGGGCCCGGGGATATCTTAAACAGCAGTATAAAATCGTTTGTATCTTTTTTGCCGTCGTATTTCTGCTGATGCTGGCCATTGGTTTGAAAATAGTGGCTGTAGGATTTCTGGCCGGCGGCGTCTGCTCGGCGCTTTGCGGATGGATCGGTATGTTTATTTCCACTCATTCCGGCAGTCGTACTGCCTTTGCCGCCAGTAACAGTCTTAATAACGGATTGCGGGTCGCTTTTTCCGCCGGAACGGTAATGGGGCTTTCGGTGGTCGGTTTTGCTCTACTGTTTTTAACGCTTTCTTATGTTATCCTGAACCGTATTTACGGGGGAGATCTGGCCCAGATAACGGCGACGATGCTGTCTTTCGGCATGGGCGCTTCCAGCTATGCCTTGTTCGCCCGTGTGGGCGGTGGTATTTATACCAAGGCAGCTGATGTCGGTGCTGACCTGGTGGGGAAAGTGGAAGCCGGTATACCCGAAGACGATCCCCGTAACCCGGCGGTTATCGCCGATCAGGTAGGCGATAATGTGGGTGATGTAGCCGGTATGGGTGCTGATCTTTACGAATCTTACGTGGATTCTCTTCTGGCGGCAATGGCTCTGGCCGTATCTGCCGGTCTGGGGTCCAGAGGCGTGTTCCTGCCTCTGATGCTCGGTGCCTGCGGTGTGATCGCTTCGATCATCGGTTATTTTTTCGTCCGTACCAGCCAGGAAACTCAGCGGGCTTTGCTGATGGCTTTGCGGAGGGGACTGTTTGTGGCTGCGGGTCTGATAGTAGGCCTGGCCTTTGTCTGTATCCGGCATATTTTTTTCCTGCCCCTGGGCATTTTCTGGTCGATCATCTGCGGTCTTGCCGCTGGTGTGCTCATGGGTATCGTTACCGAATATTTTACCTCGGCGTCGTTTTCGCCGGTGCAGACGCTTTCCCGGTCCAGCCTGAGCGGGCCGGCACCGATCATTATCGGAGGTATTTCTCTGGGGATGATGTCCACGGTCATACCGGTCCTTCTGGTCTGTGCTGCGATATTCCTGAGTTTTTATTTTGCCGGAGGCACGAGCAATTATTCGCTGGGCCTCTACGGCATCGGTATAGCCAGCGTGGGTCTTCTTTCCACTTTAGGTACTACCCTGGCCTCGGATGCTTACGGCCCGGTGGCCGATAATGCCGGAGGCATTGCCGAGATGTCCGGTCTGGAAAAGACTGTCCGGGAAAAGACCGACCAGCTCGATGCTCTGGGCAATACCACTGCCGCTACCGGAAAGGGTTTTGCCATCGGCAGCGCGGCGCTTACTACCCTGGCCCTTATCGTCGCCTTTAAGGAAAAAGTCGAATTCAGCGGGGCAACGATAACTCTTTCTCTGCTTAACGTGAAATTACTTATCGGTCTTCTTATCGGCGGTATGTTGCCATTTGCCTTCTGTTCGCTGACTATCAGTGCCGTAGGGACCGCGGCTCAGTTTATCGTGGAAGAAGTACGACGCCAGTTCCGGGATATAAAAGGATTGCTTGAAGGAAGCGGCAAGGCCGAGTATACTACCTGTGTAAAGATCACTACTCAGGCCGCTCAGAAAAAAATGATCGCTCCGGCTTTACTGGCGATCATCGCTCCGGTAGCCGTAGGCCTTCTTTTCGGGGTGGAAGCAGTGGCCGGTCTTCTTATCGGCGCTCTGGTATCGGGGTTTGTCCTGGCTGTGTTCATGGCCAATTCCGGCGGGGCCTGGGACAATGCCAAAAAGTTCATTGAAGAGGGCAATTTCGGAGGAAAAGGTTCGGCCGCTCATAAAGCGGCAGTGGTCGGCGATACTATCGGAGATCCCTTTAAGGATACTGCCGGTCCTTCGCTCAATATATTGCTTAAACTGATGTCCATGGTCGCTATCGTGTTCAGCCGGTTTATGATCGCCCATACCTTATTTAAATAAAGGTGAATGGGTTGACTTTATAGAGGGCCTGTGATATTCTAAAAAAAATTCAAACCAAGGGAGGATGGTTATGAAAAAAATGAAGACTCCCCTTATTCTGCTGGCGGTAGTTTTCTTCATCAGTGGCTGTTCGGTTATTCTGCAAAAAGGAAGGCGTTCGGATATCGAACGTATCCAGACGCTGGAAGACGAACTTGCTCAGCTTCGCAACACCCAGACCCTGCTTGAACAGCGGTTGTCCCAGGAAATAGCGGACAAACAGGTCCGTCTGTCGATGCAGGAAAAAGGTCTGGTAGTGACCTTTGTCGCCGAGATTTTGTTCGATTCCGGGAAAGCCAAACTCAAGGAAAACAGCATCGATGTACTGGGAAAAGTGGCGCGCGTGCTCAGGGAAGAAGTGCCCGGCAACACTGTCGGCATCGAAGGACATACTGACGATCAGCCGATAAAATATTCCCCCTGGAAATCCAACTGGGAATTGTCGGCTCAGCGGGCCTTGAGCGTTCTCCATTTTCTGGAAGAGCAGGGGGTGGGTTCGAAACGTCTTTTCGCGAGCGGTTACGGCGAGTTCAGCCCGGTGGCTTCCAATGAGAGCGAAGAAGGTAAAAGCCTGAACCGGCGGGTCGAGATCGTTATCGTACCGATGAAGGTACAGAAGACCAGGTCCGGTCAGATAGGCGAAGAGGTCGAGGGGGAACTGAAATGAGCAACCAGCCTTTGACTTTAAGCATTCTGCTGGGAATAATCCTTTTGCTGATAATCGGCGGTGTTTCGCTTTCGGTTAAGTTAAGCAATTCTTCCAAAGAAGGCGCTGTCTGCCTGAGCGAACGTATGGAATTGTTGAAAATAAAGCAGCAACTGGAACAGGAAAACGAGTCGCTGACAGCGGAAAATCTTGATCTGGAAAAAAGACTGAACGAAATACAGTCTTTGCGTGATTCGGTTGTTACGGAAAAAGAACAGTGCGCGCTCGAGCTGCAGCGGACGATCAAGATAAAAGAAGCACTTGAGGAACGGTTAAAAGACGAATTGCTTAAAGAAGACTCATCCCGCCGTTAACCGTTTGCCAACGGAAAGAAAGTACGATAAAAGGGGGCTCTGGAGTCCCCTTTTATATTTTACCCCCGGTCGGAAAAACGGGCCGGAAAAGATAATTATGAATATTCCCCGTCACATCGCAGTGATCATGGATGGCAACGGCCGCTGGGCCGAAAAGCAGGGGCTGCCCCGCAGTTTCGGGCACAAACGGGGCGCCGAGCGGGTTGATGAGATAATCAGAAAAGCCAGTCAGCTGGGGGTAAGAGCTCTTACCCTGTTTGCTTTTTCCACGGAAAACTGGTCGCGGCCCCGCGCCGAGATCGAGATGCTGTTTCGTCTTCTGGGTGATATGCTGAGAAAAAAAAGACGGCTGCTGGAGGAAAAGAACATCCGTATTCGTTTTATAGGCCGGCGGGACCGGTTTTCTCCTGCGGTACTGAAAGTGATCCGGGAGGCCGAAGAGATGCCGGCGGATAAAGAGAGTTTCCTGGTCTTTATAGCCCTTGATTACGGAGGCCGCGACGATATCCTGCGGGCTGCCCGGGCCTGGGGCAGAGAAGTCGTCTCCGGCAGCAGGGTCCCCGAAGATCTGGATGAAAAGACATTTGCTGCCTATCTTGACCTGGCCGATGTTCCCGAGCCCGATCTTTTGATCAGGACCTCGGGCGAACAGCGCATCAGCAATTTTCTGCTCTGGCAGCTTGCCTACAGCGAGTTTTATTTTACGTCCTGCCTCTGGCCTGATTTTGACAGCGAACAACTGGACAGGGCTATTTCCGAATATACCGGCCGCCAGCGCCGCTTCGGCGCGATCAGCAAAAATCCGGAAAAAGCGGATAAGGAGAGGGGATGATGAGACAAAGGATACAGACGTCTTTATTTTTGATCTTTCTGGTCGTTTTTTCCCTTAAATCATATATTCTGTTCGGTATAGTCATAAGTATTTTTACCGGGTTCAGCCTGCTGGAATTTTTCAATATGGTCGAAAAAAAAGGGGTCAGGCTGTTCAAGATTTTCGGCCTTCTGGTCGGAGTATTGATACCGGTATCGATTTTTTTCAAATTTCCGGTCAAGGAGGGATGGCAGTTCCTTTTTGTCATTCTGGGGTTGTTTTTTTTATTCCTGCTGGAACTTACCAAAAAAGAGAGATTCCAACCGGTACTTTCTCTTTCGGCTACGGTATTCGGGATCCTGTATATTTCCTGGTGCTTCAGTTTTCTGGTCAGGATCAGGCAGTTGGAAAGCGGAGTGGGAATGATTATTTTCCTGATTTTGATCACCAAAGCTTCGGATATCGGAGCTTATCTCTTCGGTTCCCGTTACGGCAAAATACCTCTGGTCCGCCGGGTAAGTCCCCAGAAAACGCTGGAAGGCGCTCTGGGCGGTTTTATATTCAGCCTGGCCGCCGGCCTGATCTTCATGGCCGTGAGCGGCAGCTTATCCCATTTCTGGGAAAAAATATTTCTTATTTCGGTATTGGCCATTCTCGGACAACTGGGTGATCTGTTCGAATCTTTGATCAAAAGAGATTGCGAGATAAAAGACTCGGGCGGCGTTTTTCCGGGGATGGGCGGTTTTCTCGACGTGGTCGACAGCCTGATCTTCACGGCCCCGACATTTTATCTTTACGTGACTATGGTGCAATGAAAAAAGTAACGGTATTCGGTTCGACTGGTTCTATCGGAAAGAGCGCCCTGGAGATAATCGACACCTGTCGCCGGGATTTCTCGGTACAGGGATTATGCGCCTACGGCAATGACCGCCTGCTTTTTCACCAGGTCAGAAAGTACCGGCCCCGTTATGTCTGCCTGGTAGATGAAAAAAAGGCTGCTGCCTTTAAAAAAACACTTCCCCCTCGAACAAGATTTTTCTCGGGATTGCAGGGTCTGGATGAGTTCGCCTCGATAGCCGCGGACATTGCGGTAATGGGTATTTCCGGGCTGGCCTGTCTCAGGCCTTTGATCGAGGCCATGAAGCATTCGCCGCGAATAGCCCTGGCCAATAAAGAAGCGCTTGTCTGCGCTGCACCGCTGGTAAAGAAACAGGCCCGACGCTATAACACGGAGCTTCTTCCCGTGGACAGCGAGATCAATGCCCTGTTTCAGTTATTTCAGGTCGTTCCTCTGAAAGCAGTGAAAAAGATATGCCTTACCGCATCGGGCGGAGCTTTGTTCGATTATAACAACAAAGAGAGGAGGCGGGCCACGGTCAGGGACGTGCTGGCCCATCCTACCTGGCGAATGGGAAAGCGCATCACTGTAGACAGCGCGACTATGGTCAATAAGGGATTTGAAGTGGTAGAAGCCCATGAGTTTTTCGAGCTTGCCTATGATCGTATCGATGTCATCATTCATCGTCAATCAATGGTCCATGCCCTGATCCAGGCAGTTGACGGGATCAGTTTCTGCTGTGTCTATGCCCCGGACATGAAAGTGCCGATCTCACACGCTCTTTATTACCCGCGGCGGACAGCCGATCCTGCCGGAAAACCGTTATTCAGACAGGCCGGAACTAATTACGATTTTCTGCCGGTAAATCAGAAAAAATTTCCTTTGCTCAGGGTGGTTTTAAAAGCGGCGCAGCGCCGCGACAATTCGCTGGTCGTGTTCAATGCCAGCGATGAAACGGCTATCGAAAGTTTTCTCAAAGGGCGCATTACCTTTTCGGCTCTGTCTGATATTATAATGCATATGATGGACCATTATAAATCGGCCCCTATGGCCGGCCTGAAAGATATTTTGTACTGGGATTCCTGGGCCCGGCGGACAACAAAGGAGTATATCGAATGGAAATATTGATATCCATAATCAGTTTTCTTTTTTTATTGTCAGTGATCGTTCTTTCCCATGAATACGGTCATTTCCTGGCAGCCCGGCGGCAGGGCATCAGAGTGGAAAAATTCGCTTTCGGATTCGGGCCGCCTTTGCTGCGTTATCGCCTCAAGGAAACCGAACTTTTGATCTGTGCCCTGCCCCTGGGCGGGTACGTGAAGATGGCCGGAGATAACCGGGCCGAGATCTCGCGGCAGCCTGATGAGTTCTATTCCAAATCAATAGGCGCCAGGGCAGCGGTGGTGGTATCCGGGCCGCTGGCCAATTTTGTCCTGGCTGTTCTCATTTTCTGGCTGTTGTTTATTGCCGGCTATCCGGTTGCTCAGCCTTCGGTAGGCAGGGTCGCTGCCTATCAGCCGGTTGCCAGAAGCGAGTTGTCACCGGAAACAATCCAGTGTCTGGAAGAAAATCAGGCAGCAGCCAGCGATGAGCAGATGGTCTATCTGACGGTTTCCGGAGAAGATGAATTGAGGGAAAAGCTTTCTTCCTGTTCTCCAAATGAAGTTCAGGCGGTCATTGAATTATGCCGCAGCATACCTTATCCTGCCTATAGTGCCGGAGTCAGGGAAGGGGACCGGATCAGCGAAGTCAATGGGAAGGCAGTGCAGACCTGGGAATCGGCAGCGGCCTTGATACGGGAAAGCAGCGGCCAGACAGTTTTGACTATTTACCGGGATAATGAGCGGCGGGTCATTGACGTCATTCCGGCCCAACGCCGTATAAAAGAGTTTGCCTGGCAGGTGAGACCGCCGTTTTTTACGATAGAGGAAAGACAGATATCGTATATCGGTATAGAACCGAAGTATGAAGAAGTCAGGTTCAACCCTTTTACTGCCTTTGGGAAAAGCTTGAAAAAGGTCGGGGCCATAGTCGCGCTTTTGTTCAAGGGGATTTTGTTCACCATTGCCGGAGTAGTACCGTTCAAAGAAGCTTTTTCCGGCCCGGTAGGTATATTCAAGATCGGCGGAGAAGTTGCCAAGCTGGGGCTGATCCCCTTTTTCGATTTTATCGGCGTGCTCAGCGTAAGCCTGGGAGTGATCAATTTGTTTCCTTTGCCGGTACTTGACGGAGGACATCTGACGTTCATGGGGCTGGAAAAGGTGCGCGGCCGGCCGCTCAGCGAAAAATGGGAAAATATCATAACTAATGTCGGGTTGGGCCTTTTGATCGCGTTGATGGTCCTGGTCCTTTACAACGATATAGTCCGGTTTATTTTAAAAAAATGAAGACACGCCAGGTTAAAATAGGGACATTGGCAGTGGGCGGGAAAAATCCTGTCCGCATCAAAGGGATGCTTAAGACCTCCTGCTCCAGGATCTCTCTGCTGGTCAAAGAAGCGATCGCTCTGGAAAAGGCCGGAGCAGAAGCCCTGCGTCTGGCTTTTAAAGACGCGAGCGATGTACGGGCCCTGGCTGCTTTGAAAAAGAACCTGTCACTTCCCCTGGCAGCCGATATTCATTTCAATCCCCGTATGGCTTTGCTGGCCATAGAAGCAGGTTGCGACCAGATACGCCTTAATCCTCTGAATATCAAAAAAAAGGCTGAGATAAAGGCAATTCTTCGCCAGGCCCGCCAGGCCGGTGTTTCCATAAGAATCGGAGTAAATTCCGGCGGATTTTCCTGCCCCGGGAAGAACGAAACGTCTCTGGCCCGGGCCATGGTCAGAAAAGTAATTAATTATATAAAGCTTTTTGAAGATGAGCATTTTTTTGATATAATGGTTTCCTTAAAGGCATCGAGTGTAACAACTACTGTGCTGGCCAACAGGCTTTTTGCCAGTCAGAGCAATTATCCAGTGCATCTCGGGGTGACCGCAAGCGGTCCTTTTTTAGAAGGAGTGATAAAATCGTCTCTGGGCCTCAGTATTTTGTTGTCTGAAGGCATCGGAGATATAATCCGCGTTTCACTTACCGCTCCGGGAAAAGAAGAAATTTACGTAGCCCAGGCTATTTTGCAGTTTTTAGGGATCAGGGATTTTTTTACCGAAATCATATCCTGTCCCACCTGCGGCCGCTGTCAGGTCCGTCTTATGGATATCGTAAAACAATTCAAAAAGGCAGTCGAAAAAGAGCCGCCGGGCAGCCTGCCCAAAACCATTGCTTTGATGGGATGCGTGGTCAACGGTCCGGGGGAAGCCAGCCAGGCCGATATCGGCGTAGCCTTTGGCAAAGACAAAGGAGCTATTTTTCGTAAAGGCAGGGTTATCGGCCAGACCAGACAGGAAACGGCAGTAACCGATCTGCTGAGGAAAGCGAAAGATGTTATTCAGTAAAAATTTCATACCAACCTTGCGGGAAGATCCGGCGTCGGCAGAATGCGTCAGTCATCGAATGCTGTTGCGCGGCGCATATCTTTATATGCTTTCCAGCGGTATGTATGCCTATTTGCCGCTGGGTCTGCGCGTGCTGGAAAATATCTGCGGGATCATCCGCAGGCAAATGAACGAAAAGAACGCAGTAGAGCTGCTGATGACGGCACTTCAGCCTCTGGAATTGTGGCAGAAGACCGGCCGGGACAAGGTGCTGGCAGAGGTGATGTTCTCTTTTCAGGACCGGCGGGGCCGTTCTCTCTGTCTGGGGCCTACTCATGAGGAGGAAATGACCGAGATAGCCAGGCGCTATATAGCATCCTACAAACAACTGCCGGTAACTCTTTATCAGATCCAGACCAAATATCGCGACGAAGCCCGTCCCCGTTTCGGTCTGGTCCGCAGTTGCGAGTTTATAATGAAAGACGCCTACAGTTTCGATAAAGACGTAACAGGACTTGATGAGAATTACGAAAAGATGCGGGATGCCTATATGAATATCTTCAGCGAATGCGGCCTGGATTTCGTCAGTATTGAGGCTGATTCCGGGGCCATGGGCGGCAATTTTTCCCATGAGTTCATGGTGCCGGCCGAGATCGGTGAGGACCTTCTTTTTTATTGCGCTTCCTGCAATCGGTATCATAAAGAAAAACAGACCTGTGCTGGCTGCGGCGGCCGGGGCGAAGAGAAGCGGATGATCGAAGTAGGCCATATTTTCAAATTAGGCACCAAATATTCTTCGGCTCAGGAAGCGTTTTTCCTTGACCGCAACGGTGCCCGGAAACCGCTGATCATGGGATGTTACGGTATAGGTGTCAGCCGGATAATGAGCGCGGTCGTGGAACAGAACCATGACGAAAAAGGAATAATCTGGCCGGCGGCTCTGGCTCCTTATGACGTAATGGTGACGATTCTGGATGTGGAGAACGAAGATCTGTACAGGGAAGGACTGGTGCTTCATGATTTTCTTCAGCAGCAGGGATTCGAGACTCTGGTCGATGACCGGCATGAGCCGGCCGGAGTAAAGTTCAAGGACGCATATTTGATCGGTATTCCCTATATAGTTATTCTGGGTAAGAATTATCTCAAGACCAGGAAGATAGAGGTGGAGAACAGAAAAAGCGGTGAAAAGCAGGTAGTGAGCCGGGAAGAACTGGGATCGTTGTTAAGATCATGATCAGGAAAGAGCAGGAACAGTGTCTGAGATCCGATGTGGAAAAGATCCTGCGGCAGGAAGAGATTTATCTATTCGAGCTCCGGGTTGTTCCCCGCGGCGCGGCTTTTCTGGTCCGGATCCGGGCCGATCATCTGTCCGGCGGGATAACTATCGATGAATGTGCCCGCTGCAACCGGATCATCCGTTTTTATCTGGAAGAAAAAGGATTTTTGGGACAGGATTTCGAGCTGGAAGTAAGTTCTCCCGGCCTGGATACGAAATTGAAGACGCCCTTTGATTTTCAGAGGGTCAGAGGCAAGACAGTCTCTCTCTGGCTTTCTGAACCGTGGCAGGGCAAAGATTATATAGAAGGCGTGGTTGAAAAAAACGATGAAAATTCGGTTACTCTGCAGGGGAAAGGGGATTTTTCCCTGGGGATGATCAAATGCGCGAAACAGAGGATGTGATATGAATAAAGAGTTTATCAGTATGATCGAACAATTGGAACGGGAAAAAGGTCTTAATCGCGATGTGCTGATCGAAGCAGTTAAGCAGGCGTTGATCATTGCGGCTAAAAAGATCGCCAAGATGAATAATCCGGACATAGAAGATGCGGAGGTCGACGTGGAGATCGATATGCAGAAGGGAGACATCCGCGTGTTCACTGAAGGCAAGCCGGTAGTATCGAGAGAATTCGGACGGATAGCCGCCCAGACGGCGCGTCAGGTGATCATTCAGAAGATACGCGAGGCAGAGAAAGACAATGTCTATAACGAATACAAGGACAAGGTCGGTCAGATCGTGGGCGGGATAGTCTATCGTCTGGAAAAGAGAGGGGTCATCCTTGATCTTATGGGTAAAGCCGAGGGGATAGTCCCCAACAGTCTGCTTACTAACCAGGATAATTTCCGTATGGGGGAAAGAGTGAAAGCCTATGTCCTGGAGGTGAAACGGGAACGGGGCGCCCAGATAATCCTTTCCCGTAAGCATGAAGGTCTGGTAAAGAAATTGTTCGAGCTGGAAGTGCCGGAGATCTATGACGGTATCGTGGAAGTGAAAAACATTGCCCGTGAACCAGGCGAAAGAACCAAGATCGCCGTGTTTTCCAAAGACGATAAAGTGGATTGCGTGGGAGCCTGTGTAGGTATCCGCGGTTCGCGGGTCAAAAATATAATCGAGGAGCTGCGCGGGGAAAAGATCGATATTATCCGCTGGCATGAAGATATAAAAGAATTTATCAAAGCCAGTCTGGCTCCGGCAGTCGTTTCCAAAATAGAGATCGATCGTGATCTGAAGCGGGCCAAAGTCCTGGTGGCTCAGGACCAGCTTTCTCTGGCCATCGGTAGAAAAGGACAGAACGTGCGTCTGGCCTCTAAGCTGGTAGGCTGGGAGATCGATGTCCGGACCAAAGAAGCGATCGAACAAAGCCTGAAAGAAATAAGTACGTTGCACAGTGTCGGCGCCCGGACCGCGACCCTTCTGGTCAATGCCGGGCATTCGTCAATAAAGGAATTAAGCACAGCCACTGAAGATGATCTGGCCAGGATCAAAGGGATCGGTTCGAAAAAAGCCGGTAAGATCATCGAAGAGGCCAAGAGTAAGGTAGAAGCATAATGAGAATTTACGAATTAGCTAAAGAGCTTAATATGGATTCCAAAGCTTTGCTGAAAAGGCTGAAGGAATTGAATTTTCCGGTCAAGAGCCATATGTCGGTAGTTGACGAGGATACTGCCGAGATAATCAAACATGAGGTGGAAAATCTGGCTGAAAAAGAGATCGCAGAAAACGTGATCGAGGTCGATTTTCCGATCTCGCTTAAAGATCTGGCAGTGAAACTGGGGCAGAAACCTTCGGAAATAATGAAACAGCTGATGCATCAGGGCAAGTTCGTTACCATCAACCATTCTTTCGATGAAAAGACCGCCCAGGAAATAGCCTACGGTTACAAGGTTAATCTTAAATCCCGTCCTTCAGCCGAAGAACAGGTTCTGCAGCAGGAAGGCGAGGAAGACGTCAGGAATCGCGCCCCGGTAGTTACGCTGATGGGACACATCGATCACGGAAAGACATCTATTCTGGATTATATACGTAAAAGTCGCATTACCACCAAAGAAGTCGGCGGGATAACCCAGCATATCGGAGCTTATCGCGTGGCCTGCGGAAAAAAAGGGGCGATCAGTTTTCTCGATACCCCCGGCCATGAAACGTTTACTGCCATGCGGGCCCGGGGAGCCGATGTGACCGATATTGTGGTGCTGGTGGTTGCTGCTGATGAAGGGGTAAAACCGCAGACTGAAGAAGCTTACAGCCATGCCAAAGCAGCTGAAGTGCCGATCATCGTAGCGATCAATAAGATCGACCGGCCCAATGCCGATATCGATATGGTCAAACAACAGTTATCCAAGCTGGGATTGGTACCCGAGGATTGGGGCGGTAAGACTATTACTGTGCCGGTATCGGCCAAAACCGGCGAAGGTATTGACGATTTGCTGGAAATGATACTTCTTCAGGCCGAGATAATGGACCTGAAAGCCGATTATTCGCGCCCGGCTCTGGGCATAGTGGTAGAAGCCCGGCTTTGCAAAGGGCGGGGGCCTCTGGCATCTGTGCTTATTCAGTCAGGGACAATAAAGCCGGGGCAGATCTGCGTCTGCGGACTGCACTGGGGCCGGATCAAGGCCATGCATGACGACCACGGAGATCCGATTCAGGAGGCCGGTCCGGCTATGCCGGCAGAACTTCTGGGTCTGAACGGTGTTCCTTCTCCCGGTGATCAGTGTTTTGTGGTGCCGGACGAATCGCATGCCAAGGAAATAGTCTCTGTCCGCCGGGAAAAAGAGGAAAAAGCCAGGCTGGCGCCGGTCTCCCATATGAAACTGGAAGATCTGTATAATAAGGTCCAGTCCCAGCAGGCCAAACAGCTTAAGATAATCCTTAAAGCCGACGTAGGAGGTACTCTGGAAGCTGTCGAGCAGGCTCTGGCCAAGATGGCTACCCAGGAAGTGGAACTTGATATAGTACATAAAGGAGTAGGCGGCATAACTTCTTCCGACGTATTGCTGGCAGAGGTCAGCGACGCCATTATCGTGGGGTTTAAGGTCAGTGCCGATGCCGTGGTCAAGGATCTGGCAAAATCAAAAGACATCGAGATCCGGAGCTATCAGATAGTCTACGAGCTGCTTGACGACCTGAAACTGGCTCTGGAAGGGATGCTTTCTCCCGAATATAAAAAGATCTTTCTGGGAAGAGCAGTGGTCAGGAAGGTATTCAAACTTTCCCGGGGAGTTATCGCCGGCTGTGTGGTGGATAAAGGAAAGATAGTCAGGGATGCCAAGTTTCAGCTTCTGCGCGGCAACGAAGTCAAGTTTGAAAACAAATTAGCTTCGCTTAAGCGTTTCAAAGACGACGTGCGGGAAGTCGTGGAAGGGCAGGAGTGCGGTATCAGCCTTAATTACACCGATATCCAGGAAGGTGACACGATCGACGTTTTCTTAGAGGAAACAATAACACGAAAACTTAAATGATCTTGCGGCTGGCGCGGCCGTAACAAAAAATTATGGACCGTAAACGTATCTTAAGCGGGATGCGCCCTACCGGTAAACTTCACCTCGGGCACTGGCTGGGAGCTTTATCCAACTGGGTGGAATTGCAGGAGCAGTACCAGTGCTTTTTCATGGTTGCCGACTGGCACGCCTACATGAGTGAATATAAAAATCTCAAAGGTATTTCGCCGGCCATTGTCGACAATGTAGCTGACTGGCTGGCCTGGGGTATCGATCCCCGAAAATCAGTCATTTTCATCCAATCGCAGGTGCCTCAGCACCTGGAACTGTTCATGATTTTTTCTCTGCTTACTCCCCTGGGCTGGCTGACCCGCTGTCCCACTTTCAAGGATCAGGTAAAACAGCTCAAGGAAAAAGAGATCAATACCTATGCTTTTCTGGGCTATCCGGTGCTCCAGGCCGCCGATATTCTTCTTTACGGGGCCGACTGTGTGCCGGTCGGTGAAGATCAGTTGCCTCATCTGGAGCTGACCCGCGAGATCGTGCGCCGTTTTCATTTTCTCTACGGTCCGGATGTTTTGACCGAGCCGCAGTCACTTTTGACCAGAGTGCCCAGGCTGTCGGGCCTGGACGGCAGGAAGATGAGCAAAAGTTACAATAATGCCATTGCTCTTGACGATGATGATGATTCGATCCGGCGGAAAATGATGAATATGTTCACTGATCCGCAGCGTTTGCGTAAAAACGACCCCGGCCATCCAAACGTCTGTAACGTCTATAGTTATTACAAAGTGTTTTTACCGGAAAAAAGCGAAGAAGCCTTTCACTGGTGCAGCAAAGCCGAGAAAGGGTGCAAAGAATGTAAATCAATGCTTGCCGATTCGATCATTGAATTGATCGGCCCGCGCCGCGCCGCCAAGAAAGGATTTTTAAAAGACAGTGATCATGTTTATAATATATTAGAGGAAGGAAGAAAAAAGGCTGCGGACTGCGCTGCGGCCACTCTGGCCCGGGTAAAAACGACAATGGGCCTGCCGGAAGCAGCGGCATAAGAACGGGAAGAAACGGTAATGCGGGTACGCCTGAATATTTTCGAAGGACCTCTTGACCTTTTGCTGTATCTGATAAAGAAAAATCATCTTGATGTTTATGACATCCCGATCAGTCTGGTAGTCGAACAATATCTGGAATTCCTGGAGGTGATGGAGGTCCTGGACATAGATATCGCCTCGGAATATCTGGTTATCGCCGCCAATCTGGTTTCGATAAAATCTAAAATGCTGCTTCCTCCGGAAAAGAGCGAGGAGGAACTGCAGGAAGATCCCCGCGAAGACCTGGTCAATAAGCTTCTGGAATATCAGAAGTTCAAAGAAGCAGCCGGTTTTCTCCGCGAGCGCGAACAGGACCGGACTAAATATGTGTCCCGCCCTACAAGCGAAGGGCCGCAGGAAGTCTTTATCGAAGCTTCTATTTTCGATCTTATCACTGCTTTTAAATCGGCCCTTAAAGAGGTTCCCAAAGATATCTTTTTCGAGATCATCAAGGATGAGTTCACTATCGAGGAAAAGATCCATGATATTCTGCATGTGCTGGTCCGCCAGGAACGGATCGGCCTGAAAGATATATTCAGCAGAGCGAAAAACAAGCTGGAAATAATAGTTTCTTTTCTGGCGATACTGGAGTTGATCCGTCTGAGAGAGATCGTTGCGGTGCAGCACAGTTTGTTCGCCGAAGTGGAGATTATCCGCAGAAACAGCGTGTCGTCGGCAGTATAGGTACAGTCCGCTCATGGAAGAAAAACGAATCATCGATTTTTCCCGGGAAAATGAGGAAGAGAAGGTTTTATATCTCTCTCTGCGTCCTCATACTTTTGCCGAGTTTATCGGCCAGCCCCATGTAGTACAGCCCCTGGCAGTGGCAGTAACTGCTGCCCAGAAACGCCAGGAGCCGCTGGAACATGTTCTTCTTTCCGGCCCTCCCGGCCTGGGTAAGACTTCTCTGGCTTATTGTATCGCTCAGGAAATGGGAACGAAAATGGTTTCTACCAGCGGCCCGGCTATCGAAAGGCCCGGTGATCTGGTGGGTATCCTTACTAACCTGGAAAAGGGTGACATCCTGTTCATCGATGAAATACACCGTCTTTCCCGTGTGGTCGAGGAATTCCTTTATCCGGCCATGGAGAATTACCAGATCGATTTTGTCATCGATAAAGGCCCCTATGCCAAAAGTATAAAATTCCAGCTTAAACCGTTCACTCTGATCGGTGCGACGACCCGTAAGGGATTGCTGAGCGCGCCGCTGCGGGGAAGATTCGGATTATTCTATGATTTTGATTTTTATGAGGCCCGGGAGCTTGTGGCCGTGGTCAAGCGCAGCGCTGCTTTGCTGGAAATACCCATTGATGAAGAAAGCTGTTATCAGATATCCCTGCGGTCCCGTGGCACTCCCCGCCTTTGCAACCGTCTGCTGAGACGGGTGCGTGATTATGCCCAGGTCGAAGGTAACGGGACCATTACCCCTGAGATCACTCAGCGAGCCTGCGATAATGTCCGGATAGACGCCCAGGGCATGGATGAGCTGGACCGCAGATACCTGCGGACGATAATCGAGATCCATGGCGGAGGTCCGGCAGGCATCGAAGCGATCGCCGCTTCTCTGGGAGAGGAACGGGATACGCTGGAAGATGTGGTCGAGCCCTATCTCCTGAAAAGAGGTTTTATCCGTAGAACTCCCCGCGGCCGGGAGGTTACCGAGTCTTCCTATAAGCACCTGGCGATCTGCCCTCCCGGAGAAACTCAGGAAAAAATATTCTGATTGCAGGATGGACCAGGTGGCTTTATGCCGGAAATGAGTTCATACATGGGAAAGTTTTTTATTTTTCTGGGGGTTTTATTGGTGCTGGCCGGTGTTTTACTCATTGCCGGGCCTGATATTAAATTTCCTTTTCCGGGCAGGCTGCCCGGCGATATTATTATAAAAAAAGATAATTTCACTTTTTATTTTCCGCTGACGACGTCATTGCTGATAAGTATCCTGATCTCGGCAGTATTTTATCTGATAAACAGGAAGTAATGTCTGAATATTCGAAAAAGTAGCGAGTAGCAGGTAGAGAGTAGAGAGAAGGGGAAGGGATATTTACATCTTGATGTTCGATGATTTTCAGGAAAATTGCAATCTGTATTTTTCTCGCTACTTGCTACTCTCTACTCGCTACTGGGATAAGCATGTTCAAAGTACTGAAGAATGATAAAAAGACTAAAGCACGGCTGGGGAAATTCACCACGCCGCACGGCGAAGTGTCTACTCCGGCTTTTTTCCCCGTGGCTACTCAGGCGGCCATTAAAGGCATGTCGACCAGACAGCTGAAAGAGATCGGCCCTCAGGGAATACTGGTAAATGCTTATCATCTTAATCTGCGGCCCGGCACCGAGATCATAAAAGCTGCCGGAGGATTGCATTCCTTTATGGGTTTTGACCGGACAATCGTCAGCGACAGCGGCGGTTATCAGGTTTTCAGTCTGGAGGGGCTGCGCAAAGTATCGTCAGAGGGAGTCGAGTTTCAATCTCATCTGGACGGAAGCAGGATATTCCTTACTCCGGAAGAAGTAGTCCGGATCCAGCTTGATCTGGGGACTGATGTGGTGCTGCCTCTCGATGAATGCGTTAAATATCCAACGTCCCGCGATTATGCGGTCCTGGCAGTGGACAGGACAGTGGAATGGGCCCGGAAGTCGGTTTCTTTTTTCCGCGCTTCAGACAGTAAGTCGTTGTTTTTTGCCATAAGCCAGGGAGCCACTTATTCTGAGCTGAGGCAGGAATGTCTAGAGCGGCTATGTGAACTGGATATTGACGGCATTGCCGTGGGGGGATTGAGCGTCGGCGAGCCGGAAGGTCTGCGTTACGAAATGCTTTCTTTGACTACCGACAGGCTGCGAACCGGGAAAAAAGACTGTCTGGTTTATTTTATGGGTTATGGAAAGCCGCGCGATATTCTGGAAGCAGTAGAGCTGGGCGCCGATATGTTCGATTGCGTGGTGCCGACCCGTTACGGACGTACCGGCACTGCCTTTACTTCCCGCGGCAAACTGGTCGTGAGGAACGCCGAATTTGCCCGCGATTTTTCGCCTCTTGATGAGAATTGCCAGTGTTTTGTCTGCCAGAACTACAGCCGCGCCTATCTGCGGCATTTGATCAATGCCCGGGAGATAGCCGGTGCCGAAATGCTTACTTACCATAATCTCTGGTGGTATAAGAATTTTATCCGCTCTCTGCGCCGGGCCATCGAAGAAGACCGTTTTTCTGAATTCAAAAAAGAATTTCTTTCTGCCTATAAAGAAGATTAGGCGGATCTTCTGACAGATAAATGCTTGGAAACAACCGGATAAAAAGAGTATAATTTTATGAGCTATGAGTATCCTTTATGGTAATTGTTGAACTTAACCTGTTTCTATTATGCTGATCGATGTATTGACGATTTTTCCGGGTATGTTCGAACCGGTAATGAACGAGACGCTGATCAAGCGGGCTCAGGCAAAAGGGCTTCTTAAAGTCAATGTCCATGACCTGCGCGCTTACAGCGACGATTCTCACCGCAAGGTCGACGCCCCTCCTTACGGGGGAGGGCAGGGCATGGTCTTTTCGCCTCAGCCGGTGTTCAAAGCAGTGGAATCCCTGCTGGGCTATCCGGTCTATCCGGCGGCCGGAAAAGATCCGGCCAAGCGGATAATCCTTTTTTCTCCCCAGGGCCGGCAAATGAACCAGAAAATGCTTCGCCAATACCTTGCCTATGAGAGGCTTATCCTTATCGCTCCCCGTTACGAAGGGATCGATGAACGGGTCCGCCGCTATTGCGCCGAAGAAGAAATTTCCCTGGGCGATTATATCCTGAGCGGAGCCGAGTTGGCCGGGATGGTATTTATTGATTGTCTGACCAGGCTTATACCGGGAGTCGTTTCCAGTCCCGATTCGATCGTTCAGGAAAGTTTCGAGAACGGTCTGCTGGATTATCCCGTGTATACCAGACCTCAGGATTTCCGCGGCCTGAAAGTGCCGGATGAACTGATGTCCGGTGACCATAAAAAGATCGAAGAGTGGCGGAAAAGAAAAGCCGAGGAAATCACCCGTTGTCAGCGTCCTGATCTCTGGGAGAAATATGACAAAAGGGGGCTCTAGTCGGGCCGGACCTTTTTAAAACTTCTTCTTTTAAAATTCAAAAAATAGGGTACAATATAAAGTTATTTATATAAGGCGCAGAATAATTTTCCCTGCAATGACGAACAGGAGGAGATGATGAAGAAATTAACCGAGATCGAACAAGAGATGATGGATGCCATGAAAAAAGACCTTCCCGAGTTTAATTCCGGGGATATTATCAAGGTCTATTATCAGATCAAGGAAAAAGACAAGGTCAGGATCCATCCCATAGAAGGGATCGTGATCAAGACCCAGGGGCAGCGCCACCGCCGGACCTTTACCCTGCGCCGTATCAGTTACGGCGAAGCGTTCGAGGTGACCTTTCCTTTTTATACTCCTTTGATCAGCAAGATCGAAGTGGTGAAGCCATCGCGCAAGCGCCCGCGTCGCAAGCGGCTTTATTATCTGCGCGGCCGGGTAGGCAAAAAGGCAATGATCGCCTGATCTTTTTATCGTTGAGGTGTCAGGACAGGCCTTTGCCGGATGAAAACGATGAATGAAGAATAATCCCGGATCGGCAATCCACAATCAGTCCGCGGTCGGCCGCAGTATCGTCGGGTTGGACGAGGCTGGCCGGGGTCCCTTGTGCGGTCCGGTTGTTGCCTGTGCCTATATGTTTACCGAGGATGATCCTGACCTGCCGGTAAAAGATTCAAAAAAACTGAATCCCCTCAAACGGCCGGAGCTCTTTGAGAGACTTCTGGATAAAGGTGTTTTTTCCCTGGGCCTGGCCACAGCGCAGGAGATCGACCGTATCAATATACTGCAGGCCACGATGCGTGCTTTTAACCGGGCAATAAAAAAACTCATCGATTTTTATCCTGCGGCTCAACAGGCGACATTTATCGTCGACGGCAATTATTTCCGTACTGATCTGGATATAAATTACCGCTGCCAGGAAAAGGCCGATGACACGGTCCGGGAAGTATCGTCGGCATCGATCATCGCTAAAGTATTCCGCGACCACCTGATGGGCGTATTGGACTGTCTTTATCCAGAATGGCAGTTTTTCCGGCATAAAGGTTATCCGACCAGATTTCACCGCGAAATGGTGGATAAAGGAGGGCTGACCCCTTTTCACCGGAAGACATTTTGTTCCGGCCATGAATAAAGGTGCCTGGTACGAACAAAAAGCCAGAGAACTGCTCGGCTATAAGCATTACGCGATTATTGCCAGTAATTTTCGGACACGGTTCGGTGAAATAGACATTATTGCCCGGCAGGGGAAAGAGATCGTTTTTGTCGAAGTAAAGGCCCGTAGCGCCGGATGCGGATATGCCCCGGAAGAAGCAGTTACCGGGGACAAAAGAGATAAACTGCTGGCAGCGGCTAAAGTTTACAGCAGTCAGAAGCCCGACGCGGCCTACCGTTTCGATGTGATAAGCATTGTGCAGGGCAGGCAATGGAGGATATATCGTCTTATACAAAACGCTTTCAGTGCCGATGAAAAATTATAGGAGTCATTTCAGAACTTATCTTGACGACCTTGCGGCACGCCGGCCGCATCCGGGAGGCGGCAGTTGTGCGGCTCTTGCCTTTTGTGCCGGCATTTCCCTTATCGAAATGGCTCTTGCCTATAGCAAACTAATCCCTGCCAGCGAGAAAAAGTTTTTTGAAAAGGCGAAAAGCCGTGTATTCCCGTTTATCGACAAGGACGGCGAAATATTTGCCGCGTTGATGAAAGAGAAAAAAGCGGGGAAAAAGAAGGTCCTGCTGGGCCGGGCCCAGAAAATGATCTGTCAACTGGGCTGTCTTTGCGATGAGGCGCTTGCCCGGGCCCGCAAGATTTGTCCGAAAATAAATAAGGGATTGAACAGCGATTTTTATCTGGGCCTGAAATTTCTGGAAAGCGCCCTTTATGCTTCGCTTCTGAACCTGGAAGCTAATGAAAAATTGTTCGCTGTTGACAACCGCTGTCATATCCGGCAGTTAAAAACGGTTATGAGGAAGTACAAAGCATGGCTGAAATAGGCACGGCCCGATCTCTGGCGAAAAATATTCTGGCCCGTCTGAAAAGAAAACGAAGAGCCGCGGGGCCGTGCGCCCTGGCTTCTCTCCATGTGGGCAATGACCCGGCCACTGATGTCTATGTGTCCTCTCAGATGAAAACAGCCCGCGAACTGGACATCGAATATGAATTATACCGCTTTCCCCGGACCGTTTCGGCCCGCACTCTTGGCCGTTGTCTGGATGAACTTAATGCTTCAAAAAAAATAAAGGGGATCATCGTCCATCATCCTCTTCCCAAAGGTATCGATTGCGGCAAACTCTATTCCCGTATTTTTCCGGTTAAGGACGTGGAAGGGGTTTCGCCGGAAAATCTGGGACGCATCCTTATCGGCGCGCCGCGCTTTATACCGCCTACTGTTTTGAGCGTGCTTTGTTTCCTGGAAAAGAGCGGAATCGATCTTTACGGAAAAGAAACGGTTATCGTCGGATTCAGCCCGCACATCGGCAGGCCGTTATGCCTTATTCTGGGTAATCGTTTTTCCACGGTCACGGTCACTCATATCGCTACTTACGAAAAAAAACGTCTTCCGGCTCATCTGGCCCGGGCCGACATAGTGGTATCCTGCGTGGGCAAACCGCATCTGATCAAAGGAGCCTGGATAAAAAAAGGCGCGGTGGTTATCGACGTGGGCATATCGCGGCAGCGGGGGAGTATAGTCGGCGATGTAGAATTCGATAAGGCCGCTGAAAAAGCGTCCTATATTACTCCGGTACCCGGCGGAGTGGGAGCATTGACAACATTGTTTTTATTCGAAAATCTGCTTAAAACAGGGATTGTAAATGACCGAAAATAAAAAAGCACATATCTGCGTGATCGGCGGAGGGCGGGCCGGCCTGGCTTTGATCAGTGAGCTGCGTCGCCAGGGAAGCGATGCCCGGCTGACGCTTATCGACAAAAAACAGTATTTCTGCGACCATGAAGATCTCTGGCCGTTGCTGTTTAAAAAAGATATAAAAAAAGTGGTCGATCTGAACCGTTTTGCCGAAGCCCGGCAGGTATCTTTTGTCCGGGCCGAAGTGGACCGGATAAATTTCAATAAAAAGATCGTTTACTGCAAGGATAAAAGTTCTTATAGCGCGGACAAAATCGTCGTCTGCTGCGGTCTGGTTTCCCGTGATCTCGATTTGAAAGGTGATCACCGCGAAGGGTTTTTTTATTTTTCCGATATCGATTTTTTCGCCCTGCGCGATCATCTTTCCTGGGTAGAGGACATCGTGGTCTATGCCGGAACATTTATCGGCCTGCGCGCGGCCTTCTACCTTTCCTATTTCAAAAAGGAACTTAAATTGCTGGTCCCGGCCTCTGATTTTCTCGGCAGTCGCACGGCGCGGGTACTTTCCCTTCTCCGCGAAAAAAAGATCGATGTTTATGAAAATGCCGCGATCACCGAGATCGTGGGGGAGAAAGCGGTGAAAGCCGTTAAGACTTCCCTGCCCAAGGTGTTTTCGGCTCAGCTGGTGTGCGTGGACAGCGGTTACTGCCCCAGTTCCCGTATTCTTGACTTGGAGTGCTGCGCCGGAACCCATAAAACTTCCTATGAAGGCGTATTTGTTATCGGTGATCAACGTTTGCCGGATTCGCCGTCGGAAAATTTTTATCTGGGGCACAGCGTTCAGGCAGAGCAGGAAGGGGAAGGCCTGGCCCGTATTTTCGCCGGTCAGCAGGAGACCCTGCCGCCCCGCCGTGATCTGCTGCCGGAAGAAATCGATAAGTTTATTGAACAGGAACTGCGTGTTGACCGTCAGATGTCGGTGGTCTGATTGCTGACAGCGCAGGATATAGCGCGTATTCGTATTAAAGACAGGAGGTTAGTATGGCTGAATGGATAGGTAAAGGAAAACGTGCCCGGAGATGTTACGGCTTCGATGAGATAGCTCTGGTCCCCGGGAAGGTGACGGTAAATCCCGAAGAGGTGGATTCTTCCTGGGATTTTAACGGTAAAAAATTCGATGTGCCGATCCTGGCTGCGGCCATGGACGGTGTGGTCGATGTAAAGTTCGCCGTGGAGATGTCCCGTCTGGGGGGTATGGCCGTGCTTAACCTCGACGGTGTTCAGACCCGCTATGAAAATCCGGAAGAAGTTCTGGAGGATATAGCCAATGCCACGCCGGAAGAGGCGACCAATCTTATTCAGAAAGTCTATACTACCCCGATTAAAGAAAAATTGATCCCGATCCGGGTGGAACAGATAAAGTCAAAGGGCGGTTATGCTGCGGTAAGTTGTATTCCGCAAAACGCCGAAAAATTTGCGGCTATGGCCGAAGATGCCGGTGCCGACTGTTTTGTTGTCCAGTCCACGGTAACCACTGCCCGCCACCTTTCCCGGAAATACAAGCCGCTCGATCTTTATAAATTCTGCGAACAGCGAAAGATACCGGTAGTGATCGGCAACTGCGTCACCTATGAAGTGACCCTTGATCTTATGGAAACCGGCTGCGCTGCAGTCCTGGTCGGCGTAGGACCCGGCGCTGCCTGCACGACCCGCGGTGTTCTGGGTATCGGCGTGCCTCAGGTCACCACGACCATCGATTGCGCGGCTGCCCGTGATTTTTATTTTCAGAAAACAGGAAAATACGTATCGATAATCACTGACGGCGGTATGCGCACCGGCGGTGATGTCTGTAAAGCTTTTTCCTGCGGCGCCGACAGCGTAATGATCGGTTCGCCCTTTGCCCGGGCCAAAGAGTCTCCGGCAGCCGGATATCACTGGGGCATGGCGACTTCTCATTCCAACCTGCCGCGCGGCACGCGGATCAGGGTCGGAGTAAGCGGTACGCTGGAGCAGATCCTTTTTGGTCCGGCGACTGTCGATGACGGATCGCAGAACCTGGTGGGCGCTCTGGCAACCAGCATGGGGACCCTGGGCGCGAGCAATATAAAGGAAATGCATTACGTGGAAGTGATCATCGCTCCTTCGATCCAGACCGAAGGAAAACTTTTTCAGGTGGTCCAGAAAGTCGGCATGGGCAAATAGCCGTTTTTACCGTATTTTCGCCTTTCCCGGCTGTTAAACCCCTTAATGCCGGAAAAGGCGGTGAAGCGCATCCGGCAGAGTCCGGTGCCGACTGAAACAGATTATGGCTAAAAAAACCGACACCATTCTGATACTTGATTTTGGTTCGCAGTACACTCAACTGATCGCCCGCCGGGTCAGAGAACTGAAAGTTTTCAGTTTGATCGAACCCTGTAATCTGAGCGCCGAGAAAATAAAAAAAATAGCGCCGCGCGGGATAATCCTTTCCGGTGGTCCGCATAGTGTCTATGAGCCTGAGGCGCCGGCTCTTAATCCAGCCATACTCAAAAGCGGAGTACCGGTTCTGGGCATCTGTTACGGGATGCAGATCCTGATGAAAGAACTGGGCGGAAAGGTCCGGGCTTCGGCCGAACGGGAATACGGTAAGGCCGAGATGTATGTCGATCGCAGAAATGAGCTGTTGTATTCCCTGCCGGTGAAATTCACTTCCTGGATGAGCCATACTGACCAGGCCGTGGAAATACCCAAAGGATTTCAGCGGCTGGCTCACACGCTTAATACGGAAAATGCCGCGGTCGGCCATACCCGGAAAAAGATCTACGGTGTCCAGTTCCATCCCGAAGTCGTCCATACCCGCTATGGTACGCAGATAATCTCCAACTTTCTTTTCCGTATCTGCGAATGTTTTGCCAACTGGCAGCTGGAGGATTTTGTCGAGATCCAGATCGATAAGATCCGGAAAAAAGTGGGCAGGAAAAAAGTCATCTGCGGTTTAAGCGGAGGGGTCGATTCGTCGACTCTGGCCGTGCTCATTCACCGGGCGATCGGATCGCGGCTTAAATGTATCTTTGTCGATCAGGGGTTGCTGCGTAAGAAAGAGGCCCGGAGCGTGGAAAAGATATTCGGCGAGCACTATAAGCTCGATCTTCGCGTAGTCGATTCGTCAAGCCTGTTTTTGAACAAGCTTAAAAAAGTCACTGATCCGGAAGAAAAACGCAAGATAATCGGGCATACTTTTATCGATGTTTTCGAGGCTGAAGCAAAAAAAGTGAAAAATGCCGAATTCCTGGCCCAGGGAACGCTTTATCCCGATGTTATCGAATCAATCCCCCTGTTCGGCGGTCCGACGGCGATGATAAAATCTCATCATAACGTAGGCGGGCTTCCCGAAAAAATGAGATTGAAACTTATCGAACCCTTTCGCCAGCTGTTCAAGGACGAAGTGCGGGAAGTCGCTGCCCTGCTTAAACTGCCCGAACAACTTATTCACCGTCATCCTTTTCCCGGTCCGGGACTGGCAGTCCGCATTGTCGGCGAGATCACGCCGCAGCGGCTCAGGATCTTGCGCAATGCCGACGCCATTTTAACAAAGATAATAAAAAAACGCGGTCTTTACCGCGACATCTGGCAGTGTTTCTGCGTTTTGCTGCCTTTGCGTACAGTAGGGGTAATGGGTGATAAGCGCACTTATGAGCATGTTGTCGCGGTCCGTGCCGTTACCAGTCTGGACGGTATGACTGCCGATTGGTTCCGCTTTCCTTCCGAAGTCCTGGAAGAGATATCCAATACCATTATCAATAGTGTTAAAGGTATCAACCGCGTGGTCCTGGACATAAGTTCCAAACCGCCGGCTACCATCGAGTGGGAATAAGTTCAGACAGAAAAACTTTCTTTAATATTTGACCGGACTTCCGGCTTTTGGTAAATGGTTTTGTTTGACGGTTAAGCTGCCGGTTTTGGCCCGAGCCAGCGGTTACGTCTTCATTCAGGATGTTTTTACGTTGCCGTTAAACGTTAAACGATACGGTTTGGCAACCTTAAATCCTATACTCTGAATAAAAGATGAAAACACATTCTGATTTCGTCCATCTTCATGTTCATACCCAGTACAGCCTTCTTGACGGCGCCTGCTCTCTGGAGCGGCTGGTAGACAAGGCTGTTCAATATCGTCTTCCGGCCCTGAGCATAACCGATCACGGCAATCTTTTCGGAGCAGTGAAATTTTACAGCCTCTGTCTGAAGAAAGGGATCAAACCTATTCTGGGAAGCGAGGTCTATATCGCGCCGGGGGGTCGTCTGAAAAAAGAAGGTAAGATCAGCGACGAGGGCAACTGCCATCTCCTGTTGCTGGCCAAAGATGAAGAAGGGTACTCCAATCTGGTAAAACTGATCAGCCTGGCCAACCTGGAAGGGTTTTATTATAAACCGCGTATCGACCGGGAATTGCTGCAGCGATATTCTGCGGGACTTATCGCCTTGAGCGCCTGTCTTAAGGGCGAGATCCCGACGATGATTTTGAGAGGCGATAGCAACGGGGCCTACAAAAAGGCCGACGAATATCTGTCGCTGTTCGGCAAAGGGAATTTTTATCTCGAATTAATGGATAACGGCATGAAAGAACAGCAGAAGGTCAATGCCGAACTGGTAAAGATCTCCCGCGATCTGAACATACCGCTGGTAGCGACAAACGATATCCATTATCTTAACCGCGATGAATCCTTTGCTCATGAGGTATTGCTCTGCCTGCAGACCCAGACCACTCTGCTCGATCCCAATCGCCTTAAATTTTCCAGCGACACCTTTTACTTCCGCAGTCCCCAGGAGATGAAGGAGCTCTTCCGGGAATTTCCCGAGGCAATAAAAAACACTATTGAGATCGCTCAAAAATGCAATGTGACTTTCGACTTTTCGCGTATTCACCTGCCGCACTTCCCTTTGCCGCCGGGCGAGGAGAGTGAGGATTCTTTTTTGCGGAAACTCTGTCAGGAAGGCCTTTGTCGATGCTATCCCGGCTCCGGTAAAGAGGTCCAGGAGCGGCTGGAATATGAATTAGGCGTTATCAGTCAGATGGGTTTTTCCAGTTATTTTCTTATTGTCTGGGATCTGATAAGTTTTGCCAAACAGGAAGAGATACCGGTAGGTCCGGGCCGCGGTTCGGCTGCCGGAAGCATCGTCAGTTATCTGCTGGGTATTACCGACATCGATCCTCTGAAATATCAGCTGATCTTCGAACGTTTTCTCAATCCCCAGCGTATATCCATGCCTGATATCGATATGGATTTCTGTTATGAAAACCGGCAGCGAATCCTGGAATATGTGAGCCAGCGTTACGGAAAAGAGAACGTGGCCCAGATCATTACTTACGGTACCTTACAGGCCCGGGCCGCGGTCCGGGACGTGGGCCGGGTTATCGGCATGAGTTATGCCGAAGTCGACCGTATTGCCAAGATGATCCCCCATGGATTGGGTGCGCAGATATCGCTGCGCGAAGCTCTCACGGCGAGCAGCGAACTGAAAACAGTTTATGAGGGGGATGAACGGGTCAAACGGCTTATCGATACGGCGATAAAACTGGAAGGATTAAGCCGCCATTCGTCGACCCATGCGGCAGGAGTGGTCATATCCGATAAACCGTTAATGGACCGTATTCCCCTGTCCCGGGGCAGTGAAGGTGAAGTCATCACCGGTATGGACATGTCGTCTCTGGAAAAGGTGGGCATGCTGAAAATGGATTTTCTGGGGTTAAAGACTCTGACGGTCATCGAACAGACCAAAAAGATCATCCGCCGGGTGCGTTCGATAGACGTTGATATCAGTTCGATACCGCTTGATGATGCCAGAACTTTTTCCCTGCTCTCCCAGGGCAACACCATCGGGGTATTCCAGCTGGAAAGCAGCGGCATGAGGGATATACTGCAGAAAATGTCTCCCACCGAGTTTCGCGATCTGATCGCTGTGCTGGCCCTTTACCGGCCCGGCCCTCTGGGCAGCGGTCTGGTTTCCGATTTTATCGAACGTAAACTGGGCAAAAAACCGATACGCTATCTTCATCCCCGGCTCGAGTCTCTGCTGAAAGAAACCTACGGGATAATTTTATATCAGGAACAGACCATGCGGATCGTTCATGATCTGGCCGGTTTTTCCCTGGCTCAGGCCGACCTGTTGCGCAAAGCCATCGGCAAAAAAATACCGGAGATCATGCAGGAACAGCGTTCGATGTTTATCGAAGGATGCAAAAAGAACCGTATTGCGCCGGCAGTGTCGGCCAAGATATTCGACCTCATAGAATATTTTTCCGGATACGGGTTCAACAAAAGCCACAGTACTGCCTATGCCCTGATCACTTACCGGACCGCTTATCTGAAAGCCAATTATCCGGTGGAATTCATGGCCGCTTTGCTGACCAGTGAACGTACCAATACCGATAAAATCGTGGAGTATATCCATGAAGCCCGGCAGATGGGCATTCAGGTGCTGCCGCCGGATATCAACACCAGTTTCGCCAATTTTACGGTCACTGACCGGGATAATATACGTTTTGGTCTTCTGGCGGTCAAGAACGTGGGAGAGGCGGCTCTGGAGAACATCATTAATGTGCGCAAAGAGCGGCTTTTCGATGATTTTTTTGATTTTTGCCAGAGAGTCGATTCGCGGGCCGTCAACAAAAAAGTCATTGAAAGCCTGATCAAATGCGGGGCAATGGACAGTCTGGGCCTGCGCCGTTCACAGATGGCCACGGTCCTCGACGATATCCTGGAAAAAAACAACCGTCGCTCCCGGGAGGACAGCCGGCAATTGCTTTTCTTCGAAGAACCGGCACCTTCGGCGGCCCGGGACATACCGGATATCGAGGAATGGCCTTTGCAGCAGATCCTTCAATTCGAGAAACAGCTTCTCGGCATATATCTGAGCAGCCATCCTCTGCATTCCTACGAGAAGATGTTGAAATTATTCGGGGTCCGAAAAATAAAAGATCTTTATGATATGACCCGAAGCGAGGAAGTGATCGTCGCCGGGATAATCGAGAACGTGAAAAAACTGACTACCCGCCGGACGCGGGAAGAGATGGCGGTGATCAAGATCGAGGACGACACTTTTCATATCGAGACACTGTTGTTTCCTAAAGTGTATGAGGTCTGCCAGCCCTGTCTGACATCGTCTACGGCAGTGCTTGTTCAGGGTACTCTGGAACCGAAAGAGAGGGTGCCCAAGGTCCTGGCCAACCGCCTGCTGCTGATCGACGATCTCTGGCCGCAGGTCAAAGAGGTCAAGATCAGCTTAAAGGATAAGACAGTAAATCTTAAAGGGCTGAAGGAGATACTGCTCGGCAATAAGGGGGACACTCCGGTAGGGTTCGTTCTGGATAGCAAAAAATTCCCCAATGTCCGGGTCAAGGCTTCCCAGAGTTTCCGGGTCCGGCTTGACCAGCAGGTGATCGAATCCATAGCCTCGATAGTCGGCCGGGAAAACTTATCCTTGACACTTTAGTTTGCCGGTGATACATTGTCTGTGATTATGACAAAGCGCGATATTGTTCTAAAAATCAGTGAACAGACCGGCATCAAACAGATCGTGGTCAAAGAGGTCGTGCAGAAGACGTTCGATACGATCTATGAGGCGTTGAAGAGCGGCAAACGCATCGAAATACGCAACTTCGGTGTGTTTTATCTTAAACGCCGTAAAAAGAAAGTCGGACGGAATCCCAAGACCGGTCAGGTCGTTCCTATTCCGGAACGGACCACGGTTGCCTTTAAGCCCGGGCTGGAAATGAAGAACACTATCTCCTAATTTTCTTCCTTCCCGATGGAAAACAATCACCAAAACAGGGGGAAAGTATTCGAACATGTGAAGGGTACTGTCGACTGGTTTTCTACCCAGAGCCTTTTGTTTCGAAAGATCATGGATGATGCCGCTGATCTGTTCAGGGTCTACGGTTACGAAGAGATAAATCTCCCTTTACTGGAAGAGCAGGGAGTGTTCATCAGGAGCGTGGGCGAGACAACTGATATCGTTGAAAAACAGATGTTTAAAATAGAAGGCCGGGACATAGTCCTGCGTCCCGAAGGGACTGCCCAGGTAGTCCGGTTTTTCAACGAAAAAAATCTTCATAAACAGAAAGATATCCATAAGTTTTTTTATCTGGGCCCGATGTTCAGGGGCGAACGGCCGCAAAAAGGGCGGTTGCGTCAGTTTCACCATCTGGGATGCGAGGTGTTCGGCGTGCCCGGTCCTTATGGCGATGCTGAAGTTATCATGCTGGCCCGGGCCATACTGGAACGCAGCAAGATCAAAGACGTGTCTCTGCGCCTGAACAGTCTGGGCTGCGCCGAAGACAAAAAACGCCTGATGGCTGTTTTGCAGAAGAAGCTGGAAAAGAAAAAGAGCTCATTATGTGAGCTTTGCCAGCGCCGCCTGAAAAAGAACCCCCTGCGCGTGCTGGATTGCAAATCCCGGACCTGCCAAAAGGCAGTGGCCGGACTGGAACTGGGTAAAAATATGCTTTGTGATCCCTGTCGCCAGCATTTTGAAAAGGTCTGCTTTCTGCTGGATATGATGGAGATACCTTATACCTATGATCCGTTTCTGGTACGGGGGCTGGATTATTATACCAATACTGTGTTTGAGTTCATTGCTTCCGGCCTGGGGGCTCAGGACGCCTGTGGTGCCGGAGGTCGTTATAACAGTCTGGTGCGTCGTATGGGCGGCCCGGATGTGCCGGCTCTGGGGTTTGCCCTGGGCCTGGAACGGCTCATGCTCCTTTGCGATAAATCTGTTTTGCCGGACCAGGCCGCGGTATACGTCGCCTGTACTCCGGATACGATGATAGAACACGCCTTTAAGATCACTTCTTTTCTGCGTCAGCAGGGAATACCGGCTGATTGCAGCCTCAAGCCCAAATCATTAAAAGCGCAATTGCGCAGTGCCGAACGAAGCAAAGTCCGGGCCGTGATCCTGGTAGGGGAAGACGAGCTAAAAGAAGGTTGCCTTGTAGTGCGAAATATGAGACAATCTACCCAGGAAAAAATCGCCTGTGACCAACTGGTTACGGTAGTGCGTCAGTTACTGACCCTGTAAGAAGAGAGGTTTTTTTATGCTGCGCAGCCATACCTGCGGACAACTGAGGGAGAGCGATATCGGAACTACGGCTACTCTTTGCGGCTGGGTCTTTGCCCGGCGCGATCACGGTAAGCTTATATTTATCGATATTACCGACCGTTACGGCGTGACCCAGGTGGTCATTACTCCCAAACCTTTTCCCGATGCTTATGAGCAGGCCAGGCAGTTGAAGACCGGTGACGCCATAAAGGTAACCGGTGAGGTCAACCGCCGTCCGGGAAAGACCGAAAATCCCAGATTGCCTACCGGCCTGGTGGAAGTATTCACTCAGGCCATCGAAATACTGGGACCGGCCAGCGAACTTCCTTTTCCGCCGGAAGACGAGATCGAGGTTTCCGAAGAGGTGCGTCTTTATCATCGTTATCTGGATCTGCGGCGGAATTCGGTACGCGATAAATTCATTCTCCGGCATCGTTTTAATCATGCTTTTCGCCGGTTTCTCGACAGTGAGGGGTTTTTGGAAGTCGAGACCCCTTTCCTTACCAAATCAACGCCGGAAGGGGCGCGCGATTTTCTGGTGCCGTCGCGGCTGAATCCCTGTAACTTCTACGCGCTTCCCCAGTCGCCTCAGCTGTTCAAACAGATTTTGATGGTATCGGGTTTCGATAAATATTATCAGATAGCGCGTTGTTTTCGGGATGAAGACCTGCGTAAAGATCGACAGCCGGAGTTTACCCAGCTTGATCTGGAAGCCTCTTTCGTCGATGAAGAAGATATTTATGCTCTCAGCGAGAAGATGTTCGCCTTTGTCTTTAAAGAAGTATTGGGCGTTGATCTGCCCACGCCTTTTCCCCGTATTTCCTATAAAGAAGCCAGGGAGAAATATAATTCGGATAAACCGGATGTGGGAGAAGGACCGTATCGTTTTCTCTGGGTCTGTGATTTCCCGCTTTTCGAATATGATCAGGAACAACAACGCTGGGATCCGTCCCATCATCCTTTTACCGCGCCTCATCCCGATGATCTGGGATTTCTGGGCGGGGATAACGCTAAAGTCAGGGCCCGGGCCTATGACCTGGTCCTGAACGGTACTGAACTGGCCAGCGGCTCGGTAAGGATACATTCTCAGGAACTGCAGAAAAAAATATTTTCGCTGATCGGTATTTCCCCGGAGGAGGCTCAGAAGAAATTCGCTCATCTGCTGCGCGCTTTTCAGTACGGAGCTCCGCCCCATGCCGGTATTGCTTTTGGTCTGGACCGTTTTTACGCCATGATGACCGGTTCGGAAAGTATCCGCGAGGTGATAGCCTTTCCCAAAACGCAGAAGGGTTTTTGCCTGTTGACCGACGCGCCTTCTTCGGTGGCGCCGGATCAGCTGGCAGAACTTTTTATTGATGTATGCGAGCAGGAAAAAGGAGGTGAAAAATGAGATATACCGTGTTTTTGCTGATCCTGATCATGATGAGCGGCTGTCTGGTCCGTTCTTATACTGTGGAAAAACCGAGGGTCGATACAGATGTCTCCGGCAACCGGGGCTATCTTGCCGGTGCGCCGGCCGAAGAGCAGACGGAAATAAAAGAGACCAGGCCGGTAACGGTGTTTGAGTTCGAACTGGGTTCGCACCGTCCGCGCAAAAAGAAAGCTGTTGCCGAACAACCGGCAGCAGTCGAAGAAGAGGCCGTGGAATCGTATATGGAAGAGGAAGTGGTGCTGGAAGAAGAAGTTTATCCGGTGATCGAAGAGACGGTCGAATCAGCAGAGGAGAACTACACTGTGCAGGAAAACGATACCCTGCAGAAGATCTCCCGGAAGTTTTACGGCACTACTAAAAAATATCTCCAGCTTTACGAATACAATAAAGACGTTCTGAAAAGTCCGGATAGACTGTATCCGGGGATGGGAATAAAGATCCCGGTACTGAATTAGGATGGAGCGGTTACTGGAGATAGGGAACAAGGATTTCCTTAGATCGCTGTGCGGTGTGGCCGACCGCAATCTCAAGGCCATCGAACAAAAAATCGGCGTGTCTTTGCTTATCAAAAGCCATGGCCTGCAGATTGCCGGCAAAGAAGGCGAGGTAAAAAAAGCCGCAGCTCTTATCAGCCGGCTTCAGACCCTGTTCAAAGAAGGGGTAGTACTGCAGGAAGAAGAGGTCGCGGCCATGGCTTCGGCCAGGTCCGGAGCAGAGTCTGAGCCTTCCCTCCGCATTCCTGTGCCTTCAGCACAGAAAAAATTCATATTTCCCAAAACTCCGGGCCAGCGGGAATATGTCAAGGCAATGAAAAAATCGGATATCACCTTTGCCATAGGCCCGGCCGGTACGGGCAAGACCTATTGCGCCATGGCCATGGCTGTCAATGCTTTGATGAAACAAAAAGTCAGCCGGCTTATCCTGACCCGGCCGGCAATAGAAGCCGGAGAGTCACTGGGTTTTTTGCCCGGTGATATGCAGGCCAAGCTGGGGCCTTATCTGCGGCCCCTTTATGATGCCTTGTACGATATGATCGAGGCCGATACAATAGAAGAATATCTGGAAACCGGTATCGTGGAGATCGTACCCCTGGCGTATATGCGGGGCCGGACCCTTAACAATGCCTTTATCATCCTGGATGAGGCTCAAAACTGTACATCCGAACAGTTAAAGATGTTTTTGACCCGTCTGGGGTTTGATTCCCGGGCTGTGATCACCGGCGATATAACCCAGAGCGATCTTCCCGGAGGCAAACCGCTGGGGCTGCTTAAAGCTCTGGATATAGTAAAACCGATAGAAGGAATCACGACGATCTGTCTTACCCAGAAAGACGTGGTCAGACATCCTTTGATCCAGAAGATAATCGAAGCCTATGAGAAAAGCAGCGGCAGAAAAAAAGAGGGCCGGGCCCGCAGCAGCAGAAAAAAGAAAGGCAGCGAAGCCGTATAGCTGCTGTTGACCGGCGAATAAAGAGGAGTCAAGATGGCCAAAATGATTCAGAGTATTCTGGGAAAGAAAAGACGCAACTGGAGTCTGCTGCTGATTCCACTGGCTTTTTTTTCGGTCAGCGGATTTGTCTTTAAACTGTACGGGGTCGATTTTTCCCCTTTATTTCTGGCTCTGATCCTTTTTGCCTATGCCAGATTCGTAAGGAAAATAGAAAAGCTGCCTTCCAATATAGACCTGCTTATTCTTTTCGGCCTGGCGGTGGTCATTGCTTTGCTTGTCAACCAGGTCGATCCGCTGCATAAGAATCTCGCCTATGGTATCTATGCCATAGGTTTTGCCATGCTGGTCACTCTTCTTTTCGATAACATGGAAATATCCCTGCTTTTTTCCCTGCTCGTCTCTTTTTTGACCGCCAGTGTCGAGAAAGGCGATTTTACCGTGCTGATCTCTCTTTTCTGCGCCTTAGCCTGCGTGAGCATGCTCAGTTACCGTATCCGCCGCCGTTCCCAGATAATCAGGGCCGGTCTGCTCAGCGGTTTTGTCCAGTTTTTTATCCGGCTGGCAGTGGAGGACTATCAGAATTTTTCCATGCTCAACCTGTCTGATATGTTTTTTTTCCGGACCTTTGCCCTGGACAGCCTGTCCTTTCTGGCCAGCGGTCTTATCGCCTCGGTAGTGGTCATCGGCGTTCTGCCGATCTTCGAATATGTGTTCAAGACCGTGACCAACATATCTCTGCTGGAACTTTCCGATTTTAATCATCCCTTATTGAGAAAAATGATCCTCGAGGCACCAGGTACCTACCAGCATTCTCTGGTGGTGGCCAATCTGGCCGAAAGCGCGGCTGAAGCCATTTCTGCCAACCCGCTGCTGGCCCGGGTCGGTTCCTATTATCACGATATCGGAAAAATACCCAAAGCCAATTATTTCGTGGAAAATCTGATACCTTACCGTGATGTGCATAAAGACCTTAAACCATCGATCAGCAAGATGATCATCATGAACCATGTCAAAGAAGGCGCAGAGCTGGCCGCCCGTCATAAGCTGAATCCCCGCATAATCGATTTTATCGAGCAGCATCACGGAAAAAGCCTGGTCTATTACTTCTATCACCGGGCCAAGGAACTGGAGCCGGATAAAGAGAGAGAATATGAAGAAGAATACCGCTATCCCGGACCGCGTCCTCAATCCCGGGAAGTGGCTATAGTGGCCCTGGCTGACGCTATCGAAGCTCTGTCCCGGACTATGGAAGAGCCTACGCCGTCACGCCTGGAAGAAATGGTCAGGGAAGTGGTGCGTAAAAAGTTCATGGAAGGAGAGCTTGACGAAAGCAACCTGACGCTCCGCGACCTGGAACGGATCACCCAGAGCTTTGTCCGGGTGCTCAATGCCATATTCCATACCCGGATAAATTACCCTAAAGATGAAAGTTCGACTAAAAAATCTTCAAAAGGCAAAGAAGATAGATCTGATTGAACTGCGCCGCCGGATAGGCAAAGTCCTCTGCGCCCTGGGTCAAGAAGAAAAACAAATCGAGATCGTTCTCTGCGATAATCGCCTTATCCGGGAATTGAACCGCGATTTTCTGGGCAAAGACAATCCCACGGATGTCATCGCCTTCCCCCTGGACGGAGAAGACTGTCAGGGGATATGGGGGATAGTTGTGATATCTGTGGAAGAAGCGGATATTTACAGCCGCGCCCATGGCCTTGCCTGGCAGGAAGAAATGTTGCGCTATATCGTTCACGGCATCCTTCATCTGCACGGCTATAAAGATAAGGCCGCTGATGACCGGCAGCGGATGCGGCGCAAAGAAAACCAGCTGTTAAAAAAAGTAGAGAGTAGAGATTAGGGTGATACGAATGCAAATTGCAACCTGCCTCGACGGCAAGGCGGGATTTAACATTTAGCATTGCAAAATTGGACTGTGGACTGTGGTCCGCTCGCCCTGAGCGAAGCCGAAGGGTGGTCTGGCGTCTGTTTTACTTGTCGCCTTCAGACTTGTCGACTTGCAACTTGTCACGTGTAACTTGCGACTTTTTCCTATAGGCCAGTGACTATTATGGTAGAAAAAGACATTGCTTTCGTATTGAAGCGGACCGATTTCCGGGAAACAAGCATAATCGTTACTATGTTCAGCCGCAACTACGGGAAGATGACCGGCATATTAAAAGGGTTCTATACGGCAAAGAAAGAGTTTACTTCGTCCATGGACACCTACACTCTTAATCAGATAGTCTTTTATCCCAAACAGACCAGTATCTGGCTGGTATCTTTCTCTGACCTGCTGAAGGACTGTCCTTATCTGCGAACCGACTATGCCAGGAATCGCGCGGCTGCCAAATGCAGCGAGGCCCTGGATACAGTGCTGCCTTTCTGGGAAAAAAATGAAGCCGTGTTCAGGCTTTTTTACCTGACCCTTGCGGCCCTGAAACAGGTCGAGGTCCAGAAGGCGGTCTATATTTTTTTCATTAAACTGCTGACTTTGTGCGGATTGAAGCCTCAGTTCAAGACCTGCCTGCATTGCGGCCTGTCTCTGGAAAGAAATCTTTTTTTCAGTTATTCGGCCGGGGGCCTGGTCTGCGGCCGCTGCCGTTCTTTCTACGGCGATGCCTATCCGCTTTTGCCGGAAACAGCATCGTCTATTTATTACATTCAGCATAATAATTTCCCTCATGTGCTGCGCATTAATCCCACCCTGCGCTGTACAGAACAGATATTGTCGCTTCTTGACCGGTTCCTTGCTTATCATCTGCATTTTAATCTATTAGCCAAAGCGGAGATGTGATCATGATCTATGAAGACAGATTGACCAGCGCTATCGAAAAAAAAGCCAAAAAACTGCAGGGTTCGACTTTCTCTCCTGATCAGGTCGACGCGTCCATACTGCAGACCATTTCTTACGAGTATCCCGGCCGCCGAACAACCGTAGAACTGACCTCGGATGAATTCACCTGCCTTTGCCCCTTTTCCGGTCTGCCGGATTTTGCCAGACTGGTGATTTCCTATGTGCCGGCCAGGAAACTTATCGAAATGAAAGCTTTAAAATATTATCTTTGTGCTTTTCGCAATGTAAAGATATACAACGAACACGTTGTGAACAAGATCCGGGACGATCTTAAGAAAGCGCTTTTACCGCGTGAACTTTCCGTGACCGGTTATTTTACGTCGCGGGGCGGTATCACCAACAAGGTCGTGGCCTCCTATAAAAAGAATACCAGGGTATAGCGTCTGGCGTTTAGCGGATAGGGTTGCGACTTCGTCGCGAGGTAATGTGAAATAGATAATTTCTAATTGACCTGATTTGGAAAATGTCTGAATATAAATTTATGTGTAGCGCGGAGCGTTCCCTGAACGCTAACCGCTAAACCCTAACCGCTGTTTTACTATGAAGAACGAATTGGTGGCTGCTATCTTCCGCGATATTGCCCGTCTTCTGGAATTGAAAGGCGAAAATATTTTCCGCATCCGCGCTTATGAACGGGCAGCCCAGGTTGTCGAAGGACTGGGCGAGGATATCGAGCTGCTGTCCCGGCAGAACAGGCTGCGCGAGCTTTCCGGAATCGGAAAGGATCTGGAAGAAAAGATAAGATCGATCGTTTCCCGCGGCACCTGTGCCCAGTATGAGACTTTAAAAAAAGAGGTCCCGGCAGGACTTCTGGCCATGCTGGATATCCCCGGCCTGGGCCCGAGAACAGTGAAGTTGTTTTTTGACAGATTGGGGATCGATGATCTTGAAAAACTGGAAAAAGCCGCCCGCAGCGGACAACTGCGAAAGCTGGAAGGAATAAAAGCCCGGACCGAGGAAAATGTCCTTAAAGGTATCGATCTGTTGAAAAAAGGAAGAGAGAGGATTTCTCTTTACAGTGCCCGGGAAGCGGCTGATTGGTTTGTCCGGGAATTGAAAAAGATATCCGCAGTCAAAAAGATCGAAGTCGCCGGATCACTGCGCCGCAAACGGGAGACAGTAAAGGATATCGACATCCTGGTGACTTCTTCTTCTCCGGAAAAGGTCATAAACGCTTTTGTGGCCCTGCCCCGTGTCAGGGAAGTCATTGCCAAGGGCGAGACCAAAGCTTCGCTGATTTCTGATGAGCACGATATGCAGGTCGATGTGCGGGTGGTGGATGACAGCGAGTTCGGATCGGCCCTGGTTTATTTTACCGGCTCCAAACAGTTTAATATAAAATTACGCCAGAAAGCGATCAAAAAGGGGCTTAAGATAAACGAGTACGGAGTTTTTTCCCTGGATGCCCGGGGCCGGGAAAAACGGCAGGCCGGGAAAAGCGAAAAAGAAGTATTCAAGGTCCTGGGCCTGGAATATGTTCCTCCGGAAATGCGCGAAGACCGCGGCGAGATCGAACTGGCCGAGAAGAAAAAACTGCCCAGACTGGTCTCGGGTGACGATATCAGAGGCGAATTTCACGTGCATTCGACTTACAGCGACGGTCAGGCCACGATAAAAGAAAACGCTTTGTATGCCGGGAATAAAGGATATACTTATTTAGGGATCGCCGATCATTCTCAGAGCCTGAGAGTGGCCAACGGTCTCGATAAAAAGGAGGTATACAGGAAAATAGAGGAGATCCGCAAGGTCAACCGCTTACTGAAAAATATCCGGATCCTCTGCGCTACTGAAGTCGACATTCTGAAAGACGGCAGCCTTGATTATCCCAATGAACTGCTTGATGAGTTCGATGTGGTTATTGCCGCGGTTCATTCCGGTTTTAAACAGGACAGCCGGCAGATGACAAGCCGGCTGGTAAAAGCCTGTCAGAATAAAAGGGTCCATATTATCGCTCATCCTTCGGGCCGTTTGTACGGCAGCCGAAACGAATATGATTTTTCTTTTTCCGAACTGGTAAAGGCCGCTGCCGATAATAATGTGGCCCTGGAAATAAACTGTCATCCCCAGCGCATGGATCTGAACGATGTGCGCTGTATGCAGGCCGCTGCCAGCGGAGTAAAGCTGGCCATTGGTACTGATGCCCATAGGGTCGGCGATATGGATTTTATGGATCTGGGCCTGGCTATTGCCAGACGGGGCTGGCTGGAAAAAAAAGATCTCCTGAATTGCCTGACGATACAAGAGGTGACGAAATGGCTAAAAAAATAATCGCGGCGCTGTTATTGCTAACAGCGATCTCCTGCGGCCCGGGACGTTATGAACAAACCTTTGTCGTGGCCGGGACTTTTGTCCGGGTCATTTCCGATGATCCCCGGGCAGCATCGATAGTCCATGCCGAATTCATCCGTCTGGATAATATCCTGAACGCCTATAAACCGGATTCGGATATCAGCCGTCTCAACGCCGGAAAAACGGCAGCGGTCAAAGTTTCGCCTGAGCTCTGCGAGCTTGTTGTCCTGGCCTGTTCGGCTTACGAGACCAGTGAAGGTCATTTCGACGCCAGCCAGGGAGCGGTCTATGCCCGCTGGAAAGAATGCCTGGACCATTTTGAATCCGCTCAATGTCCGCCGGAACAAAAGGAGATCGCCTCTCTGCTTGTGAATAAGGGAATAAATTCACTGCTGGTGGACAGCGATAATAATACCGTGACCATCACCGATGAACGAGTGATCCTTGATCTGTCCGGGATTGCCAAAGGTTTCATGGTCGATAAAGCAGTGAATAAGTTGCGCCGGGCCGGGGTATCGTCGGCCTTGATCGATGCCGGCGGCGATATCTATTGTCTGGGAAGCAACCCCCGGGGCGGGCCCTGGATAGTGGGGATACGTCATCCCTCGGATAAAAAAGAGGTCGTTTATCCCCTGGCCCTGGCTGATCAGGCAGTGGCTACCTCCGGCAGTTACGAACAGTTTTTTGAATGGCAGGGTGAGCGCTACAGCCATATAATCGATTTATTGAGCGGACAACCGGTTCCCCGCAAGATGATAAGTATGACTGTGGTTGCCGCCAACGCCACTACCGCCGATGCTCTGGCCACGGCTTTTTTTTCCATGGGAGTGGAAGGTACCCGCAATTATCTGATCCGGCATGCCACTACGCTTCAGGTATATGCCCTGACCGAAGAAGAGAAAGGATTGAAGATAGATGTCCTGCAGTAGATCGATCGAAGATATTGTCTCTGCCAAAAACAGGAAAAAGCTGGTCATGCTGACCTGTTATGATTTTTCTTTTGCCCGCATCCTTTCGCGCTGCGCCATAGATATGCTTCTGGTCGGAGATTCTCTGGCCAATGTCGTACTGGGAATGGAGCGTATCAATGACATCAGTTTTGAAGAGATGCTGGCCCATACCCGGGCAGTAAAAAAAGGTGCGCCCCAAACCCTGGTCGTGGCTGACATGCCCTATGTCTGCTGTCAGAAAAATACCCGCAAAGCAGTTTATTATGCCCGGCGCTTTGTCGCAGAGGGGGGAGCCGACGCAGTAAAAATAGAGTGGTTCGAAGACTGCCTTAAAGTATGCCGCAGACTGATCAAAGCCGGTATACCGGTCATGGGCCATATCGGGCTGACCCCCCAGAGCGCGGACAAGATCGGGGGATTCAAAGTGCAGGGGAAAGACAGCCAGGCCGCAGCCCGGCTCCTGGATCAGGCAGCATTATTTGAGCGGGAAAAAGTGTTCAGTCTGGTTTTGGAATGTATTCCCCGGGCTCTGGCCCGGCTTATCACCGGGCAGGTAAAAGTCCCCACTATCGGTATAGGATCGGGAAGTTTCTGTGACGGACAGGTCCTGGTGCTTTATGACCTGCTCGGCCTTTATCGGGAAAACCGCCCGAAATTCGTAAAGCTCTATGCCGATTTGCAGACAGTTATCGACAAGGCCGTGAATAAGTTTGGCGAAGAGATCCAGGGCGGTATTTTTCCCGGGGAAAAAGAGAGCTATTCCATAAGCGCAGAGGAGTTAAAAAAAATAAAAAATTTATTAAACGAAAAGTAGTTTTTAGTATATAATACTTCTCTTATGCCTCAGAAAGATCTTGAAAAAATCGTATCGCTGGCCCGGCGCCGGGGATTTGTTTTCGGCGGATCCGAGATCCACGGCGGTCTTTCCAGTATCTGGGATTACGGCCCCCTGGGGGCAATGATCAAAAAGACCCTGAAAGACCTCTGGTGGCGGGAATATGTGGAGCGCCGGGAAGATATTGTCGGTCTGGACAGCGCTATTATCATGAACCAGGGGGTATTTATCGCCTCGGGACATCTGGAAGGATTCACTGATATGCTGGTCGATTGTCCCCAGTGTAAAAAACGCTTCCGGATCGATAAGATCGAAAAGATAACCGATACCTGCTACCGCTGTCCGGACTGCAAGGCCGATATCGATATTTCCCGGAATCAGCCCCGCAAGTTCAATCTCATGCTCAAGACCAATATGAGCGCTTCTGAAAACGACCCCTATTATGCCTATTTACGCCCGGAAACGGCCCAGGGGATCTTTACCAATTTTCTCAATGTCCTTAATACGGTCCATAAAAAACTTCCTTTCGGCATTGCTCAGATCGGAAAAGCCTTCCGCAACGAAGTGACTACCGGAAGTTTTATTTTCCGGATGAAAGAATTCGAGCAGATGGAAATAGAGTATTTTTCTCTTCCTGAGGAAGCCGACCAGTGCTATGAGCACTGGGTAAAGGAACGTTACCGCTTTTATACCGAACTGCTCGGGATAAAAAAAGAAAATCTTCGCCTGCGTCCGCACCGCGCCGATGAACTGGCCCATTATGCCCGGGCCTGTACGGATATCGAATACAATTTCCCCTTCGGCTGGAGCGAGCTGGAAGGGATAGCCAACCGTACTGATTACGATCTGCGCCGTCATTCGGAAATCAGCAAAAAAGATCTTTCCTATTTCGACGATAAAGCCGGCACTCATGTCATCCCTTATGTGATCGAACCGTCTTCGGGCGTGGACCGGATGTTCTTTGCCCTGTTCTGCGATGCCTATGCTGAAGAAGAGGTGAAGGGAAAGACCAGAGTAGTGCTTAAGCTCAAGCCGGAACTGGCCCCCTATAAGGCCGCGTTTTTCCCTTTGCTTAAAAATAAACCGGAACTGGTCGAGCTTGCAAAAAAACGTGTTTGTGATAGAAGAAATAAGATTACGGTTGTCTATGACGACAGCGGGGCCATCGGTAAATTATACCGGCGCCAGGACGAGATCGGTACTCCTTTCTGCGTCACTGTCGATGTGCAGAGTCTGGAGGATAAATGCGTCACGGTACGCTCCCGGGACGATATGGCCCAGGAACGGGTTGCCGGAGAAAGATTGTTAGAGTATTTCAAGGATAAAATGACGGTTTGAGGATGTTTTCTTAAACAGTTTTTAAAACGGAAAAAGGAGGTCCAGGATCATGGCAAAAAAGAAAATGGTTTACTTCTTCGGGAAAAAAGCAGACGGCAACGCCACTATGAAGCAGCTTCTGGGAGGAAAGGGCGCCAATCTTGCCGAGATGTGCAGCATCGGACTTCCCGTGCCTCCCGGTTTTACGATCAGTACCGAAGTCTGTCAGAGTTATTATGATAACAAACGTAAATATCCCAAAGGATTGCGCGAGGAAGTCGATGCCAACCTGAAGAAACTGGAAAAAGAGACCGGCAAAAAATTCGGTGACAAAAAAAATCCGCTTCTGGTTTCGGTACGCAGCGGAGCTGCCGTATCCATGCCCGGGATGATGGACACTATCCTGAACCTGGGCCTTACCGACGAGGCTGTAGAGGGGCTGGCTGACCTGACCGGCAATCCCCGTTTTGCCTGGGATTCTTATCGTCGTTTTATTCAGATGTTCGGTGATGTGGCCATGGGCGTTCCCCATCATGCCTTTGAACACGAAATGGAAGAGGTAAAACGGGATCTGGCCGGGAAAAAAGGCATTGCCAATGCCGATCAGCTGGTGCAGGAACAACTGATGAAAGTCGTTCCTGATACGGCGCTGGACGTGGAGCATCTTAAAGAACTGGTCCGCCGTTATGAGGCAATATATAAAAAATATACCAAAGAGAGTTTTCCCCAGGATCCCAAGGTGCAGTTGTGGCATGCCATAAATGCCGTATTCGGTTCCTGGAACAATGACCGCGCCGTGGCCTACCGTGAGCTTAATGAGATCAGAGGATTGATCGGCACCGCGGTCAATGTCCAGACCATGGTCTTCGGCAACATGGGCGAAGATTCAGGTACCGGTGTTGGTTTTACGCGTAATCCTTCCACAGGAGATAATCACCTTTACGGCGAATACCTGATGAATGCCCAGGGTGAGGATGTGGTCGCCGGTATCCGCACTCCCCATCCCATGGACGATCTTAAAAAAGCCAATAAAAAGATCTATGACCAGCTTCAGGCTATCCGCGCCAGACTGGAAAAACATTACAGAGAGATGCAGGATTTTGAATTTACTATCGAACGCGGGGTTCTGTATATGCTTCAGACCAGGAACGGCAAACGTACTGCCCATTCGGCCATACAGATAGCGGTCGATATGTGCAGGGAAAAGCTGATAGATGAAAAAGAAGCCTTGAAAAGGATTCAGCCCCAGCAGATAGATCAGTTGCTGCATCCCATGTTCGATCTGGCTGAGGAAAAGAAAGCCAAGATTTTTTCCAAATCGGGTCTGCCGGCTTCCCCGGGAGCTGCCGTGGGACAGGCGGTATTTACTGCCAAAGCTGCCGAGGAATGGAAAAAAGACGGTAAAAATGTGATTTTATGCCGTCTGGAAACTTCACCGGAAGATATCCGCGGCATGCATGCTTCGTCAGGCATTCTTACGGCCCGGGGCGGAATGACTTCCCATGCTGCAGTCGTTGCCAGAGGCATGGGGAAATGCTGTGTAGCCGGCGCCGGAGATATCGTAATGGAAGAAAGCAAAAAACAGATGCGCTGCGGCGATATGGTGATAAAAGAAGGCGACTGGGTATCTCTTAACGGAAGCAAAGGCGTAGTTTATCAGGGGCAGATCAAAACGATTCCCCCGATGATGACCGGTCCTTTCGGCGTGATCATGAAATGGGCCGACAAATACCGTCGGCTCGGTGTGCGTACCAATTCCGATACGCCTAAAGATACCGAAGTCGCCGTAAAATTCGGTGCCGAGGGTATCGGCCTCTGCCGCACCGAACATATGTTTTTCGAAGGCGAGCGGATCGTTTCTTTCCGCAAGATGATCATCGTGGCCCCGGAAGTAAAGAGGCTGCGTGATGCCATAAGCCAGGCCCGTGACGCCGAAGACAGAGAAAAACTGGAAAAACAGCTCAAGGCGCCTCTGGCCCAGTATCTGACTGCTCTGGCCGAACTGCTCCCCTTACAGAGAAAGGATTTCGAAGGGATATTCAAAGCTCTGAGCGGCAAGCCCTGCACTATCCGCCTGCTTGATCCGCCATTGCATGAATTTCTGCCGCACGACGAAAAGGGTCAGAAAGAGCTGGCTCAGGCAATGGGTATCAGTTACGAAAAAGTAAAAGAGACAGTCGAGTCTCTCCATGAATTCAATCCCATGCTCGGCCATCGCGGCTGCCGTCTGGGTAATTCCTATCCTGAGATTACCGAAATGCAGGCCCGGGCCATTATCGAGGCAGCCCTGAACGTGGCAGCCAGGAAGATCAAGGTAAAGCCCGAGATAATGGTTCCTCTGGTGGGCACGGTCAAGGAACTTTCTCTGCAGAAAAAGATCATTGTCGAAACTATGGAAAAGGTAAAGAAAGATAAAAAATTGAAAAAGTTCCCCTTCAGCGTGAAGATCGGGACGATGATCGAAGTGCCGCGGGCAGCCATTACTGCCGACGAAGTGGCTCAGGAAGCTGAGTTCTTTTCCTTCGGAACCAATGACCTTACCCAGATGGGTTGCGGTTTTTCGCGGGACGATGCCGGCAAATTTCTTGTCGATTATGTCAATCAGGGTATTTACGAGCGTGATCCGTTCCAGTCTCTGGATACCGAAGGAGTGGGTAAGCTGGTACAAATGGGTACCGAACTGGGAAGAAAGACCCGTAAAGACCTTAAGGTAGGTATTTGCGGTGAGCACGGCGGCGATCCGCTGTCTATTGCTTTTTGCCATAAAGCAGGCTTGAATTATGTGAGCTGTTCGCCGTTCCGGGTGCCTATTGCCCGTTTGGCTGCGGCTCAGGTAGTATTGGCTCAGACCGGCGCTAAGAAAAAAAGTAAAGCCAAAAAGGCTAAAAAAAAGTAAAATAAGAGTATGGAAGCGATCAAAGCCTATCTGGAGCGGATAAAGCATATCCCGGTCCTGGAAAAAAAAGAAGAGGAGGACCTTATCCGTAAAGCCAAACGCGGCAACCGTGAGGCGCGCCGTAAACTGATTGCTGCTAACCTGAAGCTGGTGGTCAATATTGCCAAACATTACAGCCATTTCGGTCTTCAGCTGATGGACCTTATTGCCGAGGGCAATATCGGACTGATGAGGTCTATCAATAAATTCAATATCAGCAAAGGTTACCGTTTTTCCACTTATGCTGCCTGGTGGATCCGTCAGGCTGTTACCCGTGCCCTGATCGATCAGGGAAAGACTATCCGTATCCCGGTCTACATGAGCGAACTTATTTCCAAATATAAACGGGCCAAGGAGGCGCTTCGTCAGAAACACAAACGGGAACCGTCCACCGGAGAGATAGCCAAGAAACTGCGTCTTCCCGTGGAAAAAGTGTCTGATATCGAATTGTGGACTACGAAAAAAGCTTCTCTGGAAGCGCCGGTAGGCGATGACGGAGAATCGCAGCTGGGAGATTTTATCCGGGCTACAGGCTATGCGGACACCGAAAAAGAGATCGAGCGGTTTTTCCAGCACGAAGAGATAATGAACCTGCTCAATGCTCTCAGCGACCGGGAACGTACTGTCCTGGATATGCGCTTCGGACTTACTGATCAGGGAAAGACCTTTACCCTGGCTGAAGTAGCCAAACGCCTTAAAATATCCCGGGAACGGGTCAGACAGATCGAGGCCGCGGCATTGAAAAAGCTGAAAAGCTATGTCGTGGAACAGCAAAAAGAAGAAATAGATATCTGAAAAGAACCGGCTCATGAACCTTTCCGAAAGAATAAGGGCGATACCCGATTTCCCCCATAAAGGCATATTATTCCGTGATATTACCACCCTGCTTAACGATAAAAAAGCTTTTCACGCTGCCGTGGATGCTTTGGCCGGTCTGGTAAAGGGGAAAAAGATCGATTATCTGGTCTGTGCCGAGGCCAGGGGATTTATTTTCGGCGGGGCCCTGGCTTACAAACTGAAATGCGGTTTTGTACCGGTACGCAAGCCCGGAAAACTTCCGGCCCGGATCTTTCGGCACACCTATTCGCTGGAATACGGAAAAGATTCCCTGGAAATGCATCGCGATGCTTTCCCTGAAGGAGCCTCGGTATTGATCCTTGACGATCTTCTGGCTACCGGCGGTACTGCCGCAGCCCTGGTCAAGCTGGCTGGTAAACTCCAGGCCAGGATTGCCGGAATCGTCTTTTTGATCGAATTAGCCGGTCTCAAGGGCAGAAAAAAATTCAAAGGCTATCCGGTCTATTCGCTTATCAAATATTGAATTTTTTCTCAATCGTATTTTAAAGCGCCCATAGCTCAGCAGGACAGAGCGCTGGCCTCCTAAGCCGGAAATGGCCGTTCGAGTCGGCCTGGGCGCATATATCAGCTCTTAGCTCATGGCTCATAGCTCATAATCAAAAGTTATGCGTTATACGTTATAAGTTATGAGTTAAAATCCGGGAAATCCGCACTGATAACTGATAACTGATAACTTGTAACTCCGCGATAGCGGTGGGGGACTGTCCCGGACAGGCCGGGAAAAACCCTGATTTGTCGCAAAATACGGCCTTTTTAAGGGGAGTCACTACATTTTGGGCTTATATTTTTCGGAATGCCCATATATGGGCAGTCTTTGTCAAAAAAGTGTTGACAATAAAGGAGTTATTTGATTAAATTGTAGTAAGCTCTTTGAAAAAAGTTTGTTTTCCAATGACCAAAATTGCCAGTTATACCATTCACAGACAGTCTCAATCTTGGAAAGAAAGGGGGTGAGGATAACAGACATTTCCATAAATTGGTTCAGAGATTGTCCCCAAAAGTGAATGATATAACCATAGATGGTTGATATGTGCAAGGAATGCTAACCTTGTTCCTGATAAATAGAACTCTCTGAAAGGAGGCTTTACAATGAGAAAGCTTATTGCTTTAATTGCGATTTTCGCGCTGACTGCCACAGCGGCATTTGCTGCGGTGGAAAATATCAAAGTCAGCGGTGATTACACTGCTTTGGGCGTAAGCCGGGATTATACTCTCGGTGTCAATACCAGCACTGATGAAGTCAGCGCTCTGGCCAGCGTTACCAATCTGCGTTTCGACGCTGATCTGACCGAAGACGTGATGTTCACTGCCGTGCTCACTGATGAAAGAGCATGGGGATCAGATGCTGCTGATCAGTTGTACACATCACAGGCCTATGCTACTTTGAAAGATTTCCTGAGCTATCCGGTGACCTTGAAGATCGGTGTACAGCCGGTTTTTCTGGGCAGCGGTCTTGTCGTTGCCGATCCTGATACCAACCGTGAAGGCGGCGGCGCATTGACCGGTGTACTGGGAGATCTCAGCCCGAGAAAATCATTCGCGGGTATGCTTGCTGTTGTCGACCTCGATCCGGCAATGCTCACTCTGGGATGGATCAAGGAAGATGAAAGTACGCTCAATATGGACGATGACGTGAATGCCTATATAGTCAATCTCGGCTATAATTTCGAAGATTACAACACTATGGCCGAAGTCTACGGCGTATGGGCGGACGAAGAAGGCAACGGAACCGAGGCCAGAGAACGCGTTGATGTGTATGGTTTGAGAAGCGTATCTACGCTGCTTGACAGCCTGACACTCAGCGGTGAATTCGCCTATCAGGTCAAGAAAGATTTCCGCGGCGACAATACTGATGCTTCGGACAGAGCTTTCCGTCTGGCTGCTGATTACGCGTTTCTTGACGCGGATTACGCGCCGACAATCGGCTTTGACTATGTAAATCTTTCTGAGAACTGGAGCCCGATGTATGAAGGCTGGACACCGGCAAATATTGCCAATAAGCTGTTCACCAATTCCAATGTGGAATTGTATGGCCTGACTTTTACAGCCGAGCCCAGAGAAGATATGTCTGCCAGTCTGCGCTATGCCTATCTGAAGGCAGCCAGCAAGCCTGGTGTGACTGCTTATCAGTCGGATTATGCCACTTATGTGGTAAAAGCCGATGAAGATGATCTGGGATCAGAACTTGATTTTGCGTTGACCTATGACTACACAGAAGATGTGCAGTTCGGGTTCAACTTCGATTATTTCATGCCCGGCGACTGGTTTGATGGCGTCAATGACGATGAAGCCTATCAGGCCCTCGGTTCCATGAAAGTATCGTTCTAACAGTTTCGCTATTTAAAACCCCCGGGGATTTTCCCCGGGGGTTTTTTTTTACCTGGGACTGCGGCTTGCTATCCGGAAAAAATACGCTATAATATAGTTCTGATCTTAGCAAGAAAAGCATGGCAGCGACAATCGCAGAGGAGGAGAATATGTCTGAAGACAGGAAGCTGAATGAGCAGGAAATAAGGGAGGGGGCAGGCCTGGCCGCGCTTTCTTATGTGTTTTTTTTATGGGTCCTGGCCTTTTTATTCAGGAAAGACAATAAATTTTCTCATTTCCATGCTAAACAGGGGCTGGTACTTTTTATTTTCGAGGTGATAGTGTTTTTCTTTTTGTCATTTATTCCTTTTTTCGGCGCCCTGGTCCGTGTTCTCGGGCTGATCGTATTTCCGCTTTGCGCGTTTTACGGGATCTATGCCGCGTTGACCGGCAGGATGGCTGAAATACCGGTAATAGCTGATCTGGCAAAGAAATTGGTGGTGTAAAATGGCCAAAATATTTCAAAATGATTTTCGCAAACAGGACACCTGGCGGGTATTCCGGATCATGAGCGAGTTTGTGGAAGGATTCGAAGGACTTTCCCACGTTAAAAAAGGGATAGCTATTTTCGGTTCCCGGCGCACCCCGGAAAAACATCCCTACTACCAAAAAGCTTTTAAGACCGCCCAATTGCTGTCAAAGAACGGTTACAGTATAATTACCGGCGCCGGTCCGGGCATCATGGAAGCTGCCAATCGCGGGGCACATTCAGTGGGTAAGAAGGCCTCCATAGGTCTGAATATCCTGCTTCCCGAAGCGCAAAATCCCAATTGCTATATCGACGAACTGCTTGAATTCCGTTATTTTTTCGTGCGTAAAGTCATGTTCGCCAAATATTCCAGGGCCTTTGTAGTTTTTCCCGGAGGCTTCGGCACGCTTGACGAATTGTTCGAAGGTCTGGCTTTGGCCCAGACCGATAAAGTGCAGCCTTTTCCCATTATCCTGGTCGGTAAGAAATTCTGGAAAGGGGTTATTGACTGGTGCAAAACCACGCTGGTCGATGAAAAAGCCCTTCTCGGCGCGGATATGAAACTGTTCAAGCTGGTCGACACTCCCCAGGAAGTCGTGACCCAGATAAAAAAATTCTATTCCCGGAAAAGATGAGCAATTTTGTCCGTATCTGGCAGGAAGTAAAGGTAAACGATATTGAGCAGCATCTCCTGGTGATCGGAGAACTGTCGGCAGAATGCTATAACTGTCACAATTTAGGTCTGCCGGTATCGGCAACTGCCTGTCCCCAATGCCAGGCCCGCTTCAAATACCTGGGATTCCGCAGGACTGTCGATATTCAGGCCGTGAAAAGGTTTAAAGATATGCATCCTTCCCTGATCATGATCGATTTTCAGGATTTTAAAAAACTCGTCTCCAAAAGCGACGCCCGCAAACTGCTCGACCTCTGATTGGCTAACCGCCAAAGTTATAAGTTACACGTTACAAGTTATGAGTTGATGAATGCAAAATTCGTCCCGGCAACTCATAGACCATAATCAATAACTCATAACTTATAACTTCTTTATAGCCTTACCTCTTGCCCTTGTATGTATTTTAAAGGTATACTATAGATGATGAAATATGCTTTTCCTGAGGGGTTTTTCTGGGGGGCCAGTATATCCAGTTATCAGGTCGAAGGGGGCAATATCGCCAGTGACTGGTATAGCTGGGAATCGGAAAAAGGCCTGATCTCTTCGGGCCAGGCTTGCCGCCATTATCAATATTATCACGACGATTTTTCTTCGGCAGCTTCTTTAGGCCATAATGCCCTGCGAATGTCCCTGGAATGGGCCAGGCTGTGTCCTGAGCCGGGCAGTATCGACTGCCGGGTCAGGGAGCATTACCGCGACCAGGTCCGGGATCTGAAACAGCTGGGTCTGGAACCGGTGGTAACTCTGCATCATTTTACCAATCCCCTCTGGTTTGCCCAAAAGGGCGGATGGGCAAAAACCGGTAATATCGATCATTTTTTGCGTTATGTATCAGAAGCAGCCGAGATGCTGCTGGCTGAAAATGTACGCTATTTTATTATCATCAATGAACCGCTTGTTTACCTTTATAAAGGATTTATCGAAGGTGCCTGGCCGCCGGGCGAGAGTTCTTTGAGACTGGCCCGCCGGGTACTTAATAATATGGTAACGGCTTATTGTCTCGCCTATCAGGAACTCAAAGCCAGGGCCGGTACCCGGCCTGTTTTTATATCGATTGCCAAAAACATGGTCTGGTTCAGCCCCTGCCGTAAATATGACCTGGGACAGAATTCGTTGTTTGCCGGACTGCGAAGCCGGCTGTTCAATTATTCGCTTCTGGATACTTTGTGCGGCAAAAACGTTCTGGATTTTATCGGTGTGAATTATTATTACCGGCAATATGTAAAAGCCGGTTTTGGCCTGCTGGGCCGGGAATGCCGGGAGGCCCATCACCCGGAACAAAAGAATTTTCTGGGCTGGAACGTATCGGCGCCGGGTTTTTTACATGTCCTGGTTTCGCTGAAAAGATACAGCCGGCCTTTATTGATAACCGAGAACGGGACAGCCGAAAAAGACCCGGCAATGTATGAACCTTTTTTGACCGGGCATATACGCGCTTTGGCTTCGGCTATGGCAGCCGGTGTCGATTGCCGGGGATATCTGTGGTGGGCGCTGATCGACAATTTCGAATGGGACCAGGGGTTCGGGCCCCGCTTTGGACTGATCGACATCGATTATCAAAGTTTTTCCCGGACAATAAAGCCGTTTGCCAGAAAATATTCACAGATTATCAGGGAAAATGCCGTCATTATCTGAAGAGATCTTAAAAGCAGTGCGCCCCTTTAACCGGCTCGGCAAGCGTCGCCTGGGACGTTTTATTTCCTGCTGCCGGGAAGTCGAATACAGCTCGCATCAGGTGATATATGAAGAGGGGGCGCCGCCGGATAAATTCTATCTTCTGCTTAAAGGCCGACTGGTGGCTCTTTCCCGTCAGGACGGCCGGGATGTGGAGATAGAGCTGATCAAACGCGGCACGCCTTTCGGGGTTATTTCCCTGCTTACCAGTGAGCCGCACTCGGTCACGGTCCGTTCCATAGAGCCTTCGCTAGTACTGGAAATGGATAAAGATCATTTTCGCGATTTTCTTACCAGGAATCCGCTTCTGGCCCTGGATTTTTCCCGTATCCTTTCCCGGAAAGTCAAGAAAAGGGCCGGACAGCCCAAGACCATATTTCAGTCTTTAAAAGTAGGCATTTGTTCGTTTCTACCCCAGCAGCGGACCACGGCTTACATGATCGATCTGGCCAGGGCTTTACGCCGCGAGACCGGCAAGGAGATCGTTGTCATCCAGTGTTCTTTCAGCAAAGATTTTATTTTACCGAAACTTCTGCGCCATGAGCTGAAGGCAGCACAGATGACCAGGTTCAGGGAAGACGAATTGTCAGAGTTTATCGTAAAAGGCGAGATCGATTCCCTTTGCGTGCATCTTGACCGGGCTTCGATCGAGCGTTTTTTTTCCCTGGTCAATTATCTCAGCGAGAATTATCATTTTCTTTTTTATGAATTCCCGCTTATCGATGACGATGAAAGCCGTCGTCTGATCATTCCTGCCGACCGCCTTCATTTTATATCTTCATCGGAAAAAGAAGACTGGGAAAAGGTGCATCAGCTGTTAAAACGTTCGCATCAAAAGGTCATCCCGCAGATACGCTGTCTGCTGGCCCGCGACGACCTTGAGACTGCCCAGGTATCGTCCAACCCTTTTTATTCCCTGCTGCCCCGTCAGAGCAGCCCGGGATATTTCCAGGTTCTGAGCCGGACTTCCCGGGAATTGGGAGAGAAAACCGTAGGGCTCGTTCTGGGCAGCGGCGCGGCCTTTGGCCTGGCTCATATCGGGGTCTTGAAAGTGCTTGAACAGGAAGGGGTTGCGATTGACATCATTTCCGGCTCGAGTATGGGGGCCCTTATCGGCGCGCTCTGGGGACTGGGCTATTCCATTTCCGAGATAGAGGAGATCGCGCTCAGTTTCGGGCGCAAGCTTCTTTTTGCTTCTTTTGCTTCTTTTGCTTTTCCCTTTAAAGGTTTTTTGAAGTCACGCCAGCTGGAAAAACTGCTTAAGGATCTTTTTGAGAAAAAAAGTTTTTCCGATCTTCGCCGCCGGGTGCGGGTCTGCACTTTTGATTTTCTAAAACGGGAACCACATATTATCGAAGAAGGCGCATTATACAAGGCCATTGCCGCCAGCTGTGCCATGCCCGGCGTATTTGAACCGATCACCTACAAGGAGGAGATCTTTCTTGACGGGGGGATCCTGGCCCCGCTGCCGGTAAATACTGTGCTTGATTATGCCAAAAAGATCATTGCCGTTAACGTGACCCCTTCCCGGGAAGAGATCATGCGTGACTACGCACTGAAAGGCAAACCGTTCACTATCCTTGATTATATTTTCGGCAGTATCGAGACCATGCAGCGCGAGTTTATCCATGAAGCCCAGAAATCAGCCGATGTGGTGATCCACCCTGACATGAAAGGATTGAGCTGGGTCGAATTTACCAAGGTAAAGGAATTCCTGAAACGGGGGGAATCGGCCACAGAGGACATGATCGAGGATATCCGGGCCCTGATCAGGGGATAATCCCTCTGCGCCCGGATCAAGAGTAGCAAGTAGCAAGTAGCGAGTGCCGCCGGTGGCGGCAAAGGCAGGGATAACGGGTAAAAAAAAGATTAAAATGCGGAGAAAGGTGCCTGGTTTTTGTTTTACGTCTAAGCCGAGTGGAACGAGCGGACGTCTTACGTCTAAGTGAGCTTAAGCGAACGAACGTCTTACGGTGACCTTAGACTATCGACCATCGACAGTAAAATCAGCGTATCTGGATAACTGAGTTTTTCCCGCCGAACGAATCGTCTTCCTGATAAAGGTTATAGGGATCATTGAACCATTTTTCGTTGGCCAGGAATTTATAGTTATATTTTCCCTTTTTGAGAGGGAGATTGATGGCCCAGGTCTGAGGCTCGATCTTTTTCATTTTGAACTGGTCGTTTTTAGTCCAGTTGTTGAAATCACCGACCACATACACATCTTTGAATTGTTCGCCCTTGAGAAAGAATCGGGCCCAGCCCTGCTCGGCATCCAGGGACATCAACTCTTCAGCCAGTTTCGTGTAATCCTGGGCGCCGCGTGCCTTGGGTTTATATTCGTAAATAGTTTTCCCTTCAGCTGCTGCTTCGCGAAGACTGATATTGGTGCGGATTACCGTGCGCATCAGTTTGGTGGAAAGCGAGGACCTTAATTTATCGTAAAAGTCGAGCGAGTAACGGAAACGCCGGTCATACTGGGTAAGCAGATAGAGCAGAGATAGCTTGTTGGGATGCAGGCCGGCAGTCATCTCCAGGACCTTGTTAAGGACTTCCAGACCCTTGTAAGAAAGGGTGCAGGTCATCAGGGGGATAATGACATGGTCTGATGCGAATACGGCATTCAGGGCCAGCATGCCCAGGTTGGGCGGACAGTCGATGATGCAATAGTCATACTGCGATTTATTCGCGGAAAACAGTTTGTAGGCGATGAACAATTTGTCCGGACGGTTGGACAGTTTCTGTTCCAGGGCGGAAAGCCCTACGCTGGAAGGGAGAACGAAAAGATTTTCATCGCGCTTCACGATGAATTCGTCTATGCCCAGGGCTCCGGTACGGGCGTAAGCTTCGAGAAATTCACAGGCGCCTCTGACGTTTTCTATCCCCAGCGAATAGGTGGTATGCGCTTGAGGGTCAAAATCGATGAGTAGAGTGCGATAGCCTTTTTTGCTCAAGGCATGAGCCAGATTAACCGCAGTTGTCGTTTTGCCACAGCCACCTTTTTGGTTGAGAATAGAGAACACGTTCATTCCGCCTCCTTTTTCGCCAGGTTGATTTCGCGGACCAGGAGAGACACCGGTTTATCTTTCTGGTTTGTAAAGCCGATGCGGACCTGTGTGATCTGCGAAAAATTCATCTGGATATCCCCTGTATCAGACGTATGTACCGGTATGATAAAGTATTTATTTTGCGGGTCGGATAAAAAACGGTCGTCGAGCGATACCTGTACCGGCCGAAAGGCATTGGAAAAAAAATCGCTGTTTTTCATGATCACAGTTCCGGTCACATCGCCGTTTTTAAAATTCGGATCGATCAGGCTGAGGTGAAGGAAAAGATTGTTTTTTTCCAGATCGATCGGTTCTCTGGTGTTCAGGGTCACTTCCTGGATCGTGGACGGTTTCAGAGAGAGATAGAGCACCCCCTGGGAAAATTGCATATTGGTGGTGTCTTTGGTCACGACAATCGAACTGAGCAGGTTATTGCTGAGCAGGTTCTGGTCGCTGGCCGGTATTCGGGGTACTATCAGCACGGTATATTTGAAATAGAAGAGCAGGGAAAGAAAGAGGACAAGGACAACAACAGTCAGAGATATGATAAGGTTTTTGGGAGAGCGGACCGGATCTTTTTTTTCCCGGGGCGGACTGAAAAAAACCTCTTCCAGACGTTTTAAATCAGAAGTAGAGAGTGGAGAATCATTTTTAGAAACCTTTTTGGTCACTCTCATAGTAATAAATAATACCATTGAACCAAAAAAAAATCAAATATATAATTGACAGGTAGATGGTTTTCCGCCGCGCGGCAGAATCTGTTTTTTCTTGTGTCCCGGCTTTTGCTCAAAACAAAAGGTTGCAACTTCTATGAAAGAAAATTTGCAAGAGGCAGTACTGTACACAAAGAACAAAGACAAGTCGGTGGTCTGCCGATTATGCGGACACCATTGCTTTGTTGCCAATGGCGCTGCTGGCCGCTGCCGGGTGCGGATCAACCGGGACGGGATTTTATACTCAATCAATTATGGCCAGGTTATTGCCTGCAATGTCGATCCGATCGAAAAAAAACCTCTCTACCATTTTTATCCGGCGAGTTTTTCTTATTCCATCGCCTGTCCGGGCTGCAATTTCCAGTGTAAATTCTGTCAGAACTGGCAGATATCCCAGAAAGAAGCAGTTGACCCGGGATATTCGGCTATGCCGATAAAACCGGAAAAGGTCGTCGAAGCGGCCGGGGCAAGCGGCTGCCAGAGTATAGCTTATACGTACACTGAGCCGACGGTTTTTTTTGAATTTGCCCGGGACTGTGCTGTTCTGGCCAGAAAGCAGGGGATGTCCAATATTTTTGTCAGCAACGGTTTTATGACCGGGGAAGCGATCGGCTGCATAAGCCCTTATCTTGATGCCGCGAATATCGATCTTAAATCGTTTCGTGATTCATTCTATCGCGATATTTGCAAAGGCCGGTTGAAACCGGTGCTGGAATCGATAAAAGAGATGAAAAAAAGAGAAATCTGGATCGAACTGACCACCCTGGTCATTCCCGGATTGAATGATTCAAAAGAGGAATTGAATGATATCGCGGAGTTCATCGCCTCGGTGCATAGGGATATTCCCTGGCATATTTCCCGCTTCTACCCTCAGTATAAAATGGAGAAAGCCGAACCCACGCCTCTCGCCACTCTGGAGAAAGCCTATGACATCGGGAAAAAAAATGGTCTGGCCCACATCTATATCGGTAATATCGCCACGGAAAAAGGAAACAACACCTATTGTCCGGGTTGTCAGGCTCTTTTGATCCGGCGCAGCGGTTTCCGGGTAGAAGAAAACCTTATTGACCGGGGCCGCTGTCCCCAATGTCACGCTATTATCCCCGGTTTTTTTGACCAGGGTTGATAAAGGATGAGCATACTGCGGGCCGGCTTTTCAGGGGCTGCATTTACTTTTATCTTTTTGGCTGTATAATTGACCTCATATGTCGTCAAAGAAAATAATTTATGATCTGATTGTCATCGGGGCCGGCCATGCCGGTATTGAGGCGGCCTATGCATCGGCGCGCCTGGGTGTATCGGTTTTGCTGGTTACTCTCAGTCTGGACAACATCGGCAAGCTTTCCTGTAATCCGGCAATCGGCGGAGTGTCCAAAGGATGCCTGGTCAGAGAAGTCGATGCCCTGGGCGGGCTTATCGGCAGGCTGGCCGATACCTGCGCTGTCAACTATCGCCAGTTAAACAAAAGCAAAGGCAAGGCAGTCTGGGCTACCCGGGTCCAGGTCGACATGTTTCGTTATCCCGGGGCCGCCCGGGCAAGACTGGAGCGGGAGCCGAATATCCGGTTGCTGGAGGCAAAAGCCGATGAGATAGTGATAAAAAATAAACAGGTTATTGGTATAAAAACCAGTTTCGGTGAAGTTTTTAACAGCCGGGCCGTGATCGTCTGCGCCGGTACTTTTTTGCGCGGTCTTTTGCATATCGGTATGAGCAGTTTTCCCGGCGGCAGATTATCTGAGCTTTCCGGTGACGAATTATGTTCACACATCGAAAAACTGGGACTGAAAACAAAGTTTTTCAAGACCGGGACCTGCGCCCGTCTTGACGCGCAGACCATCGATTTTTCCCGGATGCAGGAGCAGTTGCCGGATTATGATCTGCCGCCTTTCTCGGCCCTGTCGGACCAGCTGCCGGCAAAACAGCTTAGTTGCTTTATCACCCATACCAATAAGAAGACCCATCGCATAATAATGAAAAATCTGGACCGTTCTCCGCTGTTTACCGGAAAAATAAAAGCGCACGGCGTGCGCTATTGTCCTTCGCTGGAAGATAAGGTGTTTCGCTTTCCTGACAAAGAATCGCATCAGGTCTTTATAGAACCGGAAGGGTGGGATACTGTCGAGGTCTATCCCAACGGCGTTTCCACGTCTTTGCCCTATGATGTTCAGGAAGAGTTCATCCACACTATCGCCGGCCTGGAAAAAGCAGCGATCCTCAGACCGGGTTACGGCATCGAGCACGGACTTATCGACCCTACTCAATTGTATCCGACTCTGGAGACAAAAAAGATCAAAGGGTTATTTGTTGCCGGGCAGGTTAACGGCACTACCGGATACGAAGAAGCCGCGGCTCAGGGTATTATTGCCGGTATCAATGCCGCCCTGCAGATCAAAAAGAAAAAACCGTTTCTTCTGGGCAGGGAGGATGCCTTGATCGGGGTAATGATCGATGATCTTACCGGAAAAGGTACTGATGAGCCGTACCGGATGTTTACCTCGCGTTCTGAGTTCAGGCTGATGTTGCGGGAAAGCAACGCCGATCTCAGGCTTACGCCTCTGGCTTACAAGATCGGTCTGGCAGGCAAAAATCGTATGGAAAAAGTGAAAAAAGCCGAGGCCGGAAAACAGGCCGCTCTCCGGAAAATGATAACGACCAGAGTAAGACTTGCCGGCCTGCCGCAAAAACAGTCATTATTCGAATACCTGAAGCGGCCCGAGATATCATTTGAGCAGATCGCGCCGCATATTTCCGGATATGTTCATGATCTGCTTCTGGACCGGGAGCTGGAAATCGAAGCGCGATACCAGGGGTTTATCAGACGCGAGCAGTCACAGGCCGAAGAACTGAAACGAATGGATAAAGTGAAGATCCCGGCGCGGTTTGATTATGATAAAGTGCCTTCCTTGTCGCGCGAGGTCCGGGAGAAATTGAAATATTTCAGGCCGCCCACCCTGGGCCGGGCTTTACGTATTTCCGGTATTACTCCGGCAGCGGTCATGGCGATTTATTCGCGGATAAACTGCCGGAAACCCCGCAATAAAAGTAGAAAGTAGGGTCCCGATGTGTGCCTGAAAGCGGAAAAATTTTAATAATATTTTCCGCAGCTTACCGGCCACGAGGAATCTTTCAGATTCTCGGGGTTTAGTCCCGAAAATTGCCTGCAATTCATCGGGAGATGAAATCCGAAGCCCGATTGTCGGGATTGTTCGGATTTCAAGTAGAGAGATATAATCTTATGAGCTATGAGCCATCAGCCATGAGCTATTTCAGAGGTCGAGTGGCGGATTACAAATTAAGATAGTTCCCGATATAGGTTGCGGTATTTTTGAGGGCGTCGTAGGGAGTTAGTTTGTCTTTGACTTTGGTAAGCCGGGATTTCAGTCCGGAGTATTTTTCCTGGTCAGTGAGAAAAGAGAGAACATAGTTAGCCATAATCGGGGGCCGGGCCTGGAACTGAATGAACTCATCGATGATCTTTTCGTTGCAGATGATGTTGGGCAGGCCGATAAATTTTATGTGGACAAGATTTTTGAGCAGCCACCAGGTCAGGGTATTCAGCCGGTAGAGGATGCAAAAGGGAATATTGAGGATTGCCAGCTCCAGAGTAGCAGTCCCTGAAGAAGCGACGATGAACCTCGCCCGGGATATGGTTTCATAGGAGTGGGGAACGACCTTGATCTCATCGCCAATGAGTTCTTTATAAAATCGTCTTTCGATATTTTCCGGTTTTACTATCTGAAATCTGTATTCGGGAACATGGGAAGACAGCGCGTTTTTTATCTCACGCATCAGGGGCAGGTGTTGAGCCACTTCGTTTTTACGTGAACCGGGCAGAAAGAGGATGATGTCTTCCGGTTTATGCTCGATATCAGGGATGATGTCCAGCAGAGGGTGACCGAAGAACAGAGCATCGAGCCCGGCCTTCCGGTATAATTCCTGTTCAAAATCGAACAGAACGATCATTTTATCGATCAGTTTTTTTATGGTATGAACGCGCTGTTTGCGCCAGGCCCAGACCTGGGGGCTGATATAGTAAAAAAGCGGGCACAGTCCCTGCAGTTTTTCTGCCAGGCGCAGATTGAAATCGGGAAAGTCGACGAAAATTATCAGGTCCGGTTTCAGAGCCCGGATCTCCTGCAGTGACCGGGAAAAGGTGCGGGTCAGCTCTTTAAAATGGGCGGCCACCTCGATGATCCCCGATACAGAGAGACTGACCAGATCGATCAACTGGCGGGAATGCCGGGCCAGTACCGGTCCGCCCAGAGAGTACAACTCGACGTTCTGGCCGTAATGGTTTTTTAATTCATTGCACAATAAACCGGCATAAAGATCGCCTGATTTATCGCCAGCGACGAATACTATTTTTTTCATGTTCTGTTTTTGATTAAAGTGCTGATTTTTATTGCCAGTTCCAGGGCGTTTTTCGCTTTTTCCCCGGATGACAGGGAAAATTTTTTCTTGATGACGTGAGAAATGAACTCCTGGTCTTCTTTTTTCAGAGGTTCTTCTTTCTGGATAGAAAGTTCCTTTTTTTCGATGGCGCTTTTCATTTTTTTGTAAAGTTCCACTTTTTGCTGGGCATAATCGAGAGATACATAGCAATTGTGGCCGAAAACCCTGAACTTGCGCATTGTTTCCTGTGAGATCCGGGAAGCAGTGATGTTGGCTATGCAGCCGTTTTTGAAAGTAAGGCGGGCATTGGCAATATCTTCGTGATCGGATAGGACCCGGACGCCTACGGCCTCGATTTTTTTTACTTCGTCCTTGACGATATCGAGGATGATGTCCAGGTCATGGATCATCAGGTCCAGGACCACGCCGATATCCAGGGAACGGCGCGGATAGGGGCTGAGACGGTGGCATTCGATAAAGCGCGGCCGGGCCAGAAGATCTTTTGCCGCCAGATAGGCGCTGTTAAACCTTTCCACATGCCCCACGAACAGCGATGTTTTATTTTTACGGGCCAGAGATAACAGCCGCCGGGCCTGAATAGCGGTAGTGGTGACAGGTTTTTCCACCAGTACCGGGATATGACGTTTCAGGAAAAAACCGGCGATCTCATAATGGGTTGAAGTGGGGGATGCGATAATAGCCAGGTCTATCAGCGGACCTAATTTTTTGTAGTCGGTAAAATTGGCTTCAGGATGGCCGGCGAAAGACCGGGGATTGCTGTCAGCCAGTACGATGCTGCCTACTTCCGGAAGTTCCCGGAGGATACGAAGATGGATAGAACCCAGTTTACCTATACCGATGATCCCGGCTCTCATGACTGTCTCCTTAAACGTGAAAAAGGGGGAAAAACCGCGACAGGCCATGCTTTATCCTGCCGGGGCTATCATATCAAAGAGCTTGAGTAAAGTCAATCAAAGTGGTACAATCCCTACATCCTTTAACTATGCGTGATTATCTGCGTTTACTCAGGTTTGTTCGGGGCTATGTATGGCTTTTTTTTCTGGCCACGGCCTGTATGGGCGTCTCAACTGTATTCGAGGGGGTTTCCCTGGGAATGATCGTCCCTCTGGCCGACAGGGTACTTACCAATAAAGACATAATCATCCCCGGTTCTCTGCCTCCCTTCATTGCCGAACTGATAGCCTGGCTTAATTCTCTGTCCCCGGAAACAGTGCTCAAGGGAATGGCCGCGGCCATTGTGGTCCTTTTCGCCTTAAAAGCGGTCTTCCTGTTTCTCCAGAATTACCTGATGAATTTTATCGCTCAGGCAGCGGTAAGGGACGTCCGTAATGATCTTTACAAAAAATTGCAGGAACTTCCCCTGGGTTTTTACTCCCGCAGCCGTACCGGCGATCTGATATCCCGTGTTACCAACGATACCACGGTCATTTCCAATGCCATCTCTACCGGCCTTACCGACCTGCTGTTCCAATCGATGCAGGTCATTTTGTTCGCTTTTCTGGTCTTTTTTATCAACTGGAAGCTGGCCCTGATCTCTCTGGTCCTTTTTCCGATCATCATACTGCCGGTGGTCAGGGTCGGGCAAAAAATAAAACTGTTGACTACCGAAACCCAGAAAAAAATGGCCGATCTTACCTCGCAACTGGCCGAGACCATTCAGGGGGTCTACATCATCAAGGTGTTCTGCCGGGAATTTTTTGAACTTCAGCGGTTTAAGAACGTCAATTACCAGTATTTCCGGTTCATGATGAAAAGCATAAAACGTACGATCGTCCTTTCGCCTTTCAGCGAATGGGTGGCGGCCCTGGGGGCGACTTTTATCCTTTTGATCGCCGGCAAAGAGGTCATTGCCGGGGAATTATCTTTCGGCGTATTCGCTCTTTTTCTGGGAGCGCTGTTGTCGATGGTCAGACCGTTCAAGAAGATTTCCGGAGTTCACGCGATAAATCAGAGGGGTATTGCCGCGGCCAACCGTCTTTATGAGGTACTTGATGAGCAGCCGGAAATAGCCAATGCCGGAGACAGTGCGCTAATAACCGGGTTTAATGATTCGATCATTTTCGAAAACGTATCTTTCCATTACGAAAAATGCCGGGACCAGGTCCTTTCGCACATAGATCTTCGCATCAAGAAGAATGATATTATTGCCCTGGTAGGACATTCCGGTGCCGGCAAGACCACCCTGGTGAACCTCATACCCCGCTTATACGACGTCAGCCAGGGCCGGCTGACTATCGACGGCGTAGACGTGCGAAAAATAAAATTACATTCACTGCGGTCGCTGATTTCGGTCGTTTCGCAGGAAATGATCCTGTTCAACGATACGGTAAAGAACAATATCGCCTATGGAAAAGATTCGGCTACCCTTGATGAAGTGATCGAGGCCGCAGGCAAGGCCAATGCTTATGAGTTTATCAACGGCCTTCCTGAAAAATTCAATACTGTCGTCGGGGACCGCGGCTTTCGCCTTTCGGGAGGAGAAAAACAGCGTTTGGCCATTGCCCGGGCTATTCTTAAAGATTCCCCGATCCTGATCCTGGATGAAGCTACCAGCCAGCTGGATACAAAATCAGAACGGTTGATCCAGCAGGCCCTGGATAACCTGATGCGCGGTAAGACCGTGTTTGTCATTGCCCACCGTCTTTCGACTGTTCAGCATGCCACCCGGATAATAGTCGTCGATAAAGGCCGGATTGTCGAGCAGGGGACGCATGACTTGCTGATGCAGACCGGGACTGTCTACAAAAAGCTTTACGAACTGCAGTTTAACGGATAAAATAGCTCACTTTTGCCGTTTTAGACAAATCGCAGCAGGATAAGCAATAAAACTATTGCAAGCGAATAAAATTATGGTATACTTGGTATTTAAAAAAGGAGGATAGATATCCATGGCATTACCGGAATTAATCAAGGATTTTTGGGAAAACGGTGTCCATTTCGGGCATCTCAGCAAGCACTGGAACCCGAAAATGAAAAGATTTATTTTCGGGAAAAAAAAGAATATTTATATTATCGACCTGGAAAAAACAGCAGCCCAGCTGGAAGAAGCCGGCGTCTTTCTCCGTGAACTGGCCAAGAACGGCGGCAAGGTCCTTTTTGTCGGCACCAAGCGCCATATCCGGGAACAGATAAGAGAGCTTGCCGAAAGCTGTGAAATGTCCTATGTGGTGGAAAGATGGGTCGGCGGTCTGCTGACCAATTTCGTGACTATCGAACGACGGGTCAAGAAATATATCGACCTGAAGGCGAAAAAGGAAGCCGGTGAATTCGAACATCTCCCGTCCAAGGAAGTAGCTAAGCTGAATAAGGAACTGGACAGGATGGAAAAGATATATTCGGGAGTCACCGGTCTCACATCTCTTCCTCAATGTGTTATGGTCATCGATCCCCGTCGCGAACATGCCTGTGTCCATGAAGCTAATATCCTTTCGATACCGGTGGTAGCGTTGATCGATACTGACGCTGATCCGGACAAGGTCGATTATCCGATCCCCGGTAATGATGACGCCATGAAATCGGTCAAAGTGATCGTTACCAATCTGGTCAAGTCCATCAAAGACGGGATAGAGGATGCGAAGAATCTGCAGTCTGAGACTGCGCCGGCCCAGGAAGCGCCGCTAGCGGCTTCTGAGGATGCCGGATCGGGAACAATGACTGACGATTCCCCGGCCGACACCGCTGAGAAAATCGATGAATCTGAGGGAATTGACGGATCGGCGGATGACGCTAAGGATAAAAAAGAAGATCAATAAGGATCGGACTGGTAATAAGGCAGATAAAAAGGAGATTTAGTTATGAGCCTTGATAAGATCAAAAAACTGCGGGATGCTACATCACTGGGGATCAGTGAGTGCAAAAAGGCCCTGGCTGAGGCTGAAGGCGATTATGATAAAGCTTTGGGAATTTTGAAAAAACGGGGCATCGAAGTCAGCGCTAAGAAGAAAGAGAGAGTCGCTTCTCAGGGAGTCGTTGAAGCCTATGTCCATTTCAGCGGTAAACTGGGCGCGCTGGTGGAAGTGAATTGCGAGACGGATTTCGTGGCCCGCACGGATATATTCAAGAAATTCGCCAAGGATCTGGCCATGCATATCGCAGCAGCTAATCCGCTCTATGTAAATAAAGAAGATGTTCCTGAGGAAGAACTGGAGAATGCCAAGGATAAAGAGGCGTTCATCAAAGAAGCCTGTTTGCTTCTGCAGGGTTTTGTCAAAGACAGTTCGCAGACGGTTCATGATTATCTGCAGCAGGTCATTTCTCAGACCGGGGAAAATGTGGTGATCAAACGGTTTGTCCGTTATTCATTGGGAGAATAAACATGCCCCCTTGCTATAAACGCATACTGCTGAAACTGAGTGGCGAAGCGTTTCTGGGAAAACAGTCGCACGGTATCGATCCCGATATGTGCGAAATTATCGCCGGTCAGGTCAAGGCCGTGCGGGGTATGGGCGTAGAAGTGGCTCTGGTCGTGGGCGGAGGAAATATTTTCCGCGGTGCCCAGCAGTCCAAAAAATTCCTCATTGAACGTACAGTGGCCGATTATATGGGTATGCTGGCTACGGTGCTTAACGGCCTGGCGCTTCAGAGCGCTCTGGAAAAAAAAGGTGTATCGACCAGAGTATTGACTGCGATTCCCATGGCTCAGGTAGCCGAACCGTATATACGACGGCGGGCTATACGCCATATGGAGAAAAAGCGGGTGGTTATTTTTGTTGCCGGAACAGGGAACCCCTATTTTACTACTGATACGGCGGCTGCCCTGCGCAGCGTGGAGATCCAGGCGGAAATACTGCTGAAGGCAACCAAGGTCGACGGGGTTTATTCATCGGATCCGCTGAAAGACAAAAAAGCTGTTTTCTTTAAAAAATTGAAATATATCGATGTGCTGGAAAAAGGCCTGAGAATAATGGATTCCACGGCAATCTCTTTGTGTATGGAACACCGGCTCCCGGTTGCAGTGTTCAATTATACCCGAAAAAACAGTTTAAAAGATATTATTGCCGGGAAGAAGATAGGAACCATTATCAACTAAGGGAGGGTTGATATGGCAGTGAAAACATTTCTTAAAGAAACCGAAGAGCAGATGCACAAAGCTCTTAACGCCACCAGGCGGGAGTTTCAGGAAATACGTTCGGGCAGAGCAAATCCTAAGATTGTGGAAGGAGTGAGGGTCAATTATTACGGGACCCCGACTTTGCTCAAGGATATCGCCACTATCAGCATCCCGGAAGCACGGCTTATCGTTATAAACCCCTGGGACCCCAGCGCGATAAAGGAGATCGAAAAAGCTCTGCTGCAGAGCGATCTGGGCATAACGCCGATGAACGACGGCAAGGTGATCAGGATGGTGGTACCGGCCCTTTCCGAGGAACGCCGCGAAGATTTGATAAAGATGGTAAAAAAGATCGCCGAAGAAGGCAAAGTCTCGGTGCGTACGGTGCGGCGCGATGCCAAAGAAACGATCCGGGCCATGGAAAAGGAAAAAAAGATATCCGAGGACGATAAATTCAAGGCGGAAGAAGAACTGCAGAAACTCACCGATAGATTTATCGCCGATACTGATAAATTGCTCTTGGAAAAAGAGAAAGAACTTCGTGAATTTTAGCCGGAAATATATTTCGAGCCGCTAGCTCATCCGGTAGAGCACCGGCCTTTTAAGCCGGGGGTGCCGAGTTCGAGCCTCGGGCGGCTCATAATTGACAACCAGGTTTTTCCTAATAGATCAGGAGGCGAGGCGAGAACTCGCAAAGGGAGTGTGAGGGAAAAGGATTTTCCCTCACTTCATCTCTCTTCTCCGTAAGGGAGGGGAGTGACCCTGAGCGAAGTCGAAGGATCAGAGAGGGGAGGCGTAGCCGCCCCTTTATGAAGAGCCCCGCGGGCGAGAGTTGGAGCCTCGGGCGGCTCATAATTGACAACCAGGTTTTTCCTAATAGATCATGAGGCGAGGCGAGAACTCGCAAAGGGAGTGTGAGGGAAAAGGATTTTCCCTCACTTCATCTCTCTTCTCCGTAAGGGAGGGGAGTGACCCTGAGCGAAGTCGAAGGATCAGAGAGGGGAGGCGTAGCCGCCCCTTTATGAAGAGCCCCGCGGGCGAGAGTTGGAGCCTCGGGCGGCTCATAATTGACAACCATGTTTTTTTTTCTTTGATAGATTATGGCACGGTCTGCAAATGTGTTCGTAGATAATCCCCTTTTTCCGTATCTATACGGTATAATGGGACAAATGCCGCGGACGTGGCGGAACTGGCAGACGCGCAGGACTTAGAATCCTGTCTCGAAAGGGATGTGAGTTCGACTCTCACCGTCCGCATTGTCGGTGTGAGATGATAACGCGAGGGTAGCTCAATGGTAGAGCTTCACGTTGCCAACGTGGAGGTTGCGGGTTCAATCCCCGTCCCTCGCTCCACTTTATATTACTATGAACGTTGATCTATTGCATTACATTGACGCAAAAAACATCATTCTGAATGTCAAAGGGAAAAATAAAAGAGCAATTCTTTCCGGTTGCCTTGAGCATCTTATCCAGACCGGAAAAGTAGATTCCGCAGCAAAAAAGGATGTTCTGAAAGCCCTTCTTCAAAGAGAGGAAATGGGTTCCACTGCAATCGGCGGCGGCATAGCCCTGCCTCATGCCCGCCTGGAAAAAATAAAAAATATTGTCGTGTGTATCGGTATATCTCCGGAAGGGATCGATTTCGATTCACTTGATGAGGAACCGGTCTCGATACTGGTCATGCTTCTTTCCCATCAAAAAGAAGCCGGTCTTCATCTGAAGATGCTGGCCATGCTGGCCAGAATATTGCGCGATAAATATTTTGTCCAGCAGGTCCGCCAGTCCCGTAGCGAGGAAGAAATAGTGACGCTTTTGAAAAAACAACTTACCTTGGTGCAATGAGTAAAGTGATCAGATGCATACGCTGGTTTTATCCCGGTTTGAAGATCAAGCGCTGGTTTTTTTATCTTTTGATCGGTATTTTGATAATTTTGATCTCCTCCCGCAACCGTGAGCATTATTTCGGATCAAAGGTAGTTTTTTATCTTATTTATTCACTGGGGATAGTTGCGTTGCTGGCCAGCATATTCGGCCTGATCCGCAGTTTTTGCGAGGCTATATACCCTCATCAGGGGAAGAAGCTCATTGATATTATTTATGAGTCCCGCTATCTGGCCAAGGGGCCGCGGATCGTGGCCATCGGCGGCGGCACCGGTCTGTCCACGCTGCTTGCCGGACTAAAAGAGTATACTGCCAATATTACCGCCATCGTGGCGGTTGCCGATGAAGGAGGTTCTTCGGGAAGATTGCGGGAAGAATTCGATATTCTTCCTCCGGGCGATATACGCAACTGCCTGGTATCTCTGGCCGAAGCCCCGCAGCTTATGCGCGATCTGTTTCAGTACCGTTTTACCGAAGGTGAAGGGATCAAGGGGCATAGTTTCGGGAATCTTTTTATAACCGCTATGACCCAGGTCACGGGAAATTTCAAGGACGCGGTGGAAGAATCGAGCAAGGTTCTGGCTATACGCGGCAATGTGCTGCCTTCCAGCCTGGAAAAGATACGTTTGAAAGCCGAATATGTCGACGGCACTGTTCGCGAAGGAGAAGATAAGATACCCAAGGAAGAAAAGCCGATAAAACGGCTCTTTCTTATGCCGCAGGATGCCCGCCCCAATCCGCAGGCTCTGGAGGCGATTAAGAATGCGGAAGTGATCCTTCTCGGGCCGGGAAGCCTTTATACCAGCATCCTGCCCAACCTGCTGATCAGGGAAATTGCCGAAGCCATAGCGTCCCGTAAAAATGTGCTTAAGCTCTATATCTGTAATGTAATGTCCCAGCACGGCGAGACCGATGGATTTACGGCCTTCGATCACGTCAAAGTCCTGCAGGCGCATGCCGGCAGGGATATTGTCAACGGCGTGCTGGTAAACAACGGGCGTATGGCCCATGATCTGCTGTACAAATATTCCCAGGAGAAATCATTTATAGTTATTCCCGATACATCCCGTGTCCGGCAGAACGGGATAGTGGCCCACGAAAGTGATGTGGTCAGCCGCGCCAATTATCTGCGCCATGACTCACATAAAACTGCGCGTGTCGTCCTGAATATTTACCATTCATACAAAAAACGATGCAAAAGCACGAACAGCGTGTAGTGGTCAATAATAAACACGGCTTGCATGCCCGGCCGGCCGCTCTTTTTGTCCAGCTTGCCAATAAGTACCATTCATCGGTACGGATCGAGAAGGACGGCGAAATGATCGATGCCAAATCGATTATCGGCCTGTTGTCTCTGGGTGTGAACCGGGGGATGGCAGTTAATCTGATAGTCGAGGGACCGGATGCCGCTGAGGCTCTGGAAGAATTAAAACAGTTTCTGGAAAAAGATCATGAGTAGGATCAAAGGTATTTCAGCCTCGATCGGGATTGTTATCGGTAAGGCATTTTTTATCGGGACAGAGGACCTAGATGTCCCTAAATATAAGATCCCTTACGAAGACCTTTCCCGGGAGATATATCGTCTGGAAGAAGCTTTGATCGAAACCCGCAAAGAGATCTCGCAACTGCAGAAAAAGATCGCCGAAAGCATGGGTTACGATCACGGCAAGATCTTCGAAGCCCATATGCTGGTCCTGGAAGACAGGGTCCTTATCGAGGATATTATCAGCCAGATAAAAAACAAAAAAGTAAACGTTGAATACGCCTTTTCTCAGAGCATAAAGAAATACAGCGAGACATTGCGTAATCTCGATGATGATTATCTGCGGGAACGGGCCATCGATATAGAGGATGTAGCCAAGAGGGTTTTGCGCAAACTGTTGAAAAAAGAGACGGCTACCCTGGAACAGCTTAAAGAAAAAGTCATCGTTGTCGCCCATGACCTTTCTCCTTCCGAGACGGCGATCCTTCCCAAAAGCAAGATACTTGGTTTCGTGACCGATATCGGCGGTCGCACCTCGCATACGGCGATCATCGCCCGTAATCTCGGCATTCCCGCTGTAGTGGGGACCGAGACGATCACCCAGAAAGCCAAGCAGGGTGATGTTTTGATCATTGACGGAAAAGAAGGCCTGGTCTTTGTCAATCCCACTGAAAAGCAGCTGGCCGAGTACAAACGCAAGCGGGAAGTGATAACCAGAGGTACCAGGGCTATTCATATACCCAAATATCTCAAGGCTCATACAAAAGACGGCAAGCGCGTGGTCATTTCCGCCAATATAGAATTACCGGAGGAACTTCCCCTGGTGGATGTGTTCCGCTCGGAAGGCATCGGTCTCTACCGTACCGAGTATATGTTCCTGGGGCGACGGGAGCTTCCTTCGGAAGAAGAGCAATACCAGGCATATGTCAGTGTGGCCAGACGGGTCGCCCCGCATCCGGTCATTATCCGTACTATCGATATCGGCGGTGATAAATTTCTTTCCAAACCGGAAATGCCCCGGGAAATGACTCCTTTTCTGGGATGGAGAGCCATACGTTTCTGCCTGGCCAATCCCCAGATATTCAAAGAGCAGTTGAGGGCCATTCTGCGCGCTTCGCTCGAAGGGAATGTGAAGATAATGTTCCCTATGATCTCAGGCGTGGAGGAACTGAAAGAAGCCAAACGTATTGTCGAGGAGTGCAAGAAAGAGCTGAAGAAAGAGCATAAGAAGTTCGATGATCAGATATCCATTGGCGTAATGATCGAGGTTCCTTCCGCAGCCCTGACTGCTCATATCCTGGCAAAAGAATGTGATTTTTTCAGTATCGGGACTAATGACCTTATCCAGTATTCGCTGGCCGTGGACCGGGCTGATGAAAAGGTCGCTTATCTTTATGAACCGGCGCACCCGGCAGTATTGAATTTGATCAAACAGGTGGTCGAAGCGGCTCATGCAAATGACATCTGGGCCGGGATGTGCGGAGAAATGGCCGGAGAATCGTTGTTTACCATACTTTTGCTTGGTTTCGGTCTGGACGAATTCAGCATGCCGCCGCCGCGCATACCCCGGGTAAAAGAGCTGGTCAGCAGGATCAATCTGTCCGACGCCAGAGAGATCGCCGCCCAATGTCTGCAATTCACTACGATCAAAGATATGGAGAAATTCCTGCAGGAAAGTGTCAAGCGTCTTTTAAAAGATGATTACCATAAATATATCAACGGATAATGCGTGTATTGATACTTGCTGCCGGCTACGGCACCAGATTGTCTACGATCACCAGGAATACTCCCAAAGCATTACTTGAGGTCGGTTGTCAGCCACTGTTGTCACATATCGTCGACAAGGTTAATGCGCTTCAGGCCGTTAGCGAAGTGGGCGAGATCATCATTGTTACCAACAACAAGTTCTATGACCAATTGTGCCGCTGGCAGAAAATTCAGTCCTGCCCGTTGATAAAAATAATCAATGACGGTACAAATACGCCGGAAGAACGGCTCGGGGCGATCGGTGACGTTTATTTCGCCATCGACGGTATCAAAGAAAACTGGCTGATACTCGGTTCGGATAATTATTTTGACTGGGAACTGGATGCCTTCCTGCGTTTTTCCCTGCAGAAAAAAAGTCCTGTTCTGGGTCTCTATGACGTAAACGATAGAGAAGCCGCCTCTCATCTGGGAGTGGTCGAACAGGACCGCGACGGGAGGGTCAGCGAATTCGAGGAAAAGCCCGAACACCCTGTGACTACGCTGGCAGCTACCTGTATTTATTATTTTCCCGAAGATTCTCTGAGATACCTTGAGCGCTATCTGCACAGTCCGTTTCACCGGGACATGCTCGGCCATTATATCGGCTGGTTGTGCGGCCAGACAGCGGTGTATGGCTTTCAGTTTAAAGGGTACTGGAAAGATATCGGAACCGAAAATGCATATCGGGAAGTATGCAAGTTAACCAAAGGGGAAGAACAATGATCCAAAAGACGAGAAAAAAGATAGATAGCATCGATGACCGGATCCTGGCCCTGCTGACCAAGCGGGTCCAAGCGGTTTGCAAAGTGAACCGGGTCAAGGACCGTAAAAAGATCGAGACATTTTCTGCCGAGCGGGAAGCCGAGATCCTGCGCCGTCTCAAGAAACTTAATCTCAGCGGTCTCAAGGACGCGGATATCGAAATGATATTCACGGATATTTTTTCGGTATTCCGTTCGTTGCGCGGCCGGCTGATGATTGCTTTTCTCGGGCCGGAAGGCACCTTCACTCATCAGGCGGCAGTAAAGAAATTCGGGAAAAAGGTCGATTTTCTTCCCCGCGAAAGTATCGAAGAAGTTTTTTCCGCGGTAGAGAAAGGACATGCCGATTACGGGGTCGTGCCGGTCGAGAATTCTCATGAAGGAGTAATAAATTACACTCTGGATATGCTTTGCGATTCTCCTTTGAAAATATGCGCGGAAGTGGCTATGCCCATAAGTCATAACCTTCTGGCCAAAAAGGCCGGGGCGCGGATAAAAAAGATCTATTCCAATCCCGAAGTTTTTGCCCAGTGCCGGAAATGGCTGACCGGCCATATGCCTCAGGTTGAGCTGGTCCCTGTCCTTTCCACTGCCCGGGCAGCCTGCGAGGCGCGCCAGGACAGCGGCGCTGCCTGTATCGGATCGAGAGTTCTTGCCTCGTTGTACGGGTTAAAAATACTCAAAACTTCAGTCGAAGACAGTACCTTCAATATTACCCGGTTTTTGATCATTGCCCGGAATGACAGTTCGCCTTCCGGTAAAGACAAGACATCATTGCTTTTTTCGGTCAAAGATAAAGTCGGGGCCCTCTATGATGCGCTGTATTCTTTTAAGAAATTTTCCATCAATATGACCAGGATCGAATCCCGTCCCTCCAAGAGAAAAGCGTGGGAGTATTACTTTTTTGTCGATCTGGAAGGGCACCGTTCCAAGGCAATAATAAAAAAATGCATTAATGAGTTGGAAAAACGCTGTAATTTTGTTAAAATTTTAGGTTCCTATCCGAAGGAGAATTGAACATGGCTGAGATGAAAAAAGCTTTGCACAAAATACGCCCCTATGTCCCCGGAAAGCCAACGGAAGAATTAAAGCGGGAATTGAAGCTGGACAGGGTATACAAGCTTGCTTCTAATGAAATACCTTTTCCGCCGGCTTATGTCAGCGCCGCAGTGCGTAAAGAAATAGCTTTACTTAACCGTTACCCCGAAGGCAGTTGTTTTTATCTGCGGCGGGCCGTGGCCAAAAAACTGGGGGTGAACGAAGATCAGCTGGTATTCGGCAACGGTTCCGACGAACTGCTGGTCATGGCCATGCGCGCTTTTCTGGAAAAAGGAGACGGTATGATCGTCGGTTTTCCGTCCTTTCTGATATATGAAATAGAAGGGGCTATCGAAGAGGCGGAAATAACCAGAGTACCGTTTAAAGATTACCGTTATGATCTGGAGGGTATGGCAAAGCTGATAACCAAGGATACCAGGATGGTCATTATTGCCAATCCCGACAATCCGCACGGCACCTACGTAAGCCAGAAAGAAGTAAACGCTTTTCTGCAAAAGATACCCGATGATCTGCTGGTGATCTTTGATGAGGCATATTACGAGTTTGTCGAAGCCCCCGACTATCCCCGTACCCTGGATCTGATAAAGGCCAGAGGGAATGTCATCGTCACCCGGACTTTTTCCAAGGCTTATGGCCTGGCCGGATTGCGGATCGGTTACGGGGTCACTACGCCGGAGATCGCCGCTGTCCTTAATACGGTACGTGATCCTTTTAATGTCAACCGCATTGCCCAGGTCAGTGCCTGTGCCGCGCTGGGCCAGAAACAGTTCCTTCGCAAAGTAAAGACCTGTGTCAGGCAGGGCAAGAAATATCTTTACCGGGAATTTGACGCCCTGGGGCTTAAATATGTGAAAAGCCAGACCAATTTTATCCTTATCGATTTTCGCCGGGATACTGCCGAGCTTAACCGTTATTTATTGAAAAACGGGGTTATCGTAAGAATGATGAACGGCTGGGGCCTGAATAATTTTTTCCGCGTTACGGTTGGGTTGCCGAAAGAGAATAAAGCGTTTATCAAGGCGCTTAAGCAATTCATGAAAAATAGCGCGCGGGCGCGCTGATTAACGGAGGAGTAAACCATGATCATTGTCTTTAAGAAAGAAGCCGCGACCAGCGAAGTCGACCGGGTCATTACCCGGATCGAAAAACTCGGCCTGAAACCGATGGTCTCCCGGGGAGTGGAACGCACTATCGTGGGAGTTATCGGCCCGGAAGAAATCGCCCGGATCCAGCCTTTTGAGATATTCCCCGGCGTTGAACAGGTCATCCCTGTTCTGGCCCCGTACAAACTGGTATCACGTGAATTCAAGCCGCAGAATACCGTGGTCAATATCCGGGAAGGTGTTTCTTTCGGCCAGGAAAAGATAATGGTCATTGCCGGACCCTGTTCTATCGAATCACGGGAACAATTTTCGAAAGTAGCAGAGAAGGTAAAGCAATCCGGGGCTCATCTTTTGCGCGGCGGTGCTTTTAAACCACGCTCGTCACCCTATAGTTTTCAGGGGTTGGGCGAAGAAGGTCTTAAAATACTGCAGGAAGCTTCGGAAAAGTTTGATATCCCCACGGTGACCGAGGTCATGGACACCCGGGATGTGGCTTTGGTGGCTAAATACACGGATGTGTTTCAGATCGGGGCGCGCAATATGCAGAATTTTAATTTACTGAAAGAAGTCGGTCAGACCCAGAAGCCGGTTATTTTGAAACGAGGCCTGAGCGCTACTGTAGAGGAGTTGCTGATGAGTGCCGAGTATATCCTTTCCGGAGGTAATTTCAATGTGATCCTCTGTGAACGGGGTATACGGACATTCGAGACTGCGACACGCAATACCCTTGATCTGAGCATGGTGCCGCTGGTCAAGATGCTTTCTCACCTTCCGGTAGTGGTCGATCCTTCCCATGCCACGGGAAAGTGGGCGCTGGTCGCTCCTTTGAGTAAAGCTGCGATTGCCTGCGGCTGTGACGGATTGGTAGTGGAAGTGCATGCCAATCCAGAGGAGGCTTTAAGCGACGGGCCGCAACAGCTGATCCCTGCTAAATTCGATCATTTGATGAAAGAACTGGGATCTATTGCCGGCGCAGTAGGGCGCAGCCTTTTGTAAAAACGATACTTGATGATAGAAATGAGCCGAGGAGAGATGAGAAATGAGTCGAAGGACGAAACCGCCTGCGGCGGAAGTAAAAGGAAACATTTTACCCCACACTTACGTGTGGGGAATGACAAATACTGCGTACGTAAGTGCGCAGAAGATAAAAGGAAAGATTAGAGGTTCGACTTGTCGCCTTCAGACTTGTCGACTTGTAACTTGTAACTGAATTTATGTTTAAACAGATAACCATACTGGGTGCCGGATTTATGGGCGCTTCCTTTGCCGGGGCGTATAAAAAAGTATTTCCCGGAACCCGGATAATCGCTTTTTCCCGCAGTCCGGCCTCGCTGAGGAAAACCGGAAAATGCCCTTATTTTGACGAAACGACCCTGGACCTGGAAAAAGCGTTAAGGGGAAGCCAGGCAGTGGTCTGCGCGATGCCGGTAGAAGCGATCGTCGATTATTTCAAAAAGATCGCGCCTTTTATCGAACCGGGAACAACGGTCTTTGATATGGGAAGCACAAAGGAAAAGATCCATGCGACCGCAAAAAAAAATCTGCCGCGGGCCTGTTTCGTGGGATGCCATCCCTTATGCGGCAGCGAGAAAAGCGGTTCTCGGCACGCTGATCCTGTTTTATTCGAAAAGGCGATATGTATTGTCACGTCCCCGCGTGCCCAGAAGTCAGCCAGGCTGGTCAGCCGTATGTGGCAGGCCTTGGGAATGAAAATACATTGGATGTCTCCCCCGGTTCACGACGATATCATGGCCGCGGTATCGCACTTGCCGCACGTACTTTCATTCGTCTTGGCAGGGGCTACTCCTTCTTCGGCTCTGCGATTCGCCCCTTCCAGTTTTCGGGACATGACCCGTATCGGACTGTCTCCTGAGCATGTCTGGACTGATATTTTCATCAGCAACAAAAAGTATCTTGGCCGGGTTTTGAAACAGTACCGTCGGGAACTTGAGCGATTTTCCGTCTGCCTGGCGAAAAACGACAGGCCGGGGATGAAAAAAATTATCGAGCGGAGCAATAAGGCCTTCGCCTCATTGGATAAAAAACGATAAAAGAGGATCGACGTAACCTTGCCAGGAAAGGATAAAATATGGTGATCGCTATTGACGGCCCGGCCGGGTCAGGAAAAACTACAGTTTCCCGTTTGCTTGCCGAGAAGCTGAACGCTTCTTATCTGGATACCGGCGCTACCTATCGCGCTTTGACCCTGAAAGCGATAAAGGAACAGACCGATCTCGAGGATTTTCAGGCGGTAAAAACGATCGCCGAAAAAATGAACATAGAATTTCGCGATCGACTCGTTTTTCTGGACAATGAGGACGTTACCCGGGAAATACGCATGCCTTATATCGATCAGAATATATCCAAAGTTGCGGCCAATCCCTATGCCCGGGAAGTGCTGGTCGGACTTCAGCGCAGACTTGCCGAAGGGAAAAATGTCGTGGTAGAGGGGCGCGATATAACGACGGTAGTATTTCCTAATGCCGAATATAAATTTTATCTTGATGCCAATGTCGAAGAGCGGGCCCGGCGCCGCTGTAAAGAATTCAAAGAAAGAGGCGTGGATGTCCAGTTCGATGCGCTTAAAAACCAGGTGGTCAAGAGGGACCAGGCTGATTTCAGCCGGGAAAGCGGCCCTTTGAAAAAGGCTGATGACGCCTGCTATATAGATACCACGGCCCTGAGCATCGAACAGGTAGTCGATAACCTGGCTGCTCACATCACTCTCTGAAATAAGACGATAATGACTGCAACTTTGAAGATAAGAAATTTTTGCATAATCGCCCACATCGATCACGGAAAATCCACACTGGCCGACCGTTTTATGGAGATCGGCGGGGTGCTTGACAGCCGTAAGTCCGGGCAACAGGTTCTGGACAGTATGGAGCTGGAGAAAGAGCGAGGCATTACCATTAAGGCCAAGGCAGTGCGTCTGAACTGCACTGCAGCCGATGGCGAAGAATATGTGCTCAATCTTATCGACACTCCCGGACATGTGGACTTCAGCGATGAGGTGGCAAAATCCCTCCGCGCCTGTGAAGGGGCTATCCTTCTGGTCGATGCCTCACAGGGGGTCGAGGCCCAGACCGTCGCCAACTGCTATCTTGCCCTGGAGAACAATCTGCAGATCATACCGGTCCTCAATAAAATAGATCTGCCCAGCGCAGATCCGGAACGGGTCATTTCCCAGCTTAAAGATATTTACGGGTTTAAACGCGAAGAGATAAGTATGGTTTCGGCAAAAGACGGCAGCGGCGTGCCGGAGATAATGGAAAGGGTGATCAAAGAAGTGCCTCCGCCTGCCTCGCTCGAGGATAAACCTCTGAAAGCCCTGCTTTTCGATTCTACCTATGATAGCTACCGGGGCGTGATACTGTTTATCCGTGTTTTTGAAGGGCAGGTGTCTCTGGGAGAGACTATACTGATGATGCACACCGGCAATACCTACCGGGTCGACGAAACAGGTGTTTTTCTTCCCCAGCCGTTAAAAAAAGATTCGCTCGGCTGCGGTGAAGTCGGTTACCTGTGCTGCAGCATAAAGAATCCCGAAGAAGTAGATGTGGGAGACACTGTCACTCTGGCCGATAGACCTACAGCTGAGCCTTTTTCCGGTTATCAGCAGATCCCGCCTATGGTTTTCTGCGGTATCTTCCCTACGGCCCCCAAAGATTATCCGGTATTGCGGGATGCCATGGAAAAATTGCGTCTTTCCGATTCGTCAATAGTTTATGAGCCGGACAATCTTGGTTCTCTGGGGCATGGTTTCCGCTGCGGATTTCTGGGCCTGTTGCATATGGAGATAGCTCAGGAGCGGTTGGAACGGGAATTCGGTCTCGACCTGATACTGACTTCGCCCAATGTCATGTATAAACTGGAAACGATCAAAGATGAGAAGATCGATGTGGAAAGCCCGCATCAGTTGCCTGAGCCGGCGCAGATAAAAACTGTTTCGGAGCCTTTTGTCAGGGCCACTGTCCTTACGCCTTTTGAGTTCATGGATCCATTGTGCGAATTATCAAAGTCGCGCCGCGGCGATTTTATAAAAATGGAATATCTGGGAAAAGACAGGGTCAATGTCATCTTCGAATTGCCGCTGGCCGAAATCGTCGTCGATTATTACGATAAGATCAAATCTCTGACCCGCGGCTATGCTTCGATGGATTACGAGTTTATCGGTTACCGGGAAACCGGGATAGTGAAGATCGACATCCTGTTCAACAAAAATCCTATGGAAGCTTTTTCGGTCCTGGTGCATAAAGAAAAAGCCGAGGCGAAAGCACGTCAGATAGTCAGGAAGCTTAAAGAGCTTATACCCCGTCAGATGTTCGAGGTAAGTATCCAGGCAGCCATCGGTTCCAAAATAATCGCTGCTGTCAAAGTCTCGGCAATGCGCAAGAACGTTACCGCCAAATGCTACGGCGGGGATATCACCCGCAAACGCAAGCTCTGGGAAAAGCAGAAACAGGGTAAAAAAAAGATGAAACAACTGGGGAAAGTCTCGGTCCCTCAGGAGGCCTTTCTGGAAGTGCTGCGCATGTAACTAACCCGCACTTCGTGCGGAGTTACTAATTATGAGTGATAAATTATAAGTTCGGATTTGTCGGTCTTTAATTCATAACTCATAATTCATAATTTAGTTTTTGGCTATCGACCATAGGCCATCCCGATGCTGCGTTTATCCTGAGTATAACCGAAGGGTTCGGGGCAAGTAGACTATCGACTGTTTTTCTTGTAACCTGGCACATGTCACTTGTCACTCTTAACATTGTTGTGATATAATAACGCCATGACTGACCGGATCAAAAAAAAGAGTGCGATACGGGAATGGGGCGAGGCGATAATCGTTGCCGCGGCCCTGGCGATCTTTCTCCGCACCTTTTTTTTCCAGATTTATAAAATACCAACGACATCTATGGTCGATACGCTTAAACCCGGCGACAAGATATTTGTCAGCAAACTGGTATATGGGCCGCGCATTCCTTTTACTGATTTGCGCATAAAGGGGGTCCATTTGCCGGAACGCGGCGATGTAGTCGTTTTTATACCGCCCAGCGACCGGAAAAAGGCCTATATAAAACGACTTATCGGATTGCCCGGGGAAAAGGTTTTGATCAAGGGCGGCAATGTATTTATCAACGGAAAACTTCTTACTGACCCCCGGATCGCCAGCCATTTCTATTATAATCAGGGCGATTACGGACGGGAAGGAGCAGAGGTAACTGTGCCTGACGGCAGTTATTTCATGCTTGGCGATAACAGCATGTCTTCATTGGACAGCCGGTTCTGGGGATTTGTCGAAGAAAAAGACGTATACGGAAAAGCGATTTTTATCTGGTGGCCGCCTGACAGGATTTCGGTCATCGAGTGAACACAGGGATGAACACAGATGTGTGCTCAGGCACAAGTAAAAAGGATAAAGGTAAAAGGAAAAAGTGAATGTGGAAAATTATTAATACCGATAAGTATCAGAGCTTATCATTATTAAAAGTGGGGGAATAAATGAAAAAAGTATTAGTCCTGATTATGATTACGGGTTTGATCTGCGGATGTACGACTACTCAGCAGGGGGCAGGCACCGGGGCTCTGGCCGGGGGCGCTTTAGGCGCGATCATCGGGCATCAGTCCGGACATACTGCCGAAGGCGCAGTAGTAGGTGCGGCGGCCGGCGGCCTTACCGGAGCTCTGGTCGGCGAGCAGATGGATACAAAGTTCTGTCCAAAATGCGGCCGGCGTTTTACCGGCGGCCAGCAGTATTGTCCATATGACGGGACTGAATTGCAGGTTATCCAGAAATAAGCTATTACGGGATATATGTGTCAGTCTGCCTGAATCATCGCGCAGGGTTCGGCAATTAAAATCAGGCATGGTTTTCGCAATAAGTTGCCCATGACTATTGCCGACAAGTTGTCAATTCTGCGTATTATACTTATTCCGGCATTTTTGCTGTTCCTTTTCTATTCACACGATCGCAGCTTTCTCCGCTACTGGGCTATAGGCGTCTTTGCTCTTGCCGTGCTTACTGATTTTTTCGACGGACTGGCCGCCCGGATCAAAAACGAAAATTCACAATTCGGCATGGTCCTTGATCCGGTAGCCGATAAGCTTTTGATGATATCGGCATTTCTGGCCCTTTACTTTTTGAAATTCGATATACCGTTATGGGTGGTATTGATTGCCGTAAGCCGGGACCTGCTTATCCTTATCGGGATGTCGGTATTGAGTTTTTTAAAGGTCGATATCCTGATCGCGCCTACCATATGGGGGAAGGTCACTACCGGCCTGCAGATGGCGACAGTGCTGGCGGTTTTGCTTGACCTCAGCCTTAAACATTATATCTGGTCGGCGGCGGCCCTGGCCACGATAATTTCCGGGGTAGGGTATGTAAAGAGAGCAATTCAGGCTGTAAATGCCGCTGAGAATACCCAGTGATAGATCAGAAGAGAAAAACCGAAGGACGATGGACGAGGGACGAGGGACGAAACCGCCTGTGGCGGAAGTAAAAAGAAAAAAGTACAAAGGAAAAAATGAATGAGGAGAATAATACTTCCTTTGGTTCCTGACTTATGACTTCTGACTTGTCGTCTTCAGACTTGTCGACTTGCAACTTATAACTCATAACTCATAACTCATAACTTATAACTTATAACGTATAACTTATGCTTATGTCCTTGTTGGCGATCTTAATCAGTTATCTGATCGGAAGTATCCCTTTCGGCTATCTTGCCGGGCGAATGGTTTGCCGTATAGATATCCGTCTTCATGGTTCCGGGAATATCGGGGCGACCAATGTTACCAGGATAATGGGGTTTAAATGGGGAGTGGCAGTGTTTATCGCCGACCTGATAAAAGGGGCTTTCGGCCCTTTGCTGGTGGGAATACTCGCAACTGATTCCCTTCCCCTGATATATCTGCTGGCCGGTATTGCTGCAGTAGCCGGACATAACTGGCCGCTGTTCCTGGGGTTTAAAGGCGGCAAAGGTGTTTCGACCAGCCTGGGGGCGGTGATCGGCATTTGTTTTATATTTACGCCCCTGTTTATGTCTTTAGGCTGTGCTCTGGCAGTCTGGCTCGCTGTTTTTTTTCTGTAAAACGTAGTGTCCCTCGCCTCCCTTGCCGCAGCAGTGGTGTTTTTTGCCACGGCCCTTTTTGCCCCGCTGCCGGTAGAGCTGAAGATCTTTTCCGGAGTGCTCTGCGTCTTTATTATTTTCCGGCATAAGTCCAATATCCTGAACCTGCTGCAGAAAAAAGAATTTCGCTTTTAACCGGCGGAAAAACCATTGGCAAAGCGTATTTTTGCCAAACACTAATTTTTGACATCGCCAATAGACAACGGTATAATAAATGGTTGCGTGACACACCTGATCCGGTCGCATTAAAGCGGGGAGATCAGGTCCTGCATAAACAAAAAATATAAAAAATATAATTTTAGCGGGAGGCGGATATGAGCGATGCAAAAAAAATGGATTCCAGTAAAAAGAAAGCACTTGACCTTGCCTTGTCGCAGATCGAAAAACAGTTCGGCAAGGGGGCGATTATGCGTCTGGGAGGCAATGTCAAACTTGATGTCGAAGCGCTTTCCACCGGAATCATTTCCCTGGACCGGGCGCTTGGCGTGGGAGGCGTGCCGCGCGGCAGAGTGATCGAGATATTCGGTCCGGAATCGTCAGGCAAGACCACGCTTACCCTGAGCATTATCGCCGAAACGCAGGCAATCGGAGGAGTGGCGGCATTTATCGACGCCGAGCACGCTTTTGATCCCAGCTATGCCAAACTCATCGGAGTTAACCTTGATGATCTGCTGATGTCTCAACCGGATACCGGCGAACAGGCACTGGAAATCGTCGAGACACTGGTGCGCAGTAATGCCCTCGATCTTGTTGTCGTGGATTCGGTGGCTGCCCTTACTCCCCGGGCAGAAATAGAAGGAGAGATGGGCGAGGCCAAGGTCGGTCTGCAGGCTCGTCTTATGAGCCAGGCGTTGCGCAAATTGACGGCGGCCATCAGTAAGTCCAAGACCTGCGTGATATTCATCAACCAGATCAGGGAGAAGATCGGTATCATGTTCGGAAATCCGGAAACGACTCCCGGCGGAAGAGCCCTGAAATTTTATTCCTCGGTGCGCATTGATCTGCGCAAACTGGCTAATATAACTCTATCGGAAGGAAGGGTTATCGGTAATAAAGTGAGAGCCAAGATAGTCAAGAACAAAGTAGCGCCACCCTTCAGGATGACCGAGTTCGAGATCCTTTATGACGAGGGAGTATCAAAGCTGGGTGATCTTATCGACACCGGTGTAGAACAGGGTTTAATAAAAAAAGCCGGCAGCTGGTTCTCGTACCAGGACAAAAATCTGGCCCAGGGGCGGGAAGCGCTGCGCAAACTGCTTGGTGAAGATAAGGACCTGAAAATAAAGATTGAAGACGCGGTCAAAGGAGCCTTGACAGTTGAAGGAGGAAAAAAATGATACGCAGGATCATTTTTTCTTTAGCCATTTTTCTGGTAGTGACGGGCCTGGCCCAAGCGCAGTCGCATAGTATCGAGCAGGCTACTGAAAAAGTGGCCGAAGAGGTGGGCAGATCAGTGGTGTCTATATCTTCGGTGGTTAAACAGAAAGTGAGCGGCGGTTATTTCGGCGAGCCTTTTCAGCAATTCGGCGATGATTTTTTCAACCGCTTTTTCGAAGAATTTTTCGGTGATATTCCGGAACGGGAATTTCGCCGCACCGGACTGGGGAGTGGCGTTATCATCGATAAGGTCGGCTATATTCTTACTAATGAACATGTTATTTCCGGGGCCAGTGAAATAAAAGTCAAACTTTCCGACGGACGTGAATTCGATGCGGTAGTCAAAGGTACGGACCGGCGTAACGATATCGCGGTGATCAAGATCGACGCCAAAGACCTGCCGGTGGCCCGGCTTGGCGATTCCAACCGGCTTAAGATCGGTCAATGGGTAATGGCCGTGGGAAATCCTTTTGGTTTTGCCATCGATAATCCCGAGCCCACGGTGACCGTGGGTGTGATCAGCGCTCTGAACCGTTTTCTGCCTTCTCTGGGGCGACGGGCTAAGAGTTTCGACGACCTCATACAGACCGACGCGGCGATCAATCCCGGGAACAGCGGCGGCCCTCTGGTCAACCTTGACGGTGAGGTCATCGGCATCAATGCGGCCATTATCACTACCAGTGGCGGGTACCAGGGGATAGGTTTTGCCTTGCCGATAAATAAAGTAAAATCGATTCTGGGGAAACTTATTCGCGGCGAAAAAGTACTGTACGGCTGGCTGGGAGTCAGTATCCAGGACCTGAACGACGATCTGCGCAGTTATTTCGGGGTTAACGAGCGGGAAGGCGTGATCGTGGTCAAGGTTTTTAAAGATTCTCCGGCTGACAAAGCCGGGGCCAAGGAAGGCGATCTGATACTCAGTTTTAACGATAACCGGGTCAAGGCCACCCGGGACCTTATCCGAATGGTTTCGGCGCTGCAGGTAGGCGAAAAAGTGCCGATGGTGATTTTACGGGGCGGAAAAGAACAGACGATCAACGTGGTAATCGGTAAACGTCCGGCTGAAGAAGGCGAAATCGAAGAAGCTGAACAAGCCAGTTCTACTGCCTTTTTGTTCCGGGGCATGAGCGTGGAAGAGATCGTTCCCGAGATACGACGTCAATACCGGCTTTCTCAGGAAAAAGGAGTTGTGATCGTAGATATTGAGGACGGCTCACCGGCTGATCGGGCCGGCCTGCAGATCGCTGATGTGGTTTTGAGCGTGGAAAAAACGAAAATAAATTCTCTGGCCGATTTCCGGAAAGCCGTTTCCGGCATAAAAGGAAAATGCCTGATCAAGACTGCCCGGGGGTATACTGTTCTCAGGGAAGAGTGATCGTAGAGGCGTGGAAAAAAATTATCAGAAAGCGCTGGCCTATGCTTTTGTTCTTTTACAGTACCGCCTGCGGTCCTTGCACGAGATGCGCGACCGGCTGAAACGCAAAGGCTAGCAGTCGGACGACATAGAGAGAGTAGTCGATTTTTTGACTGAACAGGGTTTTCTGGACGACGTACAGTTCTCCCTGAGCTTTGCCCGGGCAAAACTGCGACGGGGCTTTGGTCCGGCCAGGGTCAGTTATGAATTGCGCCGGCTGGGGATTTCTCCCGGCGAGGCCCGCAGCGCAGTGCAGGAAGCCGGACAGGAGGTCAGGGAAAACGAGATATTACGCGATCTGGCCAAAAGGACTATGGAAAGGAAAAAGGACAGGAAGAAAACTGTCAGATATCTGATGCAGCGGGGGTTCAGGTACGCTGAAATTGTAAAGGCGTTCGATGAAGACGGATAAATTACGGCAGACCTATATAGATTTCTTTAAAACCAGAGGACATAAACATATACCTTCTGATTCGCTTGTCCCGGTAGACCCTTCGGTGTTATTTACTTCAGCCGGGATGAATCAATTCAAAGCCTATTTTCTCGGCGAGAAAAAGGATGTCAGCCGGGCTTGTTCCTGTCAGAAATGTCTGCGAACCGGGGATCTGGACAATGTAGGCGCCACTGCGTTTCACCATACTTTTTTTGAAATGCTTGGCAACTTTTCCTTTGGCGATTATTTCAAAAAAGAAGCCATCGAATGGGCCTGGGAATTTCTTACCGGCATTCTTAATATGAAGGCCGACGACCTCTGGATAAGCGTTTATGCCGAAGATGACGAAGCTTATTCCATATGGCAGAAACACATCGGGATATCAGAAGACAGAATAGTGCGTCTGGGCGCGCATTCGAATTTCTGGCCGGCTGACGCCCCGGAACTCGGGCCTAACGGTCCCTGCGGTCCCTGTTCGGAAATATTCTTCGATAAGGGTGAGAAGATCGGTTGCGGGAAAAAGACCTGCAACCCCGACTGCGATTGCGGACGGTTTGTCGAGATATGGAATCTGGTTTTCACTCAGTTCAACCGTACCGGATATAATCAACTGGAATCTCTGGGCCAGCAGAATATCGATACTGGTATGGGCCTGGAGCGGATGGCATCGGTTTTGCAGGGTAAAGATTCCAATTTCGGGATAGACATCCTTTCCCCGGTTGTAGAATACGTGCAAGGCAAATTACAGGCCGATATAAGCCAACCGTCCGTAAAAAAATATGTCCATGCCATTGTCGATCATGTCCGGGCGGCCTCGTTTTCCATCAGTGACGGAGTGTTCCCTTCCAATGAAGACCGCGGCTATGTAATAAGGCGGCTTATCCGTAAAGCTGCCTACCACGCCTATGTGCTGGGGAGAAAAAAGTCTTTTCTCTACTCTCTGGTGCCGCTTTATGCCGATCTGATGAAAAAGCCCTATCCTGAACTGGCCGATAAAAAAGAGGATATCTCGGCAGTGATCAAGGCCGAAGAAGAAAAATTCCTGGCCACTTTTGAATCAGGCAAAAGTCAGCTGATGATCCTTCTGGATAAAGCCCGCCGGGAACAGAAGACCAGTTTGAAAGGCGAAGATGTGTTTAAATTATACGATACTTACGGTTTTCCTCTGGATACGGTCAAAGATCTGGCCGGAGAGGAAAATATCGCCATAGAAGAAGACCGGTTTAATCAATTGCTTGAGGAGAGAAAAGAATTGTCGCGCCGCAAGTCGATGTTCGACAGCGAGATATTTGCCAAAAGCGGCCTGGACGTCTCGGAACAGACTGAATTCACCGGGTATGACAGTTTTAGCGGCAGGGCCAGGGTCATTGCTTTATTTCAGGAGGAAAAAAAGGTGGCTTGCCTTAGCGGGGATAAGCAGGGCGGTATTATTCTCGATAAGACCCCGTTTTATGCCGAATCCGGCGGACAAAAAGAGGATAAGGGTAAGATCGTTACAGATAATGCCGAATTTCAGGTAGAACACGTGATCAAAATAAAAGATGCCGTAGTCCATACCGGCAAGCTGGTCAGGGGAGCTGTAAATACCGGTGATCAGGCAGAGGCCCTGGTCGACTGCGGCCGGCGGCAGGGCCTGATGCGCGCTCATACCGCGACCCATCTGCTGCAGGCTGCTTTGCGGGTTGTTCTGGGCACACACGTCACCCAGCAGGGGTCTCTGGTCGAAGTAGACCGTCTGCGTTTCGATTTTACTCATTTTCAGGGATTGACAATACAGGAACTGTCCCGCGTGGAAGAACTGGTCAATCAGTATATTCTGCAGGGTGATTCGGTGAAAAAACGGGTCCTTGCCTACGAAGACGCTAAAAAAGAAAAAGCTCTGGCT
>CAZVRU010000002.1:133701-178079 GCA_964629785.1 uncultured Planctomycetia bacterium
GAGGAAAAATACAGTGATCTGGTACGGGTGATCAGTGTCGGAGAATACAGCAAAGAGTTCTGCGGCGGCACTCATGTCGACAACACCATGGAAATCGGCGGTTTTTGCGTTCTTTCCGAATATTCGGTAAGCAGCGGTATCCGCCGGATCGAAGCCCTGGTAGGAGAAGAGGCCTATAAACGGTTTGCCGGCTACAAAGAGCTGGTATCGCGTACTGCGGAACTGCTTAAGACAAAAGACGATGATATCTTTTCCCGCATTGAGAATCTGCAGTCGGCCCTGAGACAGGAAAAGGACCGGGCCGATTCGCTGGAAAAAAAGCTTCTTGCTTTTCAGGTTCGGGGTTTGATCGATAAAAATCAGCAGACGATTTGCGGAATCCCGACGATCATTCTTACTTTAACCGATAAAACATTTGACCATCTGCTGTATTTATCAGATATACTGAGAGAGAAGATCGGGTCAGGCCTGGTCCTGCTTGTTTCGCAAAATAAAGATTCGTCTATTTTCGTCTTTTCCCTGACTCAGGATCTGGAAAAGAGAAAGATCACGGTAAAAGATTTTGTGATCCGTTATAAAGGTGCCCTGGGTCTGCGCGGAGGTGGAAGGCCTTCCCTGTGCCAGGGGCAGATAGCCGATATCGATGATCGATCGGCTTATGCCGGTAAATTGACCGAAAGTCTCCGGGAATATTTAAAAACATGCGCATCTTAAAAAATCTTACTAATCTGGAAAAAGTTCTCTGCACTAAACGCAACCATAAACGTCCGGTTGCCGAAAAAGTATCGAAAATAATCAAAAACGTCAGGGAAAAAGGCGATGACGCCCTTCTTGAGTATACCCGCGCTTTTGACAAGGTAAAATTGCAGGCTTCGGAACTTAAAGTCACTGAGTCCGAGATCAGCGCGGCTTTTAACGAGCTTAATTCGTCGCTGATATCGGGTATTAAGGTCGCTTTCGATAATGTTTCGAAGTTTTATAAATCAACGCTTCCCCGGCCGGTCAAATTGCGTCATCCCAACGGAAAAATAATTTCCACCAGTTATGTTCCGGTGGAAAGAGTAGGGGTTTATGTCCCTTCCGGACAGTTCCCGCTGGTGTCCAGTGTATATATGACCGTATTGCCGGCAGTGGTTGCCGGTGTAAAAGAGATCGTGCTTGTATCTCCGCCTAATAAGTACAAGACCGTTAACTCGTTTATTCTGGCCGTTGCCTCTCTGTTGAAAGTAAAAGAGGTATACAAGGCAGGCGGAGCTCAGGCAATTGCCGCTTTGGCCTACGGTACGAAAACCATAAAAAAGGTCGATAAAATAGTGGGTCCGGGCAATGAGTTTGTTACTGAGGCTAAACGGCAGGTTTTCGGGGAGGTAGGTATCGATATGCTTGCCGGTCCGTCCGAGGTCACCATTGTCGCATCCAAGGATGCCAATATCGAGTATATCGTTGCCGACCTGGAAGCCCAGACCGAACACCGTAATGGTCTGGGGATCGTGATCACCAATTCCAAAAAGATCGCTAATGCCCTGCGCAAGAAAAGGCTTAACGGATTTGTGATCCGGGTCCGTAATCTTGATGTGGCCTGTGACGTGGTCAATCGTATCGCGCCGGAACACCTGGAGATCCTGACCAGAAAGCCGGCCGAACTCCTGAAAAAAATAAAAAATGCCGGGGCAGTATTTCTCGGGGAGAACAGCCCGGTAGCCCTGGGCGATTATATAGCCGGGCCCAGCCACGTACTTCCCACCAATACCACGGCCCGCTTTTTTTCGGGTTTGAATGCGCGTGATTTTTTAAAAGAGATCCATGTAGTCAATTATACTAAAAAGGCGCTGAACGACGAATTTACAGCCTTGAACCAGATCGCTTCTCTGGAAGGCATGAACCGGCACATCGACAGCGTGGCCAAACGCCTGGGTATAAGTACAAAGATCGAATCGGCTGCCAAGCCGGCCACCACGCCCGAAGAAATTCCTGATAAGTCAGCGGCCAGGAAAGGAGACAAATGAGAAAAGCCAGAATCATCCGAAAAACGCAGGAAGTAGATATTTCACTTCAACTTGATCTCGACGGCCAGGGCCGTTATTCTGTTTCCACTGGCATCGATTTTCTTGATCACATGCTGTCTTTATTCGCCAGGCACGGGTTGTTTGACCTGAAAATAACTGCTAAAGGTGATCTGGGCGTGGATATACATCATACCAATGAAGATACGGCTATTGCCCTGGGCGAAGCTTTTGCCAAAGCTCTGGGCAATAAAAAGGGTATCCGCCGTTTTGCCTCACGGGCTGTGACCATGGATGAGGCTCTGGTACGTTGCGTGCTGGATATCAGCGGCCGGCCTTTTTTAAAGATAAAACCATCTGCCTGGCGGCCCGGCAAAGCAACGTATACCTATTCTCATTTCAAACAGTTTTTAAAGGCCTTTGTCGACCATGCCCGCATCAACCTGCACCTGGACGTACTGGAAAAAGAAGATCTGCATCATGTGCTGGAAGCCGCTTTTAAAGCTCTGGGCCTGGCCCTGAGTGACGCTGTAGCAATGCGTCCCCGCGCCAAAGGCCTTCCCTCGACCAAAGGCCGCATCGATTAAATAGATTGTAGGGTATAGGGTAAGGGTTAGGGTAACGAAGCCCGTATCGGTTAACGGTCAGGGTAACGTAATGGTAGAAAAAAGACGAATAGCGAGTTTTCGAGACCTTGAGGTTTACTAGAATACATATAGTGCTATGTTGGACGTAATGAAAAAAATTGTTCCAAAATTACCTGAGAGAGAGAAATATGATCTAGTCGATCAGCTAAGCCGTGCCTGCAAGGTAATTTCCCGGTTAATTGCTGAAGGATACGCCAAAAAACACCAGAAAGCGGGATTTCAGAAATACATTGATGATGCCATGGGAGAAAGCAACGAAATGGTCGTCAGCTTAAGCCAGGCAGGAGATATTTACCCGACATACGTTGATGTCGATTTATGCGATCAGTTGATTGATGTTTACGACAAGTCTGGGAGACAGCTCTATAGGTTGGGAGAATCCTGGACAAAGTTTAAAGGACGAAAGACGTAACCCAAAGACGATACGGGCATCGTAACCGTAGCCGTCTGCCGGGTAACTAAAGGAGTAAAGGATGAAGGTGATCCCCGCTATAGACCTGCTGGACGGCAAAGTCGTCCGCTTGTTCCAGGGCAAAAAGGAACGGGCCACGGTATACAGCAATGATCCGCTGGCCGTAGCCCGGCAGTGGAAACAGGCCGGCGCAGACCTTCTGCATATCGTCGACCTCAGCGCGTCTTTCGCTGAAAAAGATAATCTGGAGACGATCGAAAAGATAGCCTCATCAGGTATAACTGTCGAAGTCGGAGGAGGTATCCGCACTCTGGAACGAGCCGACAGGTTGCTCGACAGTAAGGTAAGCCGTATCATCCTGGGCACTAAAGCGTTCGATCGTGATTTTTAGGCTGCCTGATAAAAAAATACCGGGATAAAGTAGGGGTAAGCGTCGATGCTTATGAAGGGAAAGTTACTACCCACGGCTGGCAGAAGACCACGGATATCGATTATTTCGATTTTATCCGGATGATGGCCGAACAGGATGTCAAATATATAATATATACCGATATAAGTAAGGACGGCACATTAAAGGGCCCCAGTATCAGGCAGATGAAAGCCCTTAATGAATTTCCCGAAATAAATTTTATTCTTTCCGGCGGTATCGGAACCCTGGACGATATCAAACTGGCCCGGAAAGAACTTCCTTTTCTCTACGGCATTATCGTGGGGAAAGCCCTGTACGATAAGACCGTAGACCTCACTCAGGCCATAGAAATCCTTGAAAAAAAGTAGCGAGTCGAGAGTAGAAAGTAGAGAGACAGATGCTCGGTGTATAAGTTACAAGTGACATGTGACAAGTGACAAGTAAAACAGACGACAGACCACCCTTCGGCTTCGCTCAGGGCGAGCGGACCACAGTCCACAGTTCTACTTTGCAATGCTAAATGCTGAATCCCGCCTTGCCGTCGAGGCAGGTTGCAATTTCCGCAACCTTCCGTACTTTTGAAATTCGAATTATTAGAATAATAGGGCTTCTAATTTCATCCCGATAAGCTGCGGAAAAATATCGTAGATATTGTTTCCGCTATTTGGGCGCATCGGGGTTCCTTTTGACTTTTTACTTGCCGGCCGCAAACGGCCGGCAGTGTCTATTTTCCTGAACATTCCCTGGGCAGACGTTTAAAACAGAAAATATCCTTTATTTTAAAGTGGTTTTCCCGGCATCCCGGGCAGCCATTTCTTCCCGCAAATCTGTAAGCGCTTTCACAAATATCGACATATTCAGGGCGGTTAAAGAGGCAGAGAAAGCGCTTACAAAAAATAACCAAAAGTTTGCTTTTATAAACTATTGGATATCAAAACTTTAAGTTTAGAGGTATAAACCGGAAAGAAAATGGCAGATAAGTTGCTTTATCCCGCACTGTCCAGGACATACTAGGACAGGCCAAATCTATGAAAAAATAAAAATGACTTCTGGCCAAGAGCCATGAGCTAAGAGCTAAGAGCTAAGAGCCAAGAGCTGATTAACCACGGGTTGTTCGATAAGGTTGGGTAACTGTTAAATACCAGGGGGAAAAGATGGCAGTAGCAGGAAATGGGAAAATGACTATCACAGAACTTGCCGACAAAATCGGTGTTGTAGCCAAGACAGTCATTCGCTGGGAAAAGTCAGGTAAGATCTGCAAGGCAAAACGCGACTGGCGCGGCTGGAGAGTCTATACTGCTCAGGAATTCAAGGAAATTAAAAAATTTCACGATTCCTTATATTAAAAAGGGGGTAAATTTATGAAGCGGATAAGTATGTATTCGGTTATGGTGATGATAATTGCGGCAATGGGGATTTCCGGCGTATGGGCCCAGCAGACTCTGGGCGATATGGCAGTTGAACAGCCTGCCCAGCGGTTGCTTCTGGGTGATGGCAGCCCCTATACTCTGGGAAAGACCGATGTAGTGGAGATTACGGTGCGGAATCAGCCAGAATTCAGCGGCGGGTACGAAATAGGTCCGGATGGAATGATCCAGTATTCCTTCGTGGGCGATATCCAGGCCGAAGGCCTTACTAAAAACGAGCTGCGGGATGTAGTTGTCAGCTCTCTGGAACGCTATGTAAAAACCCCGGAAGTAAGCGTTACCATTGCCGAATACCGCAGCAAAAATGTCTATATTCTAGGCGAAGTGGCCCATCCCGGGCGCTATCCTTTGCGCGGTGATTCGATAGCCTTGAGTGAAGCGATCTATGAGGCTGGTCTTCCTTATTATTCGGCTGCTTTGCGCCGGGTATATGTGATAAAACCCGATGAAACAAGCCCGGAATACAGGAAAATAGATCTCTTTAAAATACTGTATAAAGGATATACCAAGAATGACATCGACCTGGTGCCGGGCGATATCGTAGTTATTCCGTCGACAGTGCCGACCGAGATCAACCGGGCTCTTTCCAATTTTCTGGCCCCGATCGGCCGGGCCAGGGACATGGACGAACTGCGGATGTATCGCTGGGGTGCCAGTGACGACGATTGAATTTAAGCACACCTGAAACAAAGAAAAGCGGGGGGATTTTCAATGGACAACAAGATGCAGTTTAATATTCAGGAATACATCACGATGTTCCTGCGCCGTAAATGGTTTTTTATCGTGCCCTTTATCCTGACCCTGGCAGGTTCGATAATTGCCGGATTTGTCATGCCCAAAACCTATCAGGCTCAGGCCGTAATACTGGTGGAAGAGGAGGGCATGGTAAATCCCCTTCTTAGAAACATCGCAGTTACGACTTCGGTCAGTGAACGTCTGCATAAGTTCCGGGAAGAGATCCTGGCCTGGCCGCGTCTGCTTCAGCTGGTGGAAATACTGGAAATGAACAAGGATGTGGAAAATCCCCTGGAGCTGGAAGCAAAGATCAAGGCGATACGGGAACGCATTCAACTGCGCATGAGCGGTAATGATATTATCACCATTACTTATCAGGACGATGATCCCTATATAACTCAGAAAGTCGTCACTACCCTTTGTGACATACTGATCGAAAAGAATATCAATGCCCAGGGCGAGGAAGCTGACTCGGCGATAAGTTTCATCGAAAAACAGCTTGAAATTTATAAGGCCAAGCTGGAGACATCGGAAGAGGCCTTGCGCAAATTCAAAGAGAGATACGGTCTGCAAATGCCTCTGGCTACCCAGCTTAACGATGAGCTGGCACAACTGGAGGCCGAGCTTACCCGTTCTCTGGTCGATTGCACTGAAGAACATCCCCGGGTAAAAGAACTGCGCCGCAGAATATCATCGCTTAAAGAAAAACGTACCCAGCAGATCCGTCAGGCCGCAGCTTCGATGAGCAGCGGGGATTACAGCGAATACGTGGACATTGCCGAATCCATTCCCAAGCAGGAGCAGGAACTGGCCCGTCTGACCCGTGATCGGGCAGTAAATGAAGAAATATATTCAATGCTTCTGGAGCGTCTGGAAACAGCCCGTATTTCCCAGCAGCTGGAATCTTCCGAGAACAAGACTAAGTTCAAGGTAGTGGAACCGGCCCGTCTTCCTCTTAAACCGATAAGTCCGGATAAGGTAAAGCTCGATCTCCTGGGCATAGCTTTGGGAGGCCTGGTGGGGTTCGGTTGTGTCTATGTGCTTGAATATACCGATACGTCGTTCAAGAACGCTGATCAGGTAAAGGAAGCTCTGAATATACCGGTGCTGGGCAGCATTTCCGAGATCGTGACCGAAGACGAGCATGAGAAAAAGCGCAAAAAAACGGCAAAGATCGTGTTTGCCGCGGTGATCCTGGCCTTTTTTGCCATTATCGCCGCTATTGTGATTGCTGTGGTAAGTAACGGTTAGAAGCGCTAATGCGCAAGGATAAAGTGAATATAATGCGAAATAGGAAAAGGCAGACGCTAAACGCTAACCGCTATTCGCTAAACCCTATTTTTGCGGAGCAAAAATAATGTACGAAAATTTTTTCGGATTCAAAGAAAAACCGTTCAGTGTAACGCCGGACACCAGGTATTTTTTCTCCAGCGAAAAGCATGAGGAAGCTCTTAATTGTCTGCTGTTCGCGGTTCTGGAAAGAAAAGGTTTTGCCGTGGTCACCGGCGAGATCGGTTCGGGGAAGACCACGGTCTGGCATGCGTTACTTAACAAACTGCCGGGCAGCACCAAGATCGCCCTGATCACCAACAGTAACCTCACTCCCAAGCAGATGATGATCGCTTTGCTGGAAGAATTCGAAATACCGTATAAAGAACGCTGGACAAAGATCAAACTGCTTCAGGTTTTAAATCAGTATCTGCTGGAACAGATATCGATGGGCTGCAATGTGGTGGTCCTTATAGACGAGGCCCAGAATCTCAATGCTTCGGTCCTTGAGGAAGTAAGGATGCTTTCCAACCTGGAGACCGAAAAGGAAAAACTGCTCCAGATCATACTTATGGGCCAGCCGGAGTTGAGACAGATCCTTGCTCTGAACGAACTGGAACAGCTTCGCCAGCGCATTGCCGTGTATTATCATCTTTCACCGATGACCGATGAAGAATCTTTTCGCTATATCCGCCACCGTCTTGCCGTTGCCGGGACGGAAAGCGAATTTTTCGACAATGATGCTTTGCGGGCGATATATGAAAATTCCTGCGGAGTACCCCGCCGGATCAATACACTTTGCGATCGGGCGTTACTGACCGGGTATATCCGTAATCAGAAGTATATCACGGCTGAGATCATAGAGGAATCAGCCCGGGAAATAAATGAGTTAATGCTGGTTAATAATTTTGGGAGCCATGAGCCAACAGCCATGAGCCATCAGCCATGAGCCAAGAGCTAATAAGCTGGCTGCGGCATAAGTAAAAAGGAAAAAGTGGAGATTAAAATAGAGGAAGGAATGAAAATGAATCGGTGTAATCAATATTTAATCGGTGTGATTAGACATAATCGCAGATTATGGCAGGAGGGGAGACAATGGGCAAAATAAGCGATGCTTTGAAACGAGTCATGGAAGAAAGAGAAATACAGCGCCAGATAGAAAAAACGCAGAATGTAGACCGTCTGACAAAAGTCCAGCCTGTCGAGCCGGGTAACGGTAAACAGAGCAAAGAAAAAAACGATGATAAGAAGATCTTTACCCTGGAAGAGAGGATCAAACTGAGGGAGCGTTTTTTGACCGTTAAAGACGGGACTTCTATAGATCCCCGTCTGGTCACTCATTCTGATTCGGCATCGCCGATCGCCGATCAATACCGGATCGTACGGGCCAATCTCAAATCGCAGCTGAAGAAGTATATTTCCGGACACAAATTGAGCCTGACCAGAAAACTCAACGCTCCGGTTATCCTCGCAGTTACCAGCTCTCTGCATAACGAAGGGAAGACTGTGACCGCGGCTAATCTGGCGATCGCTCTGGCCCAGGACCTTGACAGCCGGGTGCTTCTGGTAGATTGCGATCTGCGTAACGGTTCGGTCCATAAGATGTTCAATCTTGCCAATGAGCCGGGATTATCCGATCTTTTACATAATGATTTTGATTACAGTGTGGCTTTGACCCCGACTCTGGTAAAAAATCTTTTTGTAATACCTCACGGCAATACGCCGGCAAACTCCTCAGAGCTGGTCAGTTCAAAAAGAATGCGTGCCTTGCTGGAACATCTGCGGGGTGAGCCATACACTTTCATTATCCTGGATACGCCGCCGCTTACTCCTTTTTCGGACGCAGCCCTTATCGGCACCTATACTGACGGTGCGCTTATGGTAGTTCAGGCTAATCGTACTCAGCGCGATGTTGTGAAAAAGTCCAAGGAATTTCTGGAAAGTTCGAACGTAAAGGTTCTGGGTACGATCCTCAACCGGGTCGGCCTTTATGAACCTGATATGTACGGTTATTACAATTATTATTACCGTCATGCCATGGAACAATAAAATCGGCATACACAGGGAGATAGAAATGCGTAAAAGCGACACAAAAATTACAGCCGGACAAAAACACCTTGAGTATATTTACTTAAAGGATCTCCTGGGCAAGGATGAAAACCGGCAGAAGAAATATTTTAAAAAGGTGATGGAGCTGGATGAATTAGAACAGCTGGAGACTTATAAATGCCGCCCGCGCCCTTTCTGGGAAAGTCTCAGTTTTGCCTGGCACGGTTTGATCTATGCTTTCAGGACTGAACGGAATATGCGTATCCACGCGGTATGCGCGGCCGGTGCTTTGCTGGTGGGTGCTTTTATGCATTTTTCGACAATTGAAATGGCTTTTTTGTTTCTGGTCATTGCCATGGTCCTGTTATTGGAGCTGGTTAATACTGCTCTGGAACTTACCCTGGACCATACGCACGGCAGCGAATATCACCCCCTTGTTAAAATTATCAAGGATGTTGTTGCGGGCGGCGTTCTTCTTGCCGCCCTCAATGCCGTCCTCGTCGGGGGAATACTTATATTACGACATATACTGTGAACGCAGAAAGTAGAGAGTAGAGAAATGGAAATACTGAAGAATTTGACTTTCAAGGTTAATTTAAAAATGGTCTGTGGACTGTGGTCCGTGGGCTGCGGGCTAACGCTATGAAAGCAATCATTTTATGCGCTGGTTATGGAACAAGGCTTTATCCCCTGACCAGGGAAACGGCCAAGCCGTTACTTCCCATACGCGGCAAGCCGATCGTCGAATTTATCTGCGACAAACTGCAGGATATCGAAGGCCTGAACCATATATATCTGGTGACCAATCACCGTTTTTATGAGCAGTTCGTTCAGTGGCAGGGCGGATATGCCGGATCGATTTCCATCAGCGTGATCGATGACGGTTCTTTGAACAATAACGATCGTCTGGGCTCGATCGGCGACTTGCGTCTGGTTATCGACAAAAAACAGGTAGATGAAGATGTACTGGTGCTGGGCGGCGATAATATGTTCTCTTTCAAGCTTGAAGACCTGATCAAATTTTCCCGGAGCGTTCCCCAGAGCCCGCTGATCGGGGTTTATAATCTCAACGGCAGGATGAAAGCCAATAAATACGGCGTGGTTACTTTGAACAGCCGCAATGAAGTGGCTGATTTCGTGGAAAAACCGAAGAAGGTCAATGGTTCGCATATGATATCGATGTGCATGTATTATTTCCCTAAAAACACTTTGCCTTTGCTGGAAACATTTGTCAAAGAATCCGATGCTCATGACCGGGCCGGCGATTATATCCGCTGGCTTCTGGGAAAAGGCAAAGTCTACGCCTATCCTTATGAGGGGGATTGGTTCGATATCGGCGATATAGAAAGCTATACCCAGGCCATATGTACCTTCTAACGAAGGTTGATTACACCGATTAGAGAGGATTACACAGATTATAAAAGGAAAAATAAATAGATGGAAGAGCAGATAGTAAAAAATCAGGACCTCTTAACTGAAAAGATCATAGGCTGTTGCTTTAAGGTTCACAATAAATTAGGACCGGGTTTTATGGAAAAGATTTATCATAACGCATTAAAATTAGCTTTTGAAAAAAATTCTCTGCGATACCAGACAGAAAAAAGTTTTGATGTTTGTTATTCTGATCAAAAAGTAGGTAATTTCAGAGCTGACCTGTTAATAGAAAATAAAGTAATAGTTGAACTAAAGTCAGTAGAAGGAAACATCTCACCTATTTTTGAGCACCAGTTGCTTTCTTATTTAAAAGCATCAGGTAAACATATAGGTTTATTGGTTAATTTTGGCAATAAGAGCTGTCAAATTAAAAGGATTGTTTACTGAGCGCAACGCGCGCAGGATTGAATTATCAGTGTAATCGCGATTTAATCTGTGTAATCAGCGCGCAACGCGCGCAGGATTGAATTAATGGAATTGTTTAGTGGCATCAGCAAAATTAGCAAAGCAGCAAAGTCGCGAAGCATCAGTGTAATCGCGATTTAATCTGTGTAATCAGCGCGCAACGCGCGCAGGATTGAATTAATGGAATTGTTTAGTGGCATCAGCAAAATTAGCAAAGCAGCAAAGTCGCGAAGCATCAGTGTAATCGCGATCTAATCTGTGTAATCAGCGCGCAACGCGCGCAGGAGGAGAAAATATGAAAGCATTAGTTACCGGAGGGGCCGGATTCATCGGGTCGCACATAACCGAACGTCTTCTTAACGACGGGCATTCAGTAGTCGTTCTGGATAATTTTTCTTCCGGCAAAGAGGAAAATTTATCTTTTGTTTCGGGTCTCTCTCTACCTTCTACCCGCTACTCTCTACTGCGCGGTGACATCCGCGACCTGGCCACCTGTATGGAAGCTGCCGCGGATTGTGATGTGATCTTCCATCAGGCTGCTTTGCGCAGCGTTCCCAAGTCCATGAGCCGGCCCCATGAATACAACGAAGTGAATATCGACGGTACGGTAAATATTCTCGAGGCTGCCCGGCAGAAAAAAGTGAAGCGGGTAGTATTGGCCTCGTCAAGTTCGGTGTACGGCGATACAGATAAATTTCCCGAAAAAGAGGACGCCTATCCCTTGCTGATCTCGCCTTATGCTTTGACCAAACTGGCCGGAGAATTTTATCTCCGCATATATTCCGAGAATTTCGGGGTAGAGACAGTGGCTTTGCGCTATTTCAATGTATTCGGACCGCGCCAGGCCCTGGATGATGAATATGCGGTGGTAATACCGAAATTCATCGATTGCGTTTTGAATGACCGCAAGCCGCCGATATTCGGTAACGGCAAACAATCGCGGGATTTCACTTTTATCGATAACGTCGTTGAAGCTAATATAAAGGCGGCTACTGTTCCCGGTGTGTCAGGCCAGGTGTTCAATGTTGCCAACGGTAAAGACACCACGGTCCTGGGAATTGTCGAAGAATTGAATAAGATCACCGGTAAATCGATCGAAGCGGAATTTTTGCCGGTACGTCAGGGAGATGTGTTCAAAACCCTGGCTGATGTGACCAGGATCAGATCCATACTCGGTTTCGAAGGAAAAGTCAGTTTCGAAGAAGGGCTGAAGATAACATGCGAGTGGTTTAAGAAACAAGACGACAAGTCAGCAGTTTGAAGTCGGAAGAAAGAGATGGAAGAAAAGAAATATAAAAAATTAATTGCCTGGCAGAAAGCCGATGAGCTAGCTTTTGAGATTTATCTGGCGATGAAAGGCTTTCCTAAAGATGAAATATATGGGTTGACGTCTCAATTGCGGAGGGCGGCTATCTCCGTCCCGACGAATATAGTAGAAGGGACAGGAAGACAAGGTAAGAAAGAGCTTAAGCGGTTTGTAGCAATAGTGTTGGGGTCACTGGCGGAAACCGACTATTTATTGCAGTTTTCTAATCGATTGGGGTATTTGCCGGAAGGTAAGTATAGTGGATTAGATAAATTACGATCCGAGACTGGATCGCTAATCTGGGGACTTTACAAAAGTCTTTAAAGTGTACTTGTCGCCTTGTCGCCATCAGACTTGTCGACTTGATTAAAGGAGTAACATGACTGACATGCTAACCAAAATAAAAGAAAAAAAGTTACGTACCGCGGTCATCGGTCTGGGCTATGTAGGACTGCCGCTGGCCTGCGAAATGGCTAAAGCCGGGTTCGAAACCGTGGGCATAGATCTTGATAAGCGCAAGGTCAGCAGCATCAACGAAGGCAGGTCTTATATCCAGGATGTTCCTGAAGCTGAGTTGGCCGGTCTGGTGAAGTCCGGCAAGATCAAGGCCGCGAGTGACTATTCGGTGTTGAAAGATGTGGACGCGGTAAGCGTCTGCGTGCCTACTCCCCTGCGTAAGTCAAAAGAACCGGATATTTCTTATATCGTCAGCTCCTGCACCGAGATCGCTAAATACCTGCACAAGGGGCAGTTGATCATCCTGGAAAGCACGACTTATCCGGGGACGACTGATGAAATAGTTCTGCCGATATTGCTTAATTGTTTTGAACCTGAGGATTATCCCTTTAATATCCAGAAAATAAAGGAAAAAGTGGCCCAGTCGGAGCTTAAAGTGGGAGAAGATTTTTTTCTGGCCTTTTCTCCGGAACGGGTCGACCCGTCTAATCCGAAATACAAGACTAAGGATATTCCCAAAGTGATCGGGGGGATGACCTCTGCCTGTACCGAGGTATCGGCTGCCTTTTACAGGACCGTATTCCCGCAAGTCGTACCGGTATCTTCTACTCAGGCAGCGGAAATGGTGAAATTGCTGGAAAATACGTTTCGCAGTGTCAATATCGCTCTGGTCAATGAAATGTCCTTGATGTCCGAAGGCATGGGCGTGGATATATGGGAAGTGATAGAGGCGGCAGCAACCAAGCCTTTCGGGTTCATGCCTTTTTATCCTGGTCCCGGACTGGGCGGTCATTGTATTCCCATAGATCCCCTGTATCTTACCTGGAAAGCCAGACTTTTCGGGTTTGAGCCTAAATTCATCGAACTGGCGGCTGAAGTCAATCAGAAAATGCCTGCCAAAGTAGTGGAGAAAGTTCAGGACAGACTTAATGAAACCGGTAAAAGCCTTAAGGGCGCGAAGGTAATAATCATCGGTGTGGCTTATAAAAAGAACGTCGATGATGTGCGGGAGTCACCGGCCCTGGAGATAATACACCTTTTGCAGAAAAAAGGAGCGCGAGTCGATTATCATGACCCTTATGTAAGTTGCCTGAAAATCGACGGTCTGGAAAAAAAATCGGTTGGCCTTGATGACGGAACTGTAAAAAAATACGACTGTGCGGTTATTACCACGGACCACGATAATATCGATTTTGATATGGTAAAGGATAACGCGGAAATCATTGTAGATACGCGTAACGCGATAAAAACAAAAAATAATTTTTAGCGACAGAGGAGATTGATATGGAACAGATGGAAAAAATGAGCGGCGAGCAGATCAAAGGGAAAGTGCAGGAATTTCTTAAGAACAATTTTCTTATGGGAAAAGATCTGTCTTTATCCGATGACGATTCTTTTCTGGAAAAAGGTATTATCGATTCTACCGGCATTCTGGAGCTTGTCAGCTTTGTAGAAGGGGCATTCGGGTTCCGGGTGGAAGACGAAGAACTGATGCCGGAAAATTTCGATTCTCTAAGCAATATAACTAACTTTGTCCTTAGTAAGTTTGATAAGAAGATAAACACAGATGAAGATAGACGACAGGTTTGAAGTTAGAAGTCAGAAGTAGAATATGGGGAAAGGCGAAAAGTAAGAAGTCGAGGGAGAAGATGGAAGAAAAGAAATATAAAAAGTTAATTGCCTGGCAGAAAGCTGATGAGTTGGCTTTTGAGGTTTATCTGGCGACGAAAAGTTTTCCTAAAGATGAAATATATGGGTTGACCTCTCAATTGCGGAGGGCGGCGATCTCGGTGCCGACGAACATAGTAGAAGGGACGGGGAGGCAAGGGAAAAAAGAGCTTAAGCGGTTTGTAGCAATATCGTTGGGGTCGCTGGCGGAAACCGACTATTTATTGCAGTTTTCTAACCGATTGGAGTACTTGCCCGATGGCAAATACAGTAAGTTGGATAAGTTACGATCTGAAACAGGATCACTGGTCTGGGGGCTTTATAAGAGCCTTTAAGGCTCACGTGTCGCCTTGTCGCCATCAGACTTGTCGACTGTAAATTTAATAAGCTATGCTTTTACATAATTTTCTAACCCAATCAGCTTTAAAATATCCTGACAGGGAAGCTGTCATCCATCAGGACAAGAGGATGACTTATGCCCAATTGTCAGCAGCATCTGATTCTCTCTGCCGGTATTTTTTATCTCGGAATATAGAAAATGGAGACAGGATAGCTTTGTTAGTGGAGAATTGTCCGGAATATGTTGTTCCCTATTTTGCGGCTTTAAAAGCAGGAGCAGTAGTAGTTCCTTTGAACAGCCAGCTTACTGCCAATGAGCTCATCCACCCTTTGAATGATTGCGCTCCCCGCATCGTCGTTACCGACAAAAAACATCTCCCGGCCGTTGAGCAGGCTTTGTCTTCCTGTTCTCATGCCTGCACCATCCTCCTGATCGAGGATCATTCAGATTTGTTTTTTGGAGCTGATGCTGACTTTTCCGTGGACCGTGGACCGTTGTCTGTGGACGGGTTAAACGAAAATAGTTTAGCCCTCATCATTTATACCTCCGGTACCACCGGAAAACCGAAAGGGGTCATGCTTTCACACGGCAATCTTTGCGCCAATGCCGGGTCGATAATCGAATACCTGGGTATTACAAGCCAGGATAAGATAATGGTGATTTTGCCGTTTTATTATTCCTACGGCAATTCCCTGCTGACTACTCATATAAAGGCAGGCGGGACTCTGGTCCTCGACAACCGTTTTGTTTTTCCCAATACAGTCCTTAATACCATGCGTGATGAGAAAGTGACCGGCTTTGCCGGGGTACCTTCGCATTTTGCCATGCTTTTGCGCAAATCGGCACTGCGTCAGTATTCTTTTCCGGATTTACGTTATGTGACCCAGGCCGGCGGCGGAATGCCTCCGGCAATGATCCGGGAGTTCAGAGAAATATTCCCGGCCGTGGATTTTGTTGTCATGTACGGTCAGACCGAAGCTTCGGCCCGGTTAAGTTATCTTTCCCCGGATATGGTGGAAACCAAAACCGGCTCTATCGGTAAAGCCATACCCGGCGTGGAACTGAAGGTGAGAGACGGATCGGGCCGGTCGGTAATACCGGGGGAAATGGGCGAGATCGTGGCTCGTGGGGATAATGTTATGAAAGGGTACTGGAATTCGCCGGAAGAAACAGAAAAAGTATTGAAAAACGGTTTTCTTTATACCGGTGATCTGGCCCGTATCGACGAAGACGGATTTATCTATATTGTCAGCCGCAAAAAAGAAATGATAAAAAGCGGTGCCAACCGCATCAGCCCGCTGGAGATCGAGGACACAGTCTGTCAGCTTTCTCAGATCGTGGAATGCGCAGCTGTGGGCATGCCTGACGAGCTTATGGGGGAAGTGATCAAGTTATTCGTAGTGAAACGTGACGGCCGCGCTGTCGAGGCGCGCGACATTCTATTGCATTGTAAAGAAAATCTGGCCGCATATAAGATACCGAAGGAAATAGAGTTTGTCGACAGTTTACCCAAAACAGCCTCGGGAAAGATCAAGCGCCGCTTGCTTGCAGAAAAAACAGCAAAACAAGCAGCGCCAGCGGATAGCGTTTAGCGTTTAGGGGTTGCCTTCGGTGGCAAGGAAAAAGGATAAAGTAAAAAGTAGATATAAATGAAAATTGCAACCTGCCTCGACGGCAAGGCGGGATTTAGCATTTAGCATTGCAAAATTGGATAAGGAAGGCTCTGAATACTTGTCGCCGTGTCGCCAGGCTATAACTTATAATTCATAACTCATAACTCGGAATAAAAATGTTTAACAAACAAGTATTACAACTTAATTGTGCCGAGGAAGCCGATCGGATTAGTATATTCATCCGCGAACAAATGAGGGAAATGAAAAAGGAAGGCATTGTCATCGGTCTGAGCGGCGGTATAGATTCAGCCCTGTCGTCTGAATTGAGCGTGAAAGCAATCGGCCCGGAAAAAGTGCTGGGATTAATTATGCCGGAAAAAGAATCCAATCCGGTAAGTGAACAATTTGCCCTGAAACACGCTCAGAAATTGGGTATAAAGACAGAAAAAATAGATCTAACCCCGGTCCTTGAGGGGCTGGATTCATATACCAGGCGTGACAGCGTCATAAAAGAACTATTCCCGGAATATGGAGAGGGGTACAGGTTCAAATTGACCCTTCCGCCTGATCTGCTGGGTAAAAACATGTTTAATTTTATGAAATTGACGGTTATTGCCCCGGATGGCATTGAAAGATCACAACGCCTTAACAAGGAACAGCTTAATACTATTGTGGCAGCGACCGACACTAAGCAGAGGTCCCGCATGGTGACTTTATACTATTATGCGGAAAAAATGAATTATATGGTCTGCGGAACGACAAACCGGACGGAATTGCTGCAGGGGTTTTTCGTTAAATACGGTGACGGTGGCGTAGATATCGAACCCCTGGCCCATATTTATAAAACCCAGGTATTCGATCTTTCCCGGCATCTGGGAGTGATACAAGAGATAATCGATCGCAAGCCAAGCCCTGACACTTTCAGCATCGAGACCAGTGATGAAGATTTCTTTTTTCGCATGCCTTACAGCGTGCTGGATCTGCTGCTTTATGCCTGGGAGTATAAAGTGCCGGTTAACACCGTGTGCGAAACCATGGGCCTGAGCGAAGAGCAGGTGAACCGCGCTTTTCGCGATTTTGAAAATAAGTACAACAAGACAAAATACCACAGAATTATACCGCCGACCCTGGAAACTTAGGCTGGCTATATGTTATATATGTATTTTATAAAAAAGATTAACACAGATAAGGATATGATTAACACAGATAGAGAAGCAGACTAATGGCTGAAGTAAAAAGGCAAAAGGAAAAAGTAAAAAGCCCTTCGGCTTCGCTCAGGGCGAGGATAAAGTAGAAAGTAAAAAGTAAATATGGAGCAAAAAGAAAAAAATAGTATATGGATATTTGATACTTGTCGCCATGTCGTCTTCTGACTTGTCGACGTATAACCTGAATAGGAGATAATTATGAAAAGATGTACCAGATGTATTCTCCCGCAAACTTTTCCCGGGATAAAATTTGATGAGAAGGGAGTGTGTAATTTCTGCCTGCAGGCGAAAAATAATGAAGTTCTGCAGGAAGAACAAGCCGTATATCTGCAGAAGTTTAAGGCTTTGATCACAGAAGTCAAAGATAGTGCGGATTATGACTGCACCCTGTCTTATTCGGGAGGTAAGGACAGCACCTATACTCTTTATGTTTTAAGGGAGATATTTAATTTGAAAGTTTTGACTCTTACTCTCGATAATGGTTTTATTTCTGAACAGGCCTTTGCCAATATCCGTATGATTTCCGATAAGCTTGGCGCGGATAATATAATTTACAGACCCGATTTCACAATTTTAAAAAAGTTGTTCAGACATGCCGCGGAAAACGAGATGTATTCGCCCAAGACCCTGGAACGGGCCAGCACCATCTGCACGACCTGCATAGGGCTGGTAAAGTTCATTTTTCTTAAAATAGCCCTGGAAAAAAAGATCCCGATGATGGCCTGGGGCTGGTCGCCGGGCCAGGCACCGATACGTTCTTCGATAATGAAGATCAATCCTGTGCTGTTTAAGCAGACCCAGAAAGCACTGCTTGACCCCATGCGCAAGGCAGCCGGAGATGATGTTGAACGTTATTTTTTAAAAGAAGAGCAGTTCAAAGATAAAGATGCATTTCCCTATAATATCAGCCCTCTGGCATTTATGGATTACAATGAGAATAAATTGAAAGAAAAAATTAAAGAATTCGGGTGGAGAGATCCTAAAGACGTGGATTCCAATTCCACTAATTGCCTGCTTAATTCTTTTGCCAATCGGGTCCATATAGAAAAGTATGGTTTCCATCCTTATGCTTTTGAGATCGCCGGTATGGTGCGCTCCGGCGCAATGAGCCGGGAAGACGGTATGAAAAAAGTTTCCGCTGAGCAGGATAGCGGCATTATCTGCAAAGTCTGTAAAATGCTGGAATTAGGATGATTTCATTATGTTTAACCCGTTTTATGCTGTAAGAAACAAGTTGGAGCGTTTAAGGGAAAAGATAGAGTTGTCCAGGCATGACCGGTTTACTATCGTCGAATATTTCCGCAGGCAGGGCGCTCAAATAGGTGAGGGGTGCAGTATAATTCCCGTAAAACTGGCTGATGAACCTTACCTGGTCAAGATCGGCAACCATGTTACCATAGCAAGCGGTGTGACTTTAGTTACGCATGATGGGGGCACCTGGCTTTTCCGGGACACAGTACCTGATCTGCAGGTTTTCGGGACTATAATTATTGAGGATAATTGTGTTATCGGTCATAATGCCACAATCTTTCCCAATGTGCGTGTCGGCAGAAATTCCATAGTCGGAGCAGGATCGGTAGTTATATCCGATGTGCCGCCTGATACGATAGTGATGGGGGTTCCGGCGCGTCCCTTCGGCTCAGTTGAAAAATACAGGGAAAAATGTCTGGAGCGCTGGAATGAACAAAGGCCGGCCGACATAGTTATCGAGAAAGGCAAAGACTGGTGGACATCCCGTTACCTGAAAAAAAATCGGGAAAAGTTAAAGCGGCATTTAATATCGTTATTCTGGAATAAAGGAGAAAATTGAGATGAAGACAGGATTTATCCTTTTAATAATTTTATTGATGGGAGGTATGGCAATGGCAGAGGACATGATCGGCAAACCACTGACAACCGGGGATAAAGCGGTCCATGCGGTTTTTGTAGGAGCTTCAGTAGGGAATGCCTGGGATTTTCCGGCCTGGCCGGCAAGGATGAACAGGCCGGACTGTAAATTCGAGATGATACCGGTATATTCGTTCGATAAATCCGGTGTGCTGGAAGAGATCTTTATCAGGCCCAAACGTAAATTCAAACTGAACCGCACTTATTTAAAGAGCCTTTTAAAGCCGGCTTTGCAAAAACCTGATTTCATAATGATCAAAGAGTGTGCGGCGTATTTTCCCGGGGATATGGATAAGTACAAGGCCCTTGTCAAAAAATGGCATCAGCAGTGCCGGGATAACGATATAAAACTGGTTTTGGCAACTGTAGTTCCGGTAACTGTCGAACGGGACAGCCGGCAGCCGGGGAAATTGAAGGGCATTTTAGAGTTCAATGACTGGATGAAAAATTATTCGAAAACGCAGAATGTTCCTGTAGTTGACCTTGAATCCGTAACCAGAATAAGCGCTGCTGACCGTTCTCTGCGTCCTGATCTGAGCAGCGGCGACGGCCTGCATTTGAATGAAAAAGCATATGCCATCCTGGATGATCTTTTTATGAGGTTTTTTTCGCTGTTCGCGGGTAATTGATTTTTTGAGATGATCATGCCGCAAGTCGAAGAGATAAGAACCTTTGAAGGATTCCTCGGGCTGAAACCTGCCTGGGATAAATTGCTGGCGGAAAGCGACAATGATGTGGTTTTTATGACCTTTGAATGGTTTCGCTTCTGGTGGCAGGCGTTCGGAAAAGACAGTGAGATGAGGGTCCTTCTTGTTAAAGACGCTGAAGAAATAATCGCCATAGTCCCTTTGATGATAAAAAAAACAAAATGGCGGGGGCTGCCGATACGAGCCCTTTCGTTTATGGCCAACTATCATTCCAACAGGTCGGGCATGATCATCGGGAAGAAGGGGGGGGATATCGGTGCCGCGCTTATGAGCCATTTAAAAGAACGATCAGCCGAGTTCGATATGATGCAGTTATATTTTATTGTCAATGGTTCTCAAACCGATCTGCGGATCCGGGAAGGACTTGCGGCAAACCGTTTCCGGTACTGTAAACTGCCCGGGGCACGGTCGCCCTATATACCGTTGAGCGGTAACTGGGATGATTATTTTCATTTCCGGTCACGAAATTTCAGGCATAAACTCAACCGTTTGCAGAATAAGTATAAACGTCTGAAAGAATGGCAGATCATGAAATACACGAATGCAGATATCGATCGGGCCATGCAGGAACTTATCGAGGTATCGAAAAAAAGCTGGAAACATAAAGGGGGCACGGCTATCGGCAGCGATGAAAATCTCGTAAATTTTTACAGTTCCCTTGCCGAATTCGCGGCCCGCGAGGGGATTTTAAATATCTGGATATTGAAAATAGGTAAAAAGCCGGCTGCCTTCATCTTTAATCTGAAATACGGCCAGCGGATCTATTCTCTCAAGATCGGTTTCGATCAGGAGCAGGAAAAATTTTCTCCCGGTGAATTCCTCAATCTAAAGGCAATTAAGGAGTCCTTTGAAAATAACTACCGGGAATATGACTGGCTGGGAGAAGGCCTGTCCTTTAAGATGAAGTGGACAGACCAGGACCGGGAACATTGCAAATACTGGATCTTTAACGACACTTTTTACGGCAGGCTGCTGGCTTTTCTGGAACTGGATATGATTTCCGGGCTGCGGGATTGCGCTTTTACCGGAAAGTTTTTTAAACGAAGGTCCAGATTCGATCACCGCTGTCACTGAAATCTATTGGGCCATGAAATTAGAAACTATTCGCCACTTCGCTGATCTGGAAGAAGTTAAAGACGAGTGGGATGAGCTTTTGGAAAGAAGTTCGTCAAAAAGTGTTTTTTTGACCTGGGAATGGCTGTATAACTGGTGGAAGTATTTCGCTAAAGATAAGAAACTTAATATTCTATTAGCTAGAAAAACGGAAAACGGGAAATTATTGGGCATAGCGCCTTTGTATATCGAAAATAAAAAAAAATGCGGATTCGATGTCACAGCCGTTCGATTCCTGGGGGATGACTATGTTGCTTCTGATTTTCTCGATTATATAGTCGAACCGGGTTGCGAGGAAAAGTTTGTTAAAGCGATATATGAACATTTTGATGAAAGGCGGCGAGACTGGGATGTCTGGGAAATGAAAGATATGGATGAACATTCTTCAAGCGGCGGTTATTTAAAGGATATTGCCGGCGGCGCCTGTCGGGTAATCGTGACCAGAGCCCAGGTTTGCCCTTACCTTGATCTGCCGGAAAATTATAAGGACCTTATAAATTCATTGAGCTCCGGTATGAGAAAAGATCTGCAAAGAAAGATGAAAAAGATCGTTTCGGATAAAGAATACAGGTTTTCCGTCAATGATTTTCAGTCCGACATAAAGACAAACATCGATGTGCTGTTCGGGCTTCATCAGGCCAGGTTCGACATGAAGAAAAAAAAGACCGCGTTCGGCGGAGATGTTTTGAGGTCTTTTCATTATGACACGGCAGAGGATTTTAATTCGAAACACTGGCTGAGATTCTATTTTTTGAGAAAGAACGGCCGGGATGCTGCCTGTCTCTATTCGTTTAAATTTAAAAACCGCCTGTGTTATTATCAATCGGGTTTTGATCCGCAGCAAAGCGGGAAAAGCCTGGGCACTATAATGTTCGGATATGCTTTGCAAGATTGCGTGGAGACGGGGACAGGCCAGTTCCATTACCTGCGGGGAAACGAAGAATATAAAAAACGCTGGACCAGTGATTTTTACAACACTGTCAATATTTTTATATTTAGCCGGACGGTAAAGGGATCGATCTTGTATTGTTATTATAAAAGTATACGGTTTTTAAAAAAATTAAAACAGGTTTTCAGAAAAATACCATGATCAGTGTAATCATACCGGCTTATAACAGGGCTGCCCTTATTGGACCGTGCATCGAAAGTGTACTGGCCCAGACGTATAAGGATTATGAGATCATTGTCGTTGACGACGGTTCGAATGATGATCTGGAAAAAGCCTTGAAACCGTATAAGGACAGGATCAGATATTTTTATCAGGACAACGGCGGCGCCGCCAGCGCGCGCAACTCAGGATTAAGAAAGGCCAGAGGAGATGCTATCGCCTTTCTGGACTCTGATGACCGGTGGTTTAAGCGTAAACTTGAGTGGCAAATTAAGATCATGGATAGATTGCCGGAAGTAGCGTTCGTACATACTGATTTTTCCTGCGACCATAAACAACGCGGCTGGATAGGGTCATATATGCGCGAATTTTTCCATGAAATGCCGAAATACGGATTGGACCATACTACCCTGTACCGGAACAGACTGCCGTTACGGGATTTTGATGTCGAACCCGGGGAAAAGGATGTTATGGTCTATTGGGGAAATATCGCGGATAAAGTGATCATGGGACCGATGTTTTTGCTTTCGTCGGCACTGATACGCAGGAAATGCATCGATGAGGCAGGGGAATTCGATGAAAAGTACCGGACTGCCGAGGATTTTGATTTTTTTTCCCGGATCGCCCTGAGGTACCCGGTAGCCTATATGGATACCCAGACATTGACATACCTGCGTGGTCATTCTGACCAGCTTTCTTCTTCCCGGCACCAGGTCGAAACTTACCGGGCCTGGGTGGATATAGTGAATAAGCTCTGGGGAAAAGAACAGGACTGTTACGCAAAGGATAAAAAAATCATCGATTGGCGGTTATCTCATTATTATTATTCCCTGGGGGTAGCCTGCCATGATCAGCGTGAATATCCTTCAGCTTTGCGCGCTTTTTCCCGCAGTTTAAGATTGAACCCATTACAGCGCAGGATATATCTATACACGGCTCATTCTATGCTTAAAGCGGCGCCCGGGGTTTGTTCGTTGATTTCCAGAAGAGGTAGCAGAAGAAATGGATAAGATAAAGATACTTTACATAATCGATGTTTTTTTTAAAGTGGCCGGGGCGGAACGAAACCTTTATGAAGTGGCTACCAGGCTGGATCGTGATAAATTCGAACCGATCATTGCCTGCCTGAATTATGGAGACTGTCTGAATGTATTTGAAGAAAAAGGCATAACGGCTATCGATCTGAAAATAGATAAGATATATTCCTTTAAGGCCGTAAAAGCGGCTCTGGCCCTTATCCGCCTGATAAAAGAACGTAATGTGAAGATAGTGGTGACTTACCACGAGGGTTCTGATTTTTTCGGTCTTTTGATCGCCCGCCTGGCAGGTGTTAAAGTAGTTATTTCCAGCCGGCGTGATATGGGATACAGACTGAAAAAAGTCCACATATTGATCTATCGGCTGATCAACAGATATTTTAATAAAATTCTGACTGTTTCCGATGCAGTAAAGGAAATAATATTTGAACGTGAAAATACCTTATGGAACAGGCTGCGGACTATTTATACTTCGGTTGATATGGAAAAATTCGCGCAGGGGTCTGATGCAGACCGTTTAAGAGAAGAATTTAAGGTCCAAAAGGGGCATAAGATAGTGGGTATGCTGGCGGCACTTCGGCCGATCAAAGGACATCAGTATTTTATAGAGGCCGCGGCCCGGGTTTTGAAAGAATATACCGATGTTTCTTTTTTAATAGTCGGCTGGTATGAAGAGACCATGGCTTATTACGTCGAACTGAAAGATCTGGTGGAAAAACTGGGCGTGGGGAACAATGTTATTTTTACCGGCGGCCGCTTGGATACTCCGGCTGTACTTTCCCTGATGAATATATCGGTCCTCTCATCCATAAACGAGGGGTTCCCCAATGCCGCGCTTGAGGCAATGGCTTCAGGTAAGCCTATGGTAGCCACTAACAGCGGCGGCACGCCTGAAGCAGTGATCGACGGTAAGACCGGGATGCTTGTCCCGCCCCGTGATCCGGAAAAGCTGGCAGAAGCGATATTGAAACTTTTAAATGAGCCCGATACGGCCCGGCAAATGGGTGAATCAGGGAGAAAAAGAGCGCGGGATGTGTTTTTGATGGATAAGATGATCGAAACAATGGAAAGGTTTTATGAAGAGCTCTTAAAGGAGAAAACCCGGAAAAAGGCACCTGTGTCGGCGATAAACAATATTTCATATTTTTTGCGAAAAATGCTGCGCGGCTTTGCGCGCTATTCCGGCCTGTTCCGTTTGTATAAAATATTTTTGAATCCCGATAAAGGCATAAAGATCATTGCCTATCACCGGGTAAACAACGATCATTTCGACCCGCTGGGAATGAATGTAAAAATCGATTTTTTCGAAAGGCAGGTACGTTATATCAAAAAGCACTGCAGTGTTATTTCCCTTGAGGATGCTTTGCAAATGCTGGAGGGGGCAGAGGAGATCCCCCCTAATGCCGTCGTGATCACTTTTGATGACGGGTACAGGGATAATTACTTAAACGCTTTTCCTATACTCAAAAAATACGGAATTCCCGCGACACTGTTCATAACTGTCGACCCCATCGAACAAAAAACCGGTTTCTGGTTCGACACCATAATATCCGCGATCAGTAAGACCCGGCAAAATTCTGTAGATATGGCTGAGTTTACCGGTAACGATTATCCGCTGAACGGTTTTCGGGATAAGCTTGTCTTCATAAAAGATTCTATCCGTTATGCTAAAACTCTCGCGCCGGCTGAAAGAGAAAAATTCATTTCATGCCTGCTGGGCCGTCTGAAAATATCAGGAAAAGAGATTTGTGACGGCAATTTACCGCTTAACTGGGATGAGATCCGGGAAATGAACAAGACCGGAATATCTTTCGGGAGCCATGGTCTGAGCCATACAATACTTACCAACCTCTCCCGGGAGGAACTGATCAAAGAGATCAGAGATTCAAAAAAAATCATCGAGGAAAAATTATCGAAAAAAATACTGGATTTTGCCTATCCTAATGGCGGGACGAATGATTTTAATCTGGAAATAGCAGCATTGCTTGAATCTGAAGGATATCGCTCAGGCGTCAGCCTGATGAAAGGTGCCAATAACGGCAGTTCAGATCTGTTCGCTTTAAAGAGATATTATGTCAATCCGATAGCCGAGTCGGCTCTGGCTGAACTTTTTTGATCGTAAAGACCGGGATAAATAATTAAAGGAGACTGGATATGAAAAGATGTACCCGCTGCATATTGCCGGAAAATTACCCCGATATCGAATTCGATGATAATGGCGTGTGCCATAAATGTCATGAACAGGAAAAAATGTATCTTAACAGAGATTATGACCGGCTGGGCAAAGAACTTGAATCTATCATGGCCTGGGCAAAAAAACAGCACAAAAAATATGACTGCGTAGTGCCGTTCAGCGGAGGCAAAGACAGTGCCTATACTCTTTATCTCTGCCGCAAAAAATACGGGCTTAAGACCCTGGCCGTAAATTTTAATAATGGTTTGCGCACTACTGAAGCAATAAAGAATATAGAAAAGATAATTAAAAAGACGGATTCGGCTTATGCCTGCTATGGCCCCCCATGGGAGACAATGCGTAAATTATACCGGGAATTTTTTCTCAAGACCGGCCAGTTCTGTTTCCCCTGTGATATGGGTATCTGGGTTACAGTCCACAGAATCGCAGAGCAGTATGATGTGCCCCTGATAGTTTCCGGGTTTTCCGCCCAGATAGAGTCGAGAGGGGCCAAAATATATTCGTATAACAACCATTTATTCGAGGCTATTGCCCGGAATGTGATCACGAAAAAGGAGATGGATGATTTTCTGGGAGAGACCGGCCGGCAGAAGATAATCCGCCGCCTCAAACACGGCACTTTACGGCGCTACCGGCAGCAGATATCTCTTCCCGAGTTCATGGTCTGGGACGATAAAACGATCAAAGATACTCTTTATAAGGAACTGGGCTGGGAAAAAAGAGCCGACGGCTCTTCAGACCACATCGATTGCCTTTTTGCTCCCATGAAGAATTATCTGGTAGTGCAGAAATGGGGTTTTGGCGAAAAGACCACTAAATACAGTTCGATGGTAAGGGCCGGGCAATTAACGAGGGAAGTAGCATTAAAAAAGGTTGCAGAAGATGATTTTCAGGAGAACGGCGAAAGTCTAGAGATATTTAAAGCTCTTCTTGATGTAAGATCTGAAGATATAATTAATGCAAACGAACAAAGCCATCTAAATTTTTTAGCTTAGGAGTAGGCAATGAGTCTGAAGAAACAAGCTATAAGTGGTATTAAATGGCAAGTAGGCATGAGTTTTTTGCAAAAATTCATTTCCTTTGGTACCACAGTAATTCTGGCGCGCATCCTGGGGCCTGCCAATTACGGGTTATTCGCTTTAGCTCTTGTTGTTATCGGGGCTTTTGGTCTGTTTAAAAGTTTAGGTATCGAAGCTGCGTTAATACAGCGTAAAGACAAAATTGATGAGGCTGCGAATACAGCACTTTTTATAATTCCTTTTCTGGGGATTATACTGTATTTATTATTAGCAGCAGTTTCTCCTTTAATCGGATCAATGATGCATAATGATGAGCTGCCCAAGGTTATACGTGCTTTGGGTTTTGTATTTGTTTTATGGTCGATTTCAAGAGTCCCGTTGAGCCTTTTGGAAAAACAAATGAAATTCAGACTGGTTTCGATTGCAGAATTATCAGGAACTGCATGTTTTTCTATTGTTGCGATAATGTTGGCGAGGAATGGGTGGGGGGTTTGGAGTCTTGTGTACGCCTATATATTCAATGCGTTTGTCTTTATCGTTTTTGTTTGGATTTGCGCAAAGTGGCGGCCCCGGCTGTATTTTAACTGGGATATAGCCAGACAATTGCTGAATTTTGGAAAATTTATTTTTTTAAGCAGTTTTGTGGGATTTTTAAAGAGAAATTTGGACAATCTTCTTGTCGGCAAAATATTGGGCGTGGTAAGTATAGGATTGTATGCAGTTGCATTTAATGTCGCTAATTTTATAAGTGATTATCTGGGTAATAGAGTATACAGAGTTTCATTTCCGGCGTTTTCAAAATTGCAGGACAATAAAGAAGATTTAATTAAAGCATACCTGAAAGTTTTAAGGCTGACAAGTATGATTGCTTTGCCTGTTGCTTTAGGGATTTTAGCTTCAGGAGATAAATTTTTAGTCTTGGCATATGGGGATAAATGGTTAGAAGCGATACCCGCACTTAAAATTTTAGCTTTTGCCGGGTTTTTTAATGCTCTTATTTCAAACAATGAAGCAGTTTTGCTGTCAAGGGGTAAATCACGAAAAACATTTATATTGAATTTCATGCAGGTTTCTATCTTTTTTCTGTTAATTGTTCCTGCAGCCAGATATTTTAAGATTGAAGGAGTTGCATGGGTTGTCTCCTTTGCTTCTTTTTCTGGTTTTATTTTGGGTACTAAGTGGATATTAAATGAATTGGGACTGCGAGTAATGAACGTGATGCTGTCTTTGAGAACTGCTTTAGTAGCCTCAATATGCATGTTTGGGTTGGCTAAGTTTGTGAATTTTTTGTTTTTTAATTTTTTTCATGGGATATCAAATGGAGTTTCCTTTATTATTGCATTGCCAGTTTTAGTATTATTTTTTATGCTGTCAGTTTATGTTGCTGATAATAGAGTATTTAAAGAAATAAAAGGAATTTTAATAAAGTGATTTTTAAAATGATTTTATTGTATAGGAAAGATAGGCTGAAATGTGTAGAAAATTGAATGTTCTTTATTATGAACCGTCAACAGGATATGGGGGGTCTGCCCGATGTTTGTCAGGATGGTTGAAACATATGAATAAAAATAAAATTAAACCAATTGTTTCTGTCCATTTCAACGGGCCTGTGATTAGAGGAATAAGGGAAAGCGGAGTACCTGTAGTAAATATTTTTTATTTCAATTTTTTAAAGCAGCTGTCTATGAAAATAAAGGGACGAGAATTCCTCGCATACATTGTATTTGCGGCAGAATTTATTTTAAATATTGTACCTGTGGCGCTACGTTTAGTACTTATTATCAAAAGAAAAAAAATTGATTTGGTTGACGTAAACTCAAGTATCATAACGGGCATCCCCGGGATATTGGCTGCAAAATTTGCCGGAGTACCATGTGTTTGCCATTTACACGATACGAGGTCTTTGACCTCGAAAGAAAAGTTTTTGGTGAAGGATGTGCGCAAATTTTTTATACTTACGAAAGAAGCTCTCCATCTGTATGACTCGCTTGGCCAAGAAAGGATGATTTTGCTTTATAACGGATTAGAATTGCAAACATGGAAAATATCAGGCAATGCACAACATATTCGTCAAGAGCTAAAAATTCCAACAAAAAATATCGTTGTCGGCATGGCAGGTAGGATTACTAACGGTAAAGGACAACCTGAATTTTTAAGGGCGGCGGAAATAGTCGGTAAAAGCAGAAACGATGTAACTTTTTTGATTGTTGGCGGCACTGTTTTCACTGACAAAGATTATGAAGCAGAGATGCATAGGCTCGCGTCAAAATTTAGGGTTAATGACCGAATTATTTTTACTGGCTGGAGGGATGATATACGTGAGTTAATGTCCATGTTCGATATTTTTGTATTTCCAACCACTACATTTCCTGAAGGGTTTGGAATGGTTTGTATAGAAGCTATGGCATTGAATAAACCAGTTGTTGCCTCTGATATCCCTGGCCCTTCTGAAATCGTGGCTGATGAGCTAACTGGCTTTTTGGTTACACCCGGTGATGAAAGGGCATTGGCCGAGAAGATATTATATTTAATTGCAAACCCTTTGATTTTAAAAAAAATGGGTGCCGCAGGTCGGAAACGCGTCGAAATTTTATTTGATGTAAAAAAAACGGTTGAAATTATTGAAAATGTTTACGAAGAGATATTGGCTGCTAATGTTGGCTAAACGTAAATGTTAGATACAATAAATATATTTTTATGAAATTATTCAAAATAATTTCTTTATTTGTTGAAACCATTCGAGAAAAGATTGAACTAATGGGGTATAATGAGTATACGATTGAAAAATATTTCCAAAAACGGGGATATCGGGTTGGTAATGGAAATCGGATATATATAAAAAAAATAGCGGGGGAGCCGTATTTAGTTAAAATCGGAAATCATTGTACAATTACGGCTGGTGTAATTTTTCTCACTCATGATGGCGGCGCTTGGGTTTTTAGGGAAGGGAATCAGGATTTAAATGTATTTGGGAAAATTGAGGTCAAAGACAATTGTTTTATCGGAGTAAGCAGTATAATTTTGCCGAATGTGACAATTGGTCCGAATTCCGTGGTTGGCGCAGGATCTGTTGTGACCAGAGATGTGCCGCCGAATGTTGTAGTCGCAGGTGTGCCAGCTAAAGTAATATCGACTATCGATGAATATGAAAAAAAGTGTGTAGGTAGGTGGCGAGCTCTCGGACTTAAGGGGACACGCTCAACTTGGGAAAAACAATTGATTGATAATTTTTGGGGGGATAAGGAATAATCATGGGGCTAGGAATATCTCAATATGTGCCGATAGTCGTATACAGCGTGGCGCTTGTAGTTATCCTTCTTTCGATATTTAAAAGTCCGGTGATTGGGGTATATTTTTTATTTCCACTTTTGCCGTATCAGAATATTTTTGAAAAAATAAAGCACATACCTTTGGGTAAAGATCTGAACGACCTGATCATTATGGCAGTATTGATCGGTTGGTTGCTAAAAGAAAAGTCCCAGTCCGTGAAGAATATTGATAAAAGTGTGTTTACCGAGGGAAAGCCAATAGTGCAGAAACCAATTATTTTTTTATCGATACTTACTTTTTTGGGTTTTATTATCGGTAGTTTAAACGAAGGAGCTGCTTTTGATCTGCACAATACTTATTTGGTTGACTGGAAAAATTATATGCTTTTACCTTTAATTTGGTTTTTAACTTTCAAAAATTTAAAGGATAAGAAACAGATAATGGTGCTTACGATTCTTTTAATATTGGGCTTGCTGGGGGCGGCAAATTATTTTCGCGGCAATTTACAATGGATGAACACCTGGCATTTTTCCCATAAAGCACGGAATATGATGACTGGCCTCTTTGTGTATCTTGGCGCAAATCATTATGGGGCATTTTTTGCCCACTTTGTTTTTATCCCGATGAGCTTAATTTTGTTTACAAAGTCATTAACAAAGAAAATCATTCTGGCTTTTGTGATGTCTTTAGTGGTTTACTGCATAATCTATACGTATTCACGTGGAGCGTATATCGCACTGCTTGCGGGCATACTTTTTATTGGATTTGTAAAAGATAAACGGATATTGCCACTTCTCCTTTTGTTTTTTATTTTTTGGCGGAGCCTCGTGCCCATCTCAGTGGTGGAACGGATAGATATGACTCAGAACGAAGAGGGCGAACTGGAGAATTCTGCTGCCATACGTGTAGCGCTTTGGAATGCGGCTATCGATATGTTTCAAAAATCACCATTGATCGGCACAGGATTCAATACTTTTAGATATGTTTATCAGGACTCTGTATGGCTGGATACGCATAATTACTACTTAAAAATGCTTGCCGAACTTGGCATCCTAGGGTTACTTGTGCTTTTGTATTTGCTTTATTCAGCTTTTATGGAAGGATGGACACTGTATACCAGTACTTCTGATTGGTTCTATAAGGCCATGGGCCTGGGGTTTTGCGCCTGTGTTTTGTCTGTAGCAATTACAAATGCTTTTGGTAACAGATGGAGCTACCTGTCCTTGGGTTCGTATTTTTGGGTTTTTATGGGGATAACATCAAAAATAAGGCATTTGGTAAAATCCGAAGCGGGTAAGGAAAAGGCTTTGATTCAGAAAAAAACAAGCGCTTTGATGCCAGCAGGAACCGGAGGGTAAATTCTATGGGGTTAAGAATCCTGCAATTAATAAGCAGTGCTGGTTTTTTCGGAGCCGAAAAAGTTATGCTGCAGTTGTCACGGTCGCTGAGCGATTCGGGATACGAGGTGTATGCGCAAGTACTGGGGAGCAGTACCGGCGCGCATAAGGAAGTAGTCCGGGCTGCAGAAGCGGCCGGATTGAAGACCGGATTTTTTGAATGCCGGGGGAAGTTTGATGTAACGGCAATAAAACGGCTGAGGGGATTTATCAAAAATGAATCAATTGATATAGTTCATTCCCATGGCTATAAATCTAATTTTTACGGCTGGGTCGCGGCGTATGGGTTAAAGGTGAAATCGGTAACGACTTGTCACAATTGGTTAAGCAAAGATATGAAAATGAAATTTTATGAAATTATTGACAAGCATCTGTTAAGAAGTTTTGATAAGGTCATCGCGGTATCGGCCAACCTGCGGGAAGAAATATTGGCCGCAGGTGTCCCCTTAGACAAAGTTATGCTTATAGAAAACGGCATTGATATCGAGGCATATGCTTCGATGCCGCAAGTCCCTGTGACTAAAGGATCTCTGGGGATACATGATAATGATCTGGTAATCGGTTCGGTCGGCAGGCTTTCGGAAGAGAAAGGGCATGAATATTTAATTAGGGCGTTTAAAGAAATAACTGAAAAGATGCCGCAGTGCAGATTGCTGATTGTCGGCGATGGGCCGCTTAGAGAGAGTTTGGAGTTATTAGCAAGGAGTTTGGAGATACAGGATAAGGTGATATTTACAGGGACAAGAGATGATATCCCGGATTTGCTTGGTATGATCGATATATTTGTAATGCCTTCCCTGACAGAAGGAATGCCGATGGCCCTTCTTGAAGCAATGGCAGCAAAAAAAGCTATCATTGCAAGCAGAGTCGGACAAATACCTGAAATCATTGAGAATGAGTATACCGGATGTCTTGTCCCTTCGCAGGATGTTGGCTCTCTTTCGAGAACCATAGCTGGTCTGATGGGGGCACTCGAAAAAAGAAAAATTTTGGGCAATAAAGCTTACGAAAAAGTTAAAAGAGATTTCTCAGCTCAGAAAATGGCACAACGATACGAAATATTGTATGAGGCGCTTTTAAACGGAGTTTCGTAATGGTAATTATGGCATTATTGTGGATATGCTTATCCTTTATACTTTATACATATTTTGGATATCCTTTATTCCTCAAATTCATGGCATCTGCCCGGACTATCAGATTTAAATATGAGGATATCACGCCATACGTTAGTTTTGTGATCGCGGCATACAACGAAGAAAAATCCATAGAAAAGAAAATACAGAATACTCTGGAACTTGATTATCCCGAAGAAAAACTGGAAATAATCATTACTTCGGACGGTTCAACGGACAGGACTGACGAAATAGTGCGCGGATATGCCGATCGGGGCGTAAGGCTTATACGGGCCGAAGATAGAAACGGTAAGACGGCAGGACGGAATATTTCCCTGCCTGAAGCCCGGGGCGAAATAATAATTTTTTCCGATGCCACGGGAATATATGAAAAGAACGCAATCAAAGAACTGGTAAGGAATTTTGCCGATGAAAGAGTGGGCTGCGCTGCCGGCGCTCTGAAATATGTAAATGCTTCGGGGTCTTCGGTTGGTACAGGAGAGGGCTTATACTGGAAATATGAGGTGATGCTCAGAAAACTGGAAAGTTCCCTGGGCAATCTGACTGCTGTATCCGGTTCTATTTATGCTTTCAGAAAAAAGTTGTATAAACCGATTCCGGCAGAATTAGCTGATGATTTCATGATGCCCCTTCAGGTTAAAAAATCCGGCTATTATGCTGTCTATGAGCCGGAAGCGGTCTGTCGTGAAGAGACCTCAAGCCATAATGAAGAGGAATTGTCCAAACGGAAACGGATCGCGGTAAGGAATATCATGGGACTCATTTACATGAGAAGTCTGCTTAATCCATTCAGGTACGGTATATTCTCTTTGGAACTGTTTTCTCATAAGATATTGCGTTTGCTTGTGCCATTATTTCTTGTATTTTTGTATGTATTAAACATACCCCTTATCAGCAGAGACAGTTTATATGGCACCATTTTTTTGCTTCAAAATGTATTTTATTTGTCTTCTTTTATCGGAAATGTTTTATCCAGGCATAACATCAAAATCAGGATATTTTACATAGCGCATTATTTTTTTGTGACAAATTTCGGTATTCTGATGGGAATTATAGATTTTTTGAAGGGAAAAAGAAAAGCTGTCTGGAACCCGGTACGTTAAAGCGAAATTAATTATGAAGAACTATCCATTTGTTTCAATTATAATACCTGCTTTGAATGAAGGGAAATACATAGAGAAATGTATTTGTTCTTTACAGAGACAGTCTTATCCTAAGAATTTTTATGAGATTATAGTAGCAGATAATGGCTCTGAAGATAAAACGGTAGATATTGCACGGAAATTAGGCGCTACGGTTTATATTAAAAAAGGGGGGACGATATCTTCCTTGAGGAATTTTGGCGTATCTAAGGCTAAAGGCGGTATATATGCTTTTGTTGATGCAGATTGCATGGTCACGGAGGACTGGCTTAAAGAGGCGGTAAATGAGCTTTCTGATACTTTTACCGGAGCAACAGGTTCTAATTGCGAAGTAAATGAGGAAAGCACATGGATTGAAAAATCTTGGGCATTCAATCGCGTGGTTTTATCTGGACGATTTGAAACGAATTGGCTTCAAAGTGCCAACCTGATTGTAAAAAAAGAAGCCTTTGACCTTTCCGGAGGTTTTGATGATACTTTATCGGTTTGCGAGGATTCTGATTTATGTCATCGAATTTTAAAAATTGGATATAAAATCATTTACAATCATAAAATTAATGCTATTCATCTTAGATATCCTAATTCAATCATAATGTTTTTTAAAAAAGATTTATGGCATGGTAAAGATTTGATGAAGGCCATGAAAAAAAATGAAAATAAAATAAAATATCGCAAAATATTTTTGTTCAGCCTATATTATTTGTTTTTGACTCTTTTGTTTGTGTTTTCATGTATAACTTTGAATGCTTCATTATCTTTAGCTATAGGGGGAGTGATGATATTTACATCGTTTGTTTTTGCTTTACGCAGTTCGTTAAAGAATAAAATGTTTAAATACCTGCTCCCGTTGACATGTCTCTATGTTGTTTTTGGCCTTGCACGGGGCATCTCTTTATTGAATAGGAATTATTTTAGATGACAATGCCGGTCTTAATGTATCATGAAATCGTAAAAGGTCGGCCTGAGCATGAATATCAGGTTTACCTTAGTGATTTTCAAAAGCAGATGAAGTATTTATATGATTCCGGATTTCAGATCGTTACTTTTGGAGATATTATGAAAGCAAATGTTGATTCTGAAAAGTCTGTAATGATCACATTCGACGATGGGTATAAAAGCGATTTGGATATGGCTTTGCCTGTATTGGAAAAATACGGGTTTAAAAGCACTCATTTTATTACTACCGGATACCTTGGCGATGGCCGGCACATGGATTGGGACGAGATCGAAGAATTGATAAGGCGAGGCGGGGTTGTGCAATCACATTCCGTCAGTCACCGGTCTCTGGGGGGGCTTACGTCTCTTGAAGTGGAGGATGAATTAAAAAAATCTAAATTAGAACTTGAGCAGAAGTTTGATATAAAGGTTGAGAGTATCTCTCTGCCCAGGGGCAGTTTTCATCCCTCTTTGCCCTGTTGGGCAGAACAACTGGGATATAAATATATATTTTCATCCTGGCCGGGATGCAGACCGAAATCATTCAGTAAAAAGGTTTTTATGGTTGGAAGGATCTCTATACATGCCTCGACAGGTTTGGATGATTTTATACGGATTGTTAATCAAGAGATGTTCATCTGCACCATTAAACAGATGTCTTTTTTGATAAAAACAGCCTTAAAAACAATGTTGTCGCAGAAAAATTACCACTATTTATGGAAAAAAGTGGTTAAAAAAAATCATGAGTAGGAAAAATACTTTTGGGACATCAGCTCTGGTTGCGATTTTGTGCTGGATATTTTCAGATATGTTTACTTGGCTTTATGGCCGATTTACAGGGCCGGAGTCATATTACTCACACGGTTTTTTCATACCGGTCGTCTCCGCCTGGCTGATCTGGCAAAAGAGGAATGTGCTTTCCGGGATAGAAAAAATCGCCCATATGCCTGGTCTGCTTATCCTTGTCACGGGGCTTTTTCTGCAATTGATCAGTTCGATAGTCGAAGTCTATATTTTATCGGAAGTTTCTCTCATGGTGGTTCTGGCCGGACTTATACTTTTTCTCTGGGGAAAAGAGACAATGAAAGAGGTGTCCTTCCCGTATTTTTTCTTACTGCTGATGTTCCCTCTGCCTCTTACGGTGATAAACAGGATCAGCTTTCCTCTGAAAATGCTGGTAACCCGTATTTCTGTCGGCACCCTGTCCCGGCTGGGCATGCCTATCGCCAACAACGGAGCTGAAATATTACTGCCGAATACAAAACTTTTTGTCGGAGCGCCCTGCAGCGGATTGCGTTCATTGATCGCCTTTCTGGCCATAGCGGCGTTATTCGCTTATTTTTTAAACGGCAGAACATGGAAAAAGATCCTGATCTTTGTCAGTGCTGTGCCGATAGCTGTTTTTTCCAATTATCTGCGCCTGATCATGCTGGAGGTCGCTGCTTTCATATATGGTTCTGAATTCGCCGTGGACAGTTTTTTTCACACCCTGTCCGGGATACTGGTTTTTGTCGTCGGTTTTATTCTGCTGTTCGGTTTAAGGAGATTTTGCAATGAAAAAGTATGAGCAGCGTCTTTTGACCGTTATTGTTGTCTTAAGTGTTTTTGCGGCTTTGCAGACGGCGTATGCTTTGTATAATTCGAGGCCGCCGGCGGGGAACATTAACGTATTCGATCTGCCTGTGCGGATAGGCGAATGGTCGGCCAGGGACGTGCCGGTCGAAGATAAAATAAAAGATATCCTGGAGACCGAGTCGGTCCTTATGCGGTATTATGTGAATGAAAAAAATGAAAGCGTGCTGCTCACCGTAGTTCATTATAATGATGACCGCGTGGAATTCCATCTTCCGGAACGCTGTTCAGTAGGCCAGGGGTCTGATGTGATCGCGTCAAAAACAGACCATGTGATCCTGGAAGACCGGACTGTCTTTTCTTACAGATCGCTTGCTGTCGAAAATTATAATAGTTCTCAGCTCCTTGCCTATTTTTTTCAGAGCGAAGATTATTTTACCTCCCGCTACAGTGAATTGAAGATAAGAATGATCTTGAATAAATTGTTTTCCCGGCCCAACAGCGGGGCTTTGATAAAATGTTCTACCCCGGTTTGTTCCGGCCAGGCGGAAAGCAAGATCGTATTAGATAAATTCATTAAGGAACTTGTGCCGCACATAAAAAAATATCTTTCGCATAACGATGGGGAGAAAGACATATGAGAATATTCGTTACGGGTGACAGGGGATTTGTCGGCAGCTATATAGTGAAAAAGTTCATCAGCTCAGGACATGAGGTTGTCGGGCTGGACAAAAAACCGCTCAACGGCGAAGTTTATGGCTATCAGACCAGCGAAGGTAATATTTTATCCCGGGATAAGCTGGTGAAAATGATGTCCGGGGCTGAATGCGTTGTCCATCTGGCAGCAGAGCATCAGGATTTCGGCGTAAGCCGGGAAGAATTTTTTCAGGTAAACGTCGAGGGCACCAGAAACCTGCTTGAGACGGCGGCGGCCCTGAACATTAACAGGCTTGTTTTTTACAGCTCGGTGGCAGTATACGGGGACCAGGAATGTCCCACCAGCGAAGATACGCAGCCTGAGCCTGTAAGTGATTACGGGGAATCGAAACTGAAGGCAGAGGATGAAATACGTGCCTGGGCTCTGGCCGATCCCGCAAGAAAAGTAGCAATAATCCGGCCTGCTGTGATATTCGGTCCTGAGAATTACGCCAACATGTATAATCTCCTGAATTCGCTTTATCGCCGGCGCTTTATTTCCGTGGGCAAATGTGACAACATCAAATCTGTAGCCTATGTGGAAAACATAGTGGATGCGACCTGTTTCCTTCTGGAAAAGATCGAACCGGGAGTGGAAATATATAATTATTCCGATTATCCGCAAATGACAGCCGCCCAGATCACGGATATGATACTTAAATACCTTTCCTATCCCAAAGCCAGGTTCAGCCTGCCCCTGGGGCCGGTGCTGGCCATGGCCGGCATATTCGATCTGATGGGAAAGATCACCGGATACAATTTTCCGATAACTGCCTATCGGATAAAAAAATTCAATACGCCTACACATCATAGATCCGATAAAATAAGAGGGGCGGGATTTTCACCTTCGATATCGCTCGAGGATGGTTTTAAGCGCATGGTAGAGTGGTATATCAAGAGAGCCGGCTCGTAAATACGAACAACATACAGCACGATCATTTTTCCGCATTTCTGCTCATTTTCTTCGTCTTTATAATATCTGCAACCTTTTGTCCGGTAGCCCTTTTGAGTTTTTTTGCTTTTCAGGGGATAAATTAGCTTTGCTTTTTGGGAAAAAAGGTTTTAAAATATTATGCCTACTGATTTATATCATACAGTAAACCGCAATCTTATCGGCCGGGTGGCTTGCCTTGCAGCTGTTTTCAAAAATATGTTGAAATTAATTCATCGCTGTGTTGAAAAAAATACCGTGATATGTTACATATTATTCGAACGCTTAGTGCTGCTTAAGTAACATTGGAGGTAGGAATATGAAAAAATTATTATTGATTTTTGTCGGAATAGGTTTCTCGTTATTGGCTTTTGCTGCAGATCCGGTGTTATATTTTTCCGACTTAACGGATGCGCCTAAGACAGGGTGGGAAGGATCAGCCACGAAGGGGGCAGCCGTTACAATATGGGGTAATAATTTTGGTTCTTCCCGCGGCAGTTCTTATGTAACTGTCAATGGCGTACAATTGACCAGTGATTCTGATTATGCTGAATGGGGTGCAACCGCAAATAATGCCAGGGGTATGGAACGGATTACTTTCTGGCTTAATAACTCTTGTGCCAATGGATATGGAACGATAAGTGTGACAGTGGATGAAACTGCTTCTAACACATTGCCATTCTATGTGAGGATCACAGGAAATATTTATTTTGTTGATGATGATGGCAATGATGGTAACAATGGGTGGACAACAGAGCAATCTTGGGCAACGATAGCCTATGCGCGACAGCAGATTAACAGCGGTGATTTAGTCTACATTAAAGATGGGATATATTCTGATGCCGATAGCTATGGTTCGATATTATATTTAGAACCTGGGATTAATGGTTCGGAGAATAACTACACAGCCTTCATCGGCTACCCGACAGAATCTCCTATTTTATCTGGTGGTATTTCCGGCACTGTGAGAAATAATTATAGCGACACGGGTTATACTGTATTATCAAGGTTAAAGCTTGTAGCTACGGGCATAGGAGTAAGGATCCAAAGCAGTCTAGTTGGTCATTATAGAATCGTAGGCCTTGATATAGATGGACAGGGTATTTATCCAACTACAAGCGCGCGGGCCGCCGCAATTACACCAACAAATATTAGCAATCTTTACATTTATGGATGCAAAATACATGGTTGGGGATACGACAAGTATGATCATGGTATTTATGCAGGTGGCGATTTAGTGTTGGAACATATAGATATTGCTTGGAATGAAGTTTATAGCCTTGGAACGGATTGTTCTGGCATATATATACACCCAAGTGATGGTGGCTCTGGATATGCTGATGAGGTAGATATACATGACAATTTTTGTTACAATCTTGAACACGCTGGAATACACATCGCAAGTCATGTGCAAAATGTTAGAATTTGGAATAATACTTGCTACGATTGTGGGGCCTCGCTTGGTAGAGGCGTAATTCATTTTAACACGGCAGATGGTAACGGTGTTACTTCAAATATACAATTTTTTAATAATGCACTATATAGTTCTGCCAATGCTGCCATGGTCCTTTATCAGGTTGATTCCAATGTATCTTCAAGGAATAATATTTTTCATTCGTTAAATTCTACCAATTATTACATTGATATTATGTATCAAGGGACACATTCTTCTGACCATGATTGTTATTATGGCAACGGTTCGGCACCGGCATGGACTACGAACGCGATAAATGCCGATCCGCAGTTTGTCAATGCCGCGGCTTATGATTTTCGTTTAAATGAATCCAGTCCCTGCCGGGACGCCGGCACGGCCGATGTGTTGAGTGTTGTGACCAGGGATTATGCCGGGCTTATACGGCCGCAGGGCAGCGGGGTCGATATCGGGGCCTATGAATATGCGAGTACTGAACCGGATACTACTGCACCGGTGATAGCTGATGTGGCCAGCGGCAGTATCACCTCATCTTCGGCCATAATTTCCTGGACCACTGATGAACCGGCTACATCTCAGGTAGAGTACGGCCTGACAGACGGCTATGGACTGATCATTGCCGAAGATGCTTCTTACACGATCAACCATTCAGTGATTGTTACCGGGCTCAGCCAGGGTACGACCTATCATTTCCGGGTGATCAGCAAAGACAGTTCAGCTAACCAGTCTCTGTCCGGAGACGATGTGTTTACGACCGAAGTATTCGTGCCTGATACTACACCTCCGGTCATCTCCGATGTAAATATTTCCCCAACCGGAAATTCGGCGGTCATCGCCTGGAATACCGACGAACCGGCTACTTCTCAGGTCGATTACGGCCTGACTGCTGCCTATGGTTCGTCTGAAGACGATATGGACCTGGTCCAGGCCCATTCTCTGGCTTTGACCGGATTGACAGCCGGCACGACTTATTATTATGAGATCGTCTCTCTCGACGGAAATGGTAATGAATCTTCTCAGCAAGGCCAGTTCGCTACGCTGTCCGACACTGTCCTGTCTCTGGCTTTTGACGAAAATTCAGGTACTGCGGCCAATGATTCTTCCGATTGCAATAACGACGGCAGTATAGTCGGAGCGTCCTGGATAGCCGGCCAGAGCGGATCAGCTTTGTCTTTTAACGGCACAGGAAATTATGTGAACGTGCCGCATTCGGACAGCCTTAACCTGAATTCGCAGATGACCATTTCCGCCTGGATAAGCCCGGTCCAGCCCAATGACGGCAATGTGCGGTATATCGTATTTAAAAATGATCTCTGGGGAGTGGCAAAAAGGAGTGAAGGGACTCTTTATGCTTACACGAACATCGGCGGTACAGAACGTTTTCTGGACACCGGTTATGTTCCGCAGGAAGGTCTCTGGACACATGTCGCCTATACGTTCGACGGCAATACAATGAGATTTTATGCCGATGGTCAGTTGCAGGCGCAGGCCTCTTATTCAGGCGCTATAGCGACTTCCCCGAATCCTGTGTATGTGGGGATGCATAATTCCCAGTGGTACTGGAACGGAGGCATCGACAGTGTAAAGATATTCAGCCGGGCATTGTCAGCAGCGGAAGTGCTTGCCGAATATAACGGCAGTGCCGATTCAGTGTCGCCGGCCGCCATAAACGACCTGGCGGCGGCAACCGGAAGCAGCGAAGGCGAGGTAGATCTATCCTGGACAGCTCCCGGCGATGACGGTTCTTCCGGCACAGCGAATGCCTATATTGTCAGATATTCAACATCTTCCATCGATAATGATGCTGAGTTCGACGCAGCCACTGATGTGACCGGAGAGCCGGCGCCGCAAGCAGCCGGTACGAGCCAGTCAATGACTGTCAGCGGCCTGACCGGCGGCCAGACATATTATTTTGCCATTAAGGCCCGGGATGAGTCCGGAAATATTTCCGGTATCTCCAATTGTTCCAGTGCCGCGGCCGGGGAAACAGCGGTGATACCCAATAATCCGCCGCTACTGGACCCGGTCGGTAATAAAAGCACTGATGAAGGTTTATTACTGCAGTTCGAAGTATCGGCCCAGGATGCCGATGCCGATACTTTGACCTATTCAATATCCGGTCTGCCCGGCGGCGCGACTTTCAGCGGGGCCGCCTTTACCTGGACACCGCAGTTTACTCAGGCCGGATCCTATAACATGATTGTTACTGTCGATGACAACAACGGAGGTACTGACAGCGAAGCGATAACCGTTATCGTAAATGATGTGAACCGGGCACCGGTACTTAACCCGATCGGCGATAAATCTCTTGCCGAGGGCGGTCACCTGGGCTTTACAGCGAGCGCCAGCGACCCTGACGCTGATCCGGTCACGATCATGACCTCGCAGCTGCAGACCTGGATGAGTTTCGACGGTACTGCTTTTACGGCTGATCCGGGTTTTTCCGACAGCGGGACTTATGCCGTGACGTTCACGGCCACTGACGGAAGCGATAACGACTCGGAAACTATCACCATTACGGTCGGAAATGTCAATCAGGCTCCGGTACTGGATGCTGTTGCTCCGGTCAGCGGAGTGGAAAATGTCCAGATCCAGTTCACGGTAAACGCCGTTGACCCTGACGGCGACAGTTTGATCTATTCGGCAAGCGGTCTTCCCGGCGGAGCCACGTTTTCCGCCCAGACCTTTACCTGGACACCGGCAACCGGTCAGGCCGGTTCTTATTCGGTGACTTTCAGCGTTTCTGACGGAAACGGCGGTTCAGACAGCGAGACTGCTTCTATTATCATCGACGGAGTCGATCAGACAGCGCCTTATGTAGACGGATGCAACCCTGAGCCGGACGAAGTACAGGTGCCCTGGGATACCAACATAATCTTCCATGTCAAGGATGACGGCGTAGGCGTGAGCAGTAATTCCATAACCGTAAAAGTACAGCGGGAAGGCGATCCTGACCCGATCGTAGTTATAGCCGACAATGCCTGTGCTTTGCCTGTCCAGTATTCGAACTCGGTGAGCATAAGCGGAACGCCTCAGGACTATACGATACGTTATGACCCTCCCAGCGACATGGATTACCGGTTCAGTTATGAGCAGAGGATAACGATTACGGTAAGCGCTGAAGATCTTAACGGTAACGCCCTCAGCGAATACAGTTATTCTTTTACTACGGCCATGGTTTTGCGCGGCCCCAATGTCCGCCTTCTGGGATGGATGAAGAATGTGCTTTTCTTCGGCGAAAAAGACCGCTCCCTGTTTCCCTGTGCCTATGCTCAGGAAGACCAGTATCAGGATAACTCTCAGATCGTGATGAACGAAAGCGGCGACAGAGTGTATATCGTATGGCAGGAAGAGCCCAGCGGCAAGATATGGTTCGTAGAATCGCAGGACCGAGGAAAGAGTTTTATTAATGCCACTGAATTGAGCGACGGGGTCGGCGGCATAAGCCAGCGGCCGGCAATTGCCCTGGACGGTAACGGCAATATTTATGTCGCCTGGCAGACCCAGAACGAATCATTCAACTGGGACCTTTATTTTGCCCGGCGCCTGGCAGGGGATACGGATTTCGAAACAGGAATAATCCCTTTGGATCAGTGCATCGGAGTCACGGACCAGATCCATCCCTGTATTGAAGCCGATGACAGCGGTATTGTCGGTATAGCCTGGGCTAACCGCAACGGTGTGGATGGCGTATATTGCGCCAGCTCTGCCGATTTCGGGGCTTCTTTCTGGAACATTGCTGTCTCAGCTATAAGACAGGCCGACGACGGAACTTCCCTGAATCCGGAAACGCCGCAGATAAAAAAGAATTACAGCGGTGAGTACCTTTATGTGGCCTGGAGCGCGGAAAAAGGCAGCAATCGGAATATCTATGTCAATAAACTCGATATGAGCGGACAGCGCATTTTTGCCGTTGATTCTCAAGTCAATGACAGCGGCAGCGCCCGGAATCCGAGTCTCGATGCCAGCCCGTTCGAGGATATAGGCGCGTATTCGGTTGATGTATGCGTGGCCTGGGAAGGCACCGACAATGGTGATGCGGATATTTTTTATGATTCTTCCCGGGAGGGAAGCGTATGGCGTACTGACGTACAGGTCAATGACGATGCCCAGATACCGCGCCAGCAGAAAGATCCGGTAGTGGCTATCGACAGCTATGGAGAAGTATTCGTGATCTGGAGCGACATGAGAAACGGGGATTGGGATGTTTATTTTGCCCTGTCTATCGATAAAGGGCAGAATTTCAAGACGAACATGATCGTTAACGATGATACCGGTACTGCCGAACAATCCTCTCCGGGATTATTCCTGAGCCGCGACGGGCTTCATCTTGGATTGACCTGGACTGATTCACGGCTGGGAGGGGAATATATATTCTTTAACCGCAATACGGTATTTTCCGATGATGAGACATATTCTGAGGACATAAATAATGTGACCGGCGGGGTGGTAAGCGCTGCCCAGGATTCATCTATCGAGGGCGCAGAAGTAAATATTCCGCCAATGGCCATGACGATACCGGCTACCGTAAGTGTGACCAAAGTCGAGAGCGCTCCGCCCTTTTCCGGAGGCGCAATAGTCGGCAGCGCCTTAGATTTCGGGCCCAGCGGCACAAGATTCGTTGTGCCGGTAACCATCAGGATACCCTATACTCAGGAAGACCTTGACACTGCCGGCATATCTGATCCGTCCCGGCTGGCTATCTATTACTACAACCTGAAGACCCTTGTCTGGGAAAGAGTTAACGGCTCTTATGCCGATGTGGAAGATAACGTGATCTGCGCGCCGGTAAACCATTTTTCGATCTTCGGATTAGGCCTCAGCACGGCAGGCGCGGCAGTAGCGACTGTCGGCGGCGGAGGCGGCGGCGGAGGCGGCGGCTGTTTTATCGCCACAGCATCCTATGGAACGCCTCTGGCCAAAGATGTCGATATTCTGAGGAATTTCCGGGACGAATACCTGCTCACCAATTGGTGGGGGAGCCAGTTCGTGAAATTCTATTACCGCCACGGTCCTGGCGCAGCCCGGTTTATCGAGAAAAGAGAGTGGGCCAGATCGATCGTGCGCAACTGCCTTAAACCATTTGTCCTGCTGTTGAAAAAGACGGGCATAGGACACGAATCCTTCACCGCGACGCTATAAGCGACAAGGCGACAAGCAATAAATATCGGTTACGGTAACGGCCCGCCTTGCCGGCGAGGCAGGTTATGACCCATTCGACCCTGCTCAGGACAGCCCTGAGTGACCTGTCCTGAGTAACATCAAAGGGAATCGAAGGGTCGTCACCTTAACCGTTTAACCATTTTGCAATGCTAAATGCTAATTCCCGCAATTTGCATTTGCATCCCCTGATCGCTATCCGCTTGTCCTGAATATGGCGAAGGGCTAAACGCTATACCCTGTTTTTTGCCTCTTGCCATTTC
>CAZVRU010000002.1:178101-193424 GCA_964629785.1 uncultured Planctomycetia bacterium
AGCCAGGAACAATAAAAAAACGAGGGGGAGTAAGCTGGTTTCATTTATTGCAGTGTGTCATATTTTGACAGCCAATAATCCTGCACCCGGGTCCAACCGTTTATTTTTTCGATTAGATAATTTTCTGACTGTAGATTTATCGGCAGTCGAGCCTTGCCTGCCTGGCCAGGCCGATTGCCTTTGTGACAGATTGAGAATAAATTTCGGCAGATTTTACGATATTTTTATCGGCGACAGCAATGTTTTATGTAACTGATTGAAAATCAGCGGTATATGTTTTCAATTGACAATTGAGATATTTTCAACATGGAGTTGACAAAGTAAGCCAGACATGGTATCTCTTAGGTAGGAGCAAACGAGGGCGATATGCAGTTAAAACGGAAAGAGATCACATTTATCGGAATAACCGCAGGCATCCTGGCCATGATCCAGCTGATATGCTTTTGTTATCGCCCTTCGGTCGAAGTGCATAACGCTGATGTGTTGTCTTCTGAGCTGGCTTATGCCGCAGTATCAACCGCGGAATTTCAGCCGGCCATAGAGGCTTTACCTGAAAAGGAGTCACTGTCGATCGCAACGCATCGTTCTTTAAGCGCTATACTTGATCTTGAACTGCTCGGTGTGGCCATCGGCTCGCAAAAAGATCCCATTGCCTTTATCAAAGATCATAGCACCGGACGGCAGTCTATTTACCGTCTGGGGAAAAGCATTCAGGGGGCGAAGATCATTGAGATCACCAAAGGTTCAGTAGTACTGGAAAAAGACGGCGAAACCGCCGAGTTCTGTCTGAGCGCCAGAGCCAGGGCCTGGGCTCGTGCCGCTGCACAGGCACCGGATAATGCTATTGCTGCCCGCGGCGATCACATAATCGTTGATAAGGCCGCTTTGCTGGAAAATGCTTTTGGTCTTTACCGGACAATAAGTTCCTTAAAGGTAGCACCGCAGAAAGTGGGGAACAAGACTGTTGGCATGCGTATCCGGGGGGTAAAAGAAGGCAGTGTTGTCGAACAGGCCGGTCTCGTTGACAATGATATAATTACGACAGTCAACGGCCAGAAAATAGACAGCTACCAGAAAGCTCTTCAGGTTTTGCAGAAAGTCCGCGGTCAGAATGATATTAATGTATCGGTAGTACGGAACGGACAGACCAGAGAATTTCAATACAGGATCAATTGATGCGGCGCTGTTGACCAGCTCGCTTGTCCTTATCTAAGCCTTTTGCCCAGGACCGGAGATGGGGTTACACCTGTCAAAGGTCTGTTTTTTTTATCAGAATTCCTGCCGGATCAATACTCTTAATGTACAAAATTTATACACAGATAAATTCTGCCGGAAAAATTTTTTTTACTTAAATGCCTGTTAATTAAAGACTTAAAAATATAAATCTAAAACTATTCTACTTTTGTTTATTTTTTACAACATTGCCGGATGAATTTAGTCGCAAGTGTATATTAAATTTACAGTTACGTTTCGTAACTTATTGTTTTTTAAATATTTATAAGCCTGGAACTTATTTAATTTTCAGCGGAAACTGAAGACAATTGGCATATTCCCTGCTTATTGAAAAGAGGCGATTTGTACGAGCCGCCCTGAGAAAGGAGACCGAGTGATTCTTTATATCTTTCCTGCCGCCAGCAGTGCCATACTTATCATCGGCAGCCTGTACCTGCTGTTTTCCCGCCGGACGTCGTTCACTTATCGTTTTTTGGGCATACTTTTACTGGGCCTTGCCGGGGTCGAATTCTTTCACGCCATGACTATGCGCGCCGGATTGCCTGACCAGGCATTACTCTGGCATACGCGGGCTTTGCGGGGATTGATCGTGGCCTCCTGCGCCGGATCATTGTTCAGTCTGGTTTTTCTTCGCGATAACGCCCGGGAAATGTTCCGGCAGTGGAGGGTATTCTGGGTTTTTTTGCTGGTTTCGGCGCTGGGCCTGTTGCTGCTTTCGACGAAGGCAATTGTCAGTGATATCAATATGTTATACGGCGGTTACGGATTTGTGCTTAACCGTTCCGGATCACTGATATTGATCTACCTGTTGATAAATTTTGTCTTTACCCTGCTTAATTTTGAGTTGACCTACCGTTCATCACTCGGTATTCAGCGAAAAAAGATCACTGCCAGTCTGCGCTGGATGGGATTTGTCGTTGCGGTCTATTTTATTCTGATCAGCATAGCTCTCCTTTTTTCTTATATCGATACCCGCTATCTGCCTTTGATCTCTTTGAGCGTATGTGTTGTTTCCGGTCTGGGCATTTTCAGTTTTTTCAGTAAAGGCGGTCCCCGGGAACAGGTGCGTGTCAGCCGGCAGTCTCTTTATACCTCGGCGACACTTCTTATCGTCGGCATTTATCTTCTGCTGATCGGCATTCTTGCCAAGATATTCATGGTCATGGGCGTCAACATCCAGACTTTTCTTTCTTTTCTGGCCGCGCTTTTTGTCTTTTTTATTTTCTTATTTCTCCTTTTTTCTCCGGTTATAAAAAAACAGGCCAGGCTGGCCGTGGACCGCAGCTTTTACAGGGGGGAACATGATTTCCGAAGAGAATGGGCCGCAGTCAGTGAGCAGGTGGGCACTATCCTGGAGCTGGACCGATTGGTCATGGCAGCACAGGCGATGGTCCGGGAGGTGCTTAATGTGAATGGGGCAGATATAGCCTTTTCCAGCCGGTTTACCGACAATACTCCCCTGGATGACCTTCTGGAATGGCTGGTGCGCTGTGGTCAGGCGGTCACGATAGACGAATTGCGGGAACGCGCGCCTGACCTATATGCCCGGAATAAAATATTTTTAACGGAAAAACAGGCGGCGGCTATTATCGCTCTCACGGCCCGGCAGAAAAAACTGGGCATGCTGATCATCGGCAAAAAAGCCGATGACAGCGGATTTTCCCAGGAGGATCGCGATTTGCTGAAAAATATCAGCCGTCAGGTAGCGGTAGGCGTGCTGAACGCGCGTCTTTCCGAAGAATTGATCGCTTCCCGGGAAATGGAAAATTTCAACAAGTTCTCATCATTTCTTATTCATGATCTGAAAAATTGCGTGTCCATGCTTTCCATGATAATCCAGAACGCCAAAGCCGATTTCGGTTCACCCCAATTCCGTAAAGCGGCCTTTACCACGCTGGAAGGTACTATCCAGCGCATGAACAATCTGATCGGTAAATTTTCCACCCTGCCCAAGACCCTGGAATTGAACAGAAAAAAGACCGGCATCAACCGTTTTCTGGAGAAAATGCTGACGCAGGCTCTGGAGAGAAATACCGCCCGGATAAAAATAGTAAAAGATTTTTCGCCAGTCCCGGACATAGAGATGGATCAGGATCTGATGGAGAAAGTATTTATCAACCTGGTCATAAATGCCGTAGAAGCAATGCCTGAAGGCGGCACTCTCACGATCGGCACCTCATCTATGCCGGCTCCGCAAGGTGAAGGAAAAAAGGGGGTCGTTGTGAGAGTGGCTGATACCGGATCCGGCATGAGCCGGGAATTTCTGGAGAAAAAATTGTTCCGTCCTTTTCAAAGCAGTAAACGCAAAGGTATCGGACTCGGCCTTTATCAGTGCCGGACCATTGTCGAGGCTCATGGCGGTGCTATCGATGTCGAGAGCGAAGAAGGAAAAGGAACCGTGTTTTACGTGCGCTTGCCGCTGTAAAACAGGGGATAGGGGTTAGCCCTTCGCCATACTCAGGGCAAGCGGATAGCGATTAGGGATACGAATGCAAATTGCGGGAATTAGCATTTAGCATTGCAAAATGGAATGTGAGAGCGGAGAAATGAGAGATGAGAAAACCGAAAAACGACCCCGAAGCTGCGTTCGGGGCAGGGGGATGACCGTCTCGCCCGCCATTTTCAATGACGAGGCGGACTGGGATGAAGGATGAGAAGAATTGTAAATAAAAAACCGCGGAGCGGATGCGTAAACGTAACCGAAAAACGATACGGGCATCGTAAACTTAACCGTAACCGGACTTCAGACATGTCGCCTTGTTAATTAGCATTGCAAAATAGAATATGAGACCGGAGAAATGAGAAATGAGTTGGGAGATGCCGGTAAGGGTAAAGGCAACGACCCTTCGATTCCCTTCGATGTTACTCAGGACAGGTCACTCAGGGCTGTCCTGAATGGAATTGAAGGACGAAACCCGTATCGTCCAACGTTTAACGGCAACGTAAAAATATCCGGGAAAGAGACGTAAGACGTAGCCCAATGCCGATACGGGCATCGTAAACTTAACCGTAACCGGACTGCCGACTTGTCGCCTTCAGACTTGTCGACAGTGCGTAACTTGTAATGTGAGGTGTTTATTATGGAAAAAAAAGTATTATCTGACAAGAAAGTCCTGGCCGGAAAGCCGGTTATACTGATCGTCGATGACGAGGAAGGGATCAGGGCCCAGCTTACGCTTGCTCTTTCCGGTGAATATGAAATAGTGGAGGCCAGCGATCATGATTCGGCGATTAAGGCAGTGCATGAGCATGACCCGTCTCTGGTGGCGCTTGACGTGAGCCTGATCCCCGGTTCGGTTGACGGTACAGAGGGTATGACCCTTTTAAGGAAAATACTTGAGCACGATAGCCGCGTTAAGGTCATCATGATAACTGCCAACGACGAGAAGCCGATGATGCTTAAGGCTGTTGCCGAAGGGGCTTTCGATTATTATGTAAAGCCGATAAATCTGGATGAGATAAAAGTGATGTTCAAGCGGGCCTTGTATTTGCAGCAGCTGGAAAAAGAGAACGAACAAATGGCAGCGGCCCTGATGGAAAAACAGAGTTTTTCGGAAATGATCGGTACCTGCGATAAAATGCAGGAGTTATTCCGATTGATCCGCAGGGTGGCGCCGACTGATGCCACAGTGCTGGTCACCGGTGAAAGCGGTACCGGCAAAGAACTGGTGGCCCGGGCTTTGCACTATGCCAGCAACCGCAGAGATCATCCCTTTATCGTCATCAACTGCGGGGCTATCCCGGAAAATCTTCTGGAAAGCGAATTGTTCGGTCACGAAAAAGGAGCCTTTACCGACGCCTATACACAGAAGATCGGAAAGGTGGAACTGGCCGACAAGGGGACCGTATTTCTCGACGAGATCGGTGAGTTGACCCTTTCTCTGCAGGTGAAATTGCTCAGGTTTCTCCAGGAGCACGTCATCGAGCGGGTAGGCGGGAACAAACCGATCGAACTGGATGTGCGGGTCATTGCCGCTACCAACAGCGATCTGCAGCAGAGGATGTCCGAGGGGACATTCCGAGAAGATCTGTTCTATCGTCTCAGCGTAGTTTCTCTCGATATGCCGCCGCTGCGTATGAGAAGTGATGATATCGTGCTTATCGCTACACATTACCTGGAAGCTTACAGCCGCGAAGCCGGCAAGAAAATAAAGGGGTTCAGCAAAGACGCCCTGAAATCTTTACTGCGTTATTCCTGGCCGGGCAATGTGCGCGAGCTGGAAAACAAAATAAGACGGGCGGTAATTTTACGCAATTCTTCCCTGATCAATTCCCACGATCTGGGGTTCCAGAATACTCCGGAAAGCTTCACCTTCAGTCTTAAAACAGCCCGGGAAAAAATAGAGCAGCAGTATATCCGGGAGGCCCTGGCCAAGCATAAGGGCAATATATCCCGGACCTCCCGCGAGTTGGGAATAAGCCGGGTAAGCCTTTACGATCTGATGAAGCGCTATAAGATAGGACACGGTAAATAATTGCAAGTTACTCACCGTCGACAAGTTTGAAGGCGACAAGTCGGCAGTCCGGTTACGGTTAAGTTTACGATGCCCGTATCGGCATTGGGCTACGTCTTACGTCTCTTTCCCGGATATTTTTACGTTGCCGTTAAACGTTGGACGATACGGGTTTCGTCCTTCAATTCCATTCAGGACAGCCCTGAGTGACCTGTCCTGAGTAACATCGAAGGGAATCGAAGGGTCGTCGCCTTAACCGTTTAACCATTTTGCAATGCTAATTCCGCAATTTGCATTCGCATCCCCTAATCGCTATCCGCTTGCCCTGAGTGTATCGTGCTGAGCGGTTCGACAAGCTCGCCGTAAACGCAGTCGAAGTATGGCGAAGGCTAAACGCTATACCCTGTTTTTTGCCTTTCGCCTGTTCTGATCTGTGTAAACAGGCTGCGACCGCAGCCTGTTTTTTTTCCTGTGTCATTTTTCCGCTGAAATGATAAAATAATAAAAAGTAAATATACTAGAAACCATTCTCTGCAAGAGTGGCGAAGGAAAGAGGTGCGCTTAATGAGAATAAGATCTTTTACGCTTATTGAATTGATGCTGGTAGTGGTCATTATCGCTACACTTTCCCTGCTGGTGGTGCCTCGTTTCACCGGACGCGTGGACCAGGCAAAAATAACCGCGGCTCAGGCCGACATCAATGCCAATATTGCCACGGCCCTGGACCTTTATTACATGGACAACGGTTTTTATCCTACCACTGAACAGGGACTTGCCGCATTGAGGACTAAACCTGCCAGCTCTCCGCTGCCGGTAAACTGGCGGGGACCATACATAAAACGCCAGCCGATCGATCCCTGGGGTAATACTTACGCCTATTTGTCACCGGGCCTTCGCAATACCCGGGAATATGATTTGTACTCTTATGGTCCTGACAGCGCCGAAGGCGGCGGTGACGATATCGTGAATTGGGAGACAGAGTGATTTGAGACAAGCCGGTATTTTCTTTACTGATAATTCGATTGACCTGACTTGTGCCTGTCGGGAAAAAGATAATACGGTTTCTTTCCGGCGCCTGTCATTGGAGCGTTGCCCGGATAAAGAGGCTCAGATCATCTCTTCCCTGCGGGATTTTTTATTCCGGGGCGGCGCTGATGAGGTGATCGCCGTATGTGCCGTAAGCCGGGCAATGGTATTCAGCCGCGTTCTTTCTTTCCCCTCTTCTGATCCGGCCGAGATAAAAAAGATGGCAGGTTATGAGATAAAAAATGTTTTCCCGCTTGAACCCGATGAGCTGGTTCATGATATCCGTATAATCGCGACTGACCCGCAGGGATATTCAAAAGTTCTGCTTTATGCCCAGCCTAAAAAGCGGGCGGAAAGTGATATCGAACTGCTGAAAAAAGCCGGCGTAACTGTCGCTCGCTGCACGGTTTCTACCGGCCTTCTGGCCGAAGCTTTTGCTTTCCGCTATCAGGAAGCAGTTCTCTGGGCTCATTGCGAGCAGGAAACCCTGGAGTGCGCAGTATTCTGCCGGGGGCAGTGCCTGTTTACCCGCGGCGCACTGCTGGCAAGAACACATTACGCTGTATCCCTGCAGAAAGAGATCCGGGCGACGCTTACGGCTATGGCGGTTCAGGCCATCGACGTAACCCGGGTTATTTTAAGCGGCAAGGCCGCGGCTATCCCGGGTATCACGCAGGCTCTTCAGGAAGGAAGCGGTTTGCCGGTGGTCCTGGAAAAGGATGTTTCCCTGTCCGTGCTTTGCGCCCGGCATGATCCTGTCCGGCCTTTCGCCATCAACCTTTTGCCGCAACGGCATGCTTTGCATAAACGGAAGACCGAACGCAATAAAATTCTGGCAGTAACGATCGCATTGTTTGTCCTTAATATGGTCATCGCTCTTAATATCGTGTCGTTGAAGGTCAGGCAGAAACAGGCTTATCTTCGGGCTTTGAAAAACGAGATGTCGGCAGTAGGTAAAAAAGCAGCGCGATTACAGAGAGAGAACCTTCAGCTTCAGGCCTTTAACCGTTCGCTGCTGTCATCCCGGTATATCATGGGGATACTGGCCAGGCTGTACTCGACGGCGCCGGAGGGGATCAAATTCGAGTCTCTGGCTCTGTCCGGCGAACCGGGTTCGGGCACGGCAGTTATTGCCGGCCAGGCCGTGCATACCGATCAGGTATTGGGATTCAGTTCGACCCTGAAATCATCTTTTCTGTTTAGGGGGGTCAACGTAGACGCGGTCCGCAAACATGACGATTCGCCGGGGTCGGGTATCGATTTCCAGCTGAAAGCGGAGTTTTAAGGTGAAAAATTTAAAAGCGATGCTGGCTAAAATAAAATTCACAAAAAAGGAACGAACCCTGTTACTGGTCTGGCTCATAATAATTTCTTTTTTTCTTGTCGATACCGGTATCCGCCGGATATGCCGGACTATGAACCGTCTTGACGAAGAGATAAAGCTGAGCCAGGAAAAATATGCGCGTTTGCTTACGCTATCGGCCCAGGCCGAAAATATCGATTCGATTTATTCCCGCGTAGTCCGGGCCATGCCCGCTTTGCCTGATTTCGAGGCCGTATTACGGGTTATCGAGACAGTTAAAAAAGATTCGGGTATCGATATACTGAATGTAAAACCGGTCACGGCACGCGATGAGGGTGTTTACGTGCTGTATACCCTGAAAATAGAAGCCCAGGACGAAGTGGCTGATATCGCTGCTTTTCTTTTCGGATTTCAGCAGGCCCTGCCCGGAGCCGGTATCGAGAGGCTGGAAATAAACGCTCAGCGTATTGACCAGCTTCCTAAAGCCACCTTATTGCTGCAGGCTCTGGGGTTTAAGTAAAGATGAAAAAGAGACAGTTGATGCGCAATATTTTAAAGATATTTTCCGGTACGGCTCAGAGGGCTAAAAGCCGAAAAGAGTGTTTTTCCGTTTTTCGCGATAAGCTCCGGACCGGTATCAGGAAAATGCCTTTTATCCGGGGTGAAGGAGTTTTACCGGCAGTGAACGTTTTCCTGGCGGCCCTGGCCCTGGCCCTGTTCATTTATCTGGTGTTGATTATGCTGAAGCCGTACCGTATAATTATCGCGCCGGACCGGCAGCAGGCCCTGGCGACGTCGGATTCCCGGTATTTAGACGTTTTGAAAACAGCCGGGGTGGGGGAAGTGGACCCGCAGGTTTTTTACAACCGCGAATTATTCCCCCGCGGCCCGGCAAAGGCGCAGCCGGTCAAAAAGAAGCAGACTTCTTTGTTTGAAATACTGGGTATCGTTTCGGTGGCCGGTGAAAAGGCAGCCATGATCAGGTCTCTGGAAACCGGACGTGAGTATTATTGCCTGGAAGGTGATGTTATCGGTGATTATACGGTCACGAGTATTCTTGATGACCGGGTTATTTTTAAATCAGCTACAAATACAGTGGAGGTTACCCGATGAACAAAACGTTTTGTTTATGTCTGGCTGTGTTTTTTTTCTTTTCCCTGGCGGGTCCGGTTTCGGCCAGCCGGGTCTTCAGTCATTCCGGCAGCAATGAAAAATTGATCACCCTGGACGTCAAAGACATGGAGCTGGCCGATGTCATCCGTATGATCGCCGATCAAAGCGGTCTCAATATCGTTTCGTCCAAAAATGTCCGGGGCACGGTCTCGGTGAGTCTGCAGGATGTGCCGGTGGAAAAGGCGCTTGATGCTATCCTGCGGGTCAATAACTGCACGTATGTGAAAGAAGGGGGGATAATTCAGGTGTACACCCTTCCTGAATTCAAACAGCAGGAACAGTTTGCCCGGCTCAGCACCAAAGTATATGATCTGACTCATATCAAAGCTGCTGATCTGAAACCGTTATTGATAACCCTGAAATCACCGAAAGGAAAGGTCGAGGTCGAACCCCGTACTAACCGTATCGTGGCCACTGATACCGAAGAAGCTCTGCGTTCCATGGAAGAAACGATCAAATCCATGGATAAAAAAGTCGATACGAAAGTGTATCGTCTCAGTTACGCAGAGCCGGAAGAAGTTCAGAAAAGTCTTCAGGAGATCATTCCTCAGACCGAAGGCGATGTGCTTATCGATGCCCGTACCAACAGCCTGGTAGTCAGCGCACCGCCTCTGCTTATGGAAAAGATCGATGTTATTGTCCGGAATTGGGACAAACAAATACCGCAGGTGCTTATTGAAGCCAAAATAATGCAGATGACCCTGGATAAAGGACGCATCCTGGGGGTAGACTGGAAATTTACCAATCCTACCAAAAACTCTTTCGAGATCGGGGCCAAAGACCTGCCTGTCCCCACAGGGGTTACATATATCGACGCTTTCAAGATCGGCGTGCTCGCCGAAGATGATTATGAGGCAGCGATCCGGGCTCTGGAAACAGTAAGCGATGCGAATCTGATATCCAGTCCGCGCATCGTTACTCTCGACGGGGAAGAAGCCAAGATACTGATCGGTTCCAGTGAGCCTTATGAAGTACTTCATTACGATACTGACGGCAACGTGACCAGCAAGGAGGTCAAATTCATCGATGTGGGCATAAAATTGCTGGTCACTCCCAAGATATCCGAAGACGGATTTATTACCATGGATATCCATCCGGAGGTAAGCTCGCCGCGCCAGGGGACGGTTTCCACCGATGCCCTGGCCATCGATACCACCGAAGCGACTACCGTGATGACTGTCAAAGACGGCAACACTCTTGTCCTGGGCGGTCTTATCAAGGATGACGAAGAGACCGTAGTGGCAAAAGTCCCTTTATTGGGTGATATACCTCTGCTGGGGCTTTTGTTCCGGAACAAATACACCAGTACGGTAAAAAAAGAGATAGTTATCTTTATAACTCCGCGGATCATGACCAGCGAGGCTGATATGAGCGGGCCCATGGCTGATAAGCTGAAAAAACAGGGCAAGGATATCGAGCAATGGAAGATGGAGTAGACGCGGCCGATGAAGAGCAATGCTTTGATAGGAGAATTAAAAAAACAGTTTGCGGTCAGTGACGGCCTCTGGGATGAGTGTATCAAAGAGAGTGAACGGTCCCGCGGTTCACTGCTCGAAATTTTGTTGAAAAAAGGCGTGGTCGAAGAAGAGCCTTTGATGAATTTTTTATCCCGGCAGCTGAATATCCCCCTGGAACGTATCGATAGTTCGTCTGTCGACAGTTCGTTGCTCAGTGAGATCCCGGCCAAAATCGTTGCTCATTACAATTTCATGCCCCTGGCCAGGGAGGGAGGACGCTTGAAGATCGCCCTGCACGATCCTCTGGATATCAACGCGCTCGACGATCTGAAACTTCTTCTCTCCTGTGATCTCTCTCTGGTTTTGTCCCGGCAAAAGGATATTTCCGCGGCAGTAAATGAATTGTACGGCCTTGGCGCCGATACCCTGGAGCGCATCGAATCGAAACAGCCTGCCGAGATGGATATTACCCGGGATGTTCAAGATGAAGATATCGATAATCAGACCATCGACCCTTCGGTCATAAAATTTTTCAACCAGCTTCTTTCCGACGCCATAAAGCAGAGGGCCACGGACATTCATCTGGAGCCGTTCGAGGATTCTCTGCGCATACGTTATCGTATCGACGGTATGCTTCATGAGATCAGCGCCCCGTCCATGGTCAAGAAATTTCAGCTTTCGATTGCCTCGCGCATCAAGGTCATGGCCAATCTGGATATTGCCGAAAAGCGCCGCCCCCAGGACGGCAGAATAAAAATAAAAATGGGTGAAGAGATATTCGATCTGCGTATTTCTATTTTACCCGCGCCTTTCGGGGAAAGTATCGTCATTCGTATTCTTTCCCGCACATCGCCGGTGATCGGTCTGACCCAACTCGGTCTTCCTGCCGAAGGCCGGGCCGTACTGGAAACAATCATCCAGCGCCCCCACGGTATTGTTCTGGTAACCGGTCCTACGGGAAGCGGTAAGACAACGACCCTTTATGCCTGCCTGAGCCGCATCAATTCACCGCACCGCAAGATCCTGACCATCGAGGAACCGATAGAATATCAGCTTCCCGGTATTATTCAGATGCAGGCAGAGCCGAAGATTGGTTTTACTTTTGCCAATGCTTTGCGCTCGATGCTGCGTCACGACCCGGATGTGATGATGGTCGGCGAGATCCGCGACGCCGAGACCGCGCAACTGGCCGTGCGTACTGCCCTTACCGGACATCTTGTCTTCAGTACCCTGCATACTAATGATGCCGCGTCCAGTGTGACCCGTCTTCTTGACATGGGAATCGATTCTTATCTGGTAGCATCGTCGGTAGTACTGGTGATTGCCCAGCGTCTGGTGCGGGCGATCTGCCCGCAATGCAAAAAAACCCACATCCCGGATCCGCAGACCCGGGCAAAGTGCGGCGGGGCAATTCCTTATGACACCGTATTTTACCAGGGAGAAGGCTGTGAATTCTGCCGTTTTACCGGTTATCACGGCCGTACGGCTATTTTTGAAATAATGGAAATGACTGACGAGTTGAGGGAAATGACTCTGCAAAAACTTCCCTCGCATCAGATAAAGCAAAAGGCAGTGTCGGACGGTATGAAAGTACTGCGCCGGACCGGATGGGAGAAAGTCGTCCAGGGGGTAACGACTGTCGAAGAGATACTGCGCGTCACTCAGGAAGAACAGCTTTAATAACAGTGTATAGCGGCCAATGGTCGATAGCCTATAGTCGATAGTAAGAGATATGGCATTTAAATTTGAAAATCTGGATGTTTGGAAAGAATCAGTCAAATTCGCAAGCGATATATATTCATTGACGAAAAAAATTCCCAAACATGAGCAGTTTGGGCTGATTAGCCAACTGAACAGGGCAGCAGTATCCATAAGCGCGAATATTGCTGAAGGAGAAGGAAGAAGCTCGGATCCTGATTTGAAGCGCTTTATTCAAATAGCAATCGGTTCTTTAAATGAAGTAGCTACTCGTTTGTATATATGCAAAGATCAAAGATATGTTAATGATGAAGATTTTGAATTACTTTATGGACGCTGTGAAGGGATTTCGAAGGAATTACATTCTTTTCAAAACTATTTTAAAAGGAAGTAAATTACTGAATGGCATTACCATAGACTATTGGCCATCGACTATAGACGGTTCACTATAGCCTATCGACTATTCATGTTATTCGAATATAAAGCGAAATCATCTCCGGAAAAGATCGAGACAGGGGTCATCGAGGCGGAAAGCCAGAGCGCCGCGGCCCTGGCCCTGCAGAGTAAAAATCTTTATGTGTTGTCGCTTGCCCCCTGCCGTTCCCTGACGAAGAAAAAAACCGCGCCCCGCGTTAAACGCGGCGATATCACTGCCTTTACCCGCCAACTGGCCAATCTTTTGCGGGCCGGATTTACGCTGTCCCGGGCTCTGCAGACTCTGGTAAAACAATACCGCAATTCTGCGTTTAAAGATATCCTGGAAAATATCTGCCGCCGCATCAACAAAGGCGAACCGTTTTCCCGGATCCTGGAATCCTATCCGGGTTTTTTTTCGCCGTTTTATATCAGCATCGTCAGAGTAGGAGAAGCAGGCGGTCAGCTTGACCGGTCCCTGGAGCGCCTGGCTCTGTCCCATGAACGCCGCCAGGAAATAAATTCCCAGGTGCGCTCGGCTCTGGCCTATCCGGCCTTTCTTCTGAGCGTGGGCCTGGCCACGATCTTTATCCTTATGACTTTGGTAATCCCTGAATTGGCATCGATGTTCACTGACCTTAATCAAACACTGCCCTTGCCTACCCTGATAGTAATGGCAGTAAGTGACTTTATGGCTTCTTTCTGGTGGCTGGTGATCATTCTACTTATAATTTTTGTTCTGGTTGGCCAGTCTTTCTATCGCAATGAACAAAAACGTCTGATCATCGACCGGTTTATGATCCGCATCCCGGTACTGCGCGGTCTCCTGCAGAAGATAGAGACTGCCAACTATTTCCAGGCCTTAGGGGTTCTGCTGGAAAACGGTCTGCCCATGCTTGAAGCTCTGGACGTAGCATCGTCCAGTGTGGCCAACCGTTATGTCCGGCATAAATGTTCGTTGTTCGGAGAAGAGATACGTCAGGGAAAGACATTAAGCAGCTGCTTTGTCGATGACGATTTTTTTCCGGCTATAACTGCGGACATGGCCGCAGTAGGAGAGGAGAGCGGCGATCTTTCGCCGATGCTGATCTCACTGGCCGATTCCTATGAAAAAGAAGTGCGCGACGCAGTCAAAGCCCTGGTCTCGCTTCTTGAACCGGTATTGATCCTGGTTCTGGGCGGGATCATAGGTTTTCTGGCCGTGTCCATGCTTCTCCCCATATTCCAGATCAATCTCATAGCAGAATGACATACCCGTTACAAGTGACCGGTTACAAGTCGACAAGTCAGAAGGCGACAAGACGACAAGTCAGCAGGCAATAACCTGTCATTCAATTACGAATTATGTATTATGAGTTATGAATTAAAAGGATATTCTTTTCTTCCTCCAAACCCCAAACTCCTGACTCCTGACTGATTTCTCCTTTCTCATCTCTCATTTCTCCGGTCTCATGCCCCGTTTTGCAATGCTAAATTAGGGAACGGGCCGGTTTCGCTTTTTTCTCTTACTTCCCATTTCTCTTCGTAAGGGATATGCGAAGTTAGGCAGTACCCCCTTTCTCCTTGGCTGGGATAGGACTCTTCCGTTTTATTTGTGTTGAATTTCCGATAATGTTTGTAAAGAAAATTAACAGATTATTCTGTATCTTTTTCATTTTCAAATCATTGTAGATCAAACTGTTGTTTTAGTAATGTAAATATTTGATAATCATAGTTTTATAAATATAGTTCTTTTTATTTTAAAAAGGCTATATGGCATCATAATTGCTCTATCGCGGCAGGACCAGTATTAATCCGGAGGTTTTTATATGCGAAAAATATTTTTACTTACATTGACGGCATTATTTATCGGTATGGTCAGTGCTGCTGCTTATACCATAAATGATCCATACAGCAGTGCCGCGACCCTGTATTCAGGCGATCGGATCGGCGATATTGCCTTTGAGTTGTACGGGATGGATTTCAGCCAATCAGGCAATGTCCTGAATTTCGATATTTATACAAATCTGCCTTACGGCGGCTACAGCGTTGCCGGCTGGGACATTAAACCTGCGGATTTTGCTTTTGATCTGGATCGCGACGGCAGATATGAATACGGTGTGGCTTTTACCGGCGTGGAAGGATTTGTTCCCGGCAGTCTTTATGATGTGTCTGCCTGGAATATCTCCGGGTATGACCGTCCTCACGATTATTTTATCTGGCATTATGGACGCATAGTGACTATCGAAACCGCGTCTCTGGTCGGCAGCAGTCTGACCGGAGTGAATTGGAACCAGATCGGTAATAATCCTTCCTATCGGATCAATTTTTCTTTGAACGCGGCAGATCTTTTGCCGGCCGGCTTCAGCGGAGATATCAATGTTTTTTACGGGGGAGCTACCTGTGCCAATGATTATATCGGCGGCACGATCCATGTCGATAATCCTGTACCTGAACCGGCTACTTTTATCCTTCTGGGATGCGGGCTTCTTGGCCTGGCCGGTATTAAAGGCAGGAAAAAGTAATCTCCGCAATCTGAGGTTTTGTTATTTGAAGGCGGGTGCTGAAAAGCGCCCGTCTTTTTTT
>CAZVRU010000002.1:193434-197074 GCA_964629785.1 uncultured Planctomycetia bacterium
AAAAAAAACGACTGTAAATTAAATTTACCGGGATTGTTTATATATCTCTTTGATTATAAATTGGTTAGCATTAAAAGTGTTACAGGACAACAAAGGCGTAAAAATAATTTACAGTTATTAACAGTGCAAGCAGTTCTTTTTATTCTGGCAGACAGGAAATCGGATAATTTTTGTTCTGTAAGTACCTGGTTACCAAAGTGTTAAATTTTACGGCGAAAATATCGGCACAATTGGGCCTATCTGGCATGCTCATTGCTACAAATGGGTTGTGTTGAGTTTGAAAATCTGATCAAATAGTCTTAAAAAGAGGAGGACTGAAATGAGAAAAGTGATTGGATCAGTTATCTTGGGTGTTGTTCTGGCGTTATCCGGCATAACAGCAATGGCTAATGTATTTACCCTTAATGAAACAGCTTTGCTTATGCTTTGGGAGACTTATGAGAATCCTGAGAGCAGTCTGTCGGGTAATCTGGTCGTTACAAACGATGAAACAGTATTCGGACAGACCATTTCCGGCGATGTAGGCTTTTTCGGAAGTTTGTACAGTCTGTCGACTGCCAACCAGTATCATCCTTTTGCTCAGATGCAGATAGGTGCCAATTTCTGGGGTACTTCCGGAGCTACCGGTTTATCCGGTGCCACTACTGCCGATGTTATCGGTGCTGCCCTGGGCATTTCGCCGACAAACAGTCTGACAGGATTCGATACTTTCGAACTGGCCCTTTTCAATGATAATGAAGATGTATGGTGGTTCAACCTCCACCTTAATACCGGATATACTGATCAGGGTGAAGCCGATAATTACTATGAAAACGGCTGGACAGCGGTCAATCCCGGATCATGCGCCCGGCTTGTCGTTGATCTGAGCAATGTGGCGAATCTTGAGCATGTTACCAATATCGGATTTAATGTCGGCGGTAATCTTACCGGCACCAATCCTGATCCGAGCAATCCTGATTTCTTTCATGTTTCAGCCGCACCGGTACCGGAACCTTCGACCCTTATTCTTCTGGGCAGCGGTTTGCTTGGTTTAGGTTTTTTCAGAAGGAAAAGAGGATAAGGTTCTTTTATTTAAGGAGGGGAAGGATGAAAAAAATATTTTGTTCATTGATGTTTGCCGGCGCGCTCCTGTTTTCTATCGGGGCATATGCCATACCTGTGGATATTATGACCACAGCCACGGCTGACAATGTCTACTGGATCTGGGATGATGTCTCATCTTCCTGGGGATCCCCGGTCAGCAGTACCTGGACTACTTCCACCGCAACTTCTCTGGAAGTAGAGGCTGGAGTCGCATCCACCCTGTATTTCGCGGTATTGAACGATATTTCGAGCCTGGCTCCCGGCAGCAATAATCCTGCCGGATTTCTTGCCCAGATGGTGCTTCCTGCCGGAAGTTCTTTCCAGGAAACGGGTACAGATATGCTGCTTACCGGTAACAGCGCTTTTTCCGTGCTGGCAGTACAGTCTGCGGCTGCTGCTTTTCCCAGCGGCGATCCGTCGTTATTAGCCGGATGGAGCACGCCGACAAGTTACGGTACAAATTCTCCTTCTGATCCCAATATCTGGTCTTCGGTAGCCGGAATTTCTTATGACGCGGAATGGATCTGGACAGCGAATAATGCCAATTCGCAGATGGACAATCTGGCTTTGGTGAAAGTCGATTTTACTGCTGATTCACCGGTACCGGAACCTTCGACCCTAATTCTTCTGGGCAGCGGTCTTCTTGGCCTGGGTTTTTTGAGAAAGAGGAGCCGGAAATAAGAAAATTCGGGGATTTTAAATAAGGGTATGTTCTAAAAGAGAGGCGGGTTATGATTTTAAAAAGAGCTTTTATTCTGGTGGTTTTTCTTGCAACGATTCCCTGTGTTGCGTTTTCGCTTCCGGAATTACAGCTTAATATCGTCGATGGCACGTATTACGCGGATTATAACGGCGACGGCGATACTGACGACCCTTTTGATGAGGGCATGTTCATTCATGGATCCTCGTTCACTCTCCAGGCCTTCTGGAGCGATAAGGACAACGATCTGGGCGACAACCCTTTCTACCTGTCCTGTTCTTTGCTGACGCCGGAAGGGAATCGTCTGGCTGATCCGACTGATCTGTCCGGTGTGAGCATAAGCATCGACGGCTCGGACATATCAGCCTGGTCTTATGGAACTCCCGATGATCTGGCCGGCCATGGGGTGCTCCCCACATATTATCATCCTTATTCGTTTACATTTGATGTGGGCAGTCTGAATCCCGACGGAACTTACAGCGGCGTCGATTATACTGCTGATGGCATTTACAATGTGCAGGACAGCGCTGATCCGGGAAACGGCAGTGCGGGTTTTATTCACGATTTTTCCATTGACTTGTCCGGTCTGGACCATGACTACGCAATGGTCTTTGACCTGTATACCTATGAAACGACTCTTGCCGGTAACAGCGGCAACGAGAAAACGAAAATATATTTTGCTCCGTTTTCGCACAACGCCGGAGCTTCACCAGCACCTGAACCATCGACCATTATTCTGCTGGGAGCCGGACTTATCGGCCTTGGTTTTTTGAGAAAAAGAACCGGATAATTAAAACCTTCGCAGGTTTTAAATAGAGGGGTAGCCTTTTTATACCCCTCACCCTGAAAATTTGACGTTTGATACATGCGATACACGCTTGTGATCTGAACAGGTTTTCGTATTCTCCTTACCCCCCCCTCAAATACGGAGACCGGCAGTTCATCGGCGCGCGCCTTTACGGCGCATTCGCATGTACCAATCGTTTGTACAAGAAAGGCAGAAGGTAATTCTTCTGCCTTTCGTCTTTTATAATACCTTACTTTTTGGTGGTGGGTAGAGCTTCGTTGGTTCAGCAACGGACATAGTGGCCATGGCCAGCCAGGACGGGCGCATTGGGGAGATACATCCACCTGCGGTGGATAATGTTTTCGTCTTTTCTAATCCCATAACTTTATGGTGCTAACCCGGCCGGCGGGGGATGACAACAGGCAGAGAAGCGATTGGCTGGCCAGGACGGGCGCATTTTGGGATATACATCCGCCTGATGGCGGATAATGCTTTCGTCTTTTATAACACCTTACTTTTTGGTGGTGGGTAGAGCTTCGTTGGTTCAGCAACGGACATAGTGGCCATGGCCAGCCAGGACGGGCGCATTTTGGGATATACATCCGCCTGATGGCGGATAATGTTTTCGTCTTTTATAATACCTTACTTTTTGGTGGTGGGTAGAGCTTCGTTGGTTCAGCAACGGACATAGTGGCCATGGCCAGCCAGGACGGGCGCATTGGGGAGATACATCCACCTGCGGTGGATAATGTTTTCGTCTTTTCTAATCCCATAACTTTATGGTGCTAACCCGGCCGGCGGGGGATGACAACAGGCAGAGAAGCGATTGGCTGGCCAGGACGGGCGCATTTTGGGATATACATCCGCCTGATGGCGGATAATGCTTTCGTCTTTTATAACACCTTACTTTTTGGTGGTGGGTAGAGCTTCGTTGGTTCAGCAACGGACATAGTGGCCATGGCCAGCCAGGACGGGCGCATTTTGGGATATACATCCGCCTGATGGCGGATAATGTTTTCGTCTTTTATAATACCTTACTTTTTGGTGGTGGGTAGAGCTTCGTTGGTTCA
>CAZVRU010000003.1:0-72880 GCA_964629785.1 uncultured Planctomycetia bacterium
TCACTGACAGACCGCGCCTCGCCCGACCCTCGGCAAACCCCCATGGTAAGGACCCATTGTTTAAAAGATGATGGAGTTACATACAGTTTCAAGAGCACACTCCTGCCATCAGGCGACGGAAAGCGCGCGATTACCCAGAATCCCGGCTTCCATTTCTTCTTTTTCTTTTTTCTGTACCAGTTGTAATACACTTTAAATCTCCCTTCTCTAAATGTACCAAATGACAGGAATGACAACTTTTTCCACAATTATTTATTCTTTCCTTCCTGCCTTTCACCCTTTCACCCTCTATCTCGTTTAGAACACAATTAATGAATATTCCTGTCATTCTTGTCATTTCTGTCATCAGTACGGCCGTCCGGAAATATCCACTTCACCTTCTCTACGAAGCCGGATGCCTTTCCACGTCCTCGCGGAACTGTATCGCCCTTTATTAACCGAGGCATATTGCCGGATTAATTCACGGCCAAAGGTGATCTTGCTAAGCGGCCGGTACCCGCTATCAAGACACCAGTTGTTATATGCCTGATAAAGTTCGTCCTTACTGACATCATCGTGGACATCGAGAACACACATCTCCTCAACAAAGATGATCACGTTATTGTTTTCCTTACGATATTCATCCTTCACATTGAGCATTGACGCGCTTTCCTCAAAATACCCTCTAACCCTCAACCGCTTGAGTCCGTTAAGCGCCCACAAAAATATCCCGTCAAGCTCGCTTGAAGCGATCTTGTATTTAAGTTTGGGATCACGTTCTTCTTTATTAAATTGACGGTTAAACGGCAGGATCAAAAGACGGCGATAATACCCTTCGCTCTTATCACCCACTCGCGGCATATTGTTTGTCGAGAATAAAAGCTTGCAGTACGGCTTAAACTGAAACGGTTGTCCGTACTTCTCATCAGCCGAGATCGTATCGCCTGTAACGATGGCCTTAAACATATTGTCATAAACATTCGTCTTAGCATTGGTCTCAAGGCTGATATTAACCAGCTTATCCCGAAGTCGGGCGATATAATGCGAATCATTAAACTTCTCAAGCGCGATCGATGAACAATTCTCTTTGCCTATAAGCTCCTCAAGAACATACAAAACAACGCTCTTGCCGTTCGCGCCTTCGCCAAAAAGAAATAACGCTTTCTCATAATCATTTTCCCGCGTTAAACAATATCCAAAAAATTCCTGAAGTAACTCGATGCGCTCCGCATCATTATCAAATATCTGATCCAGACTTCTTTTCCATATTGGGCAGTCCGCATCGTCCCGATACGTCACATTAAGCTGATTGATCGAATATACATCCGCTGAATGCGGAACGAGCCGCATATTATCAATGTCATAAAGCCCGTTTTTGACATTCAGAAATGAAACACCGTTAATAATATCCGGCTTAATAAACGTTTCAGTCTTTAACGCCACAAGCACATTGCGAAGCCTGCTTGCCGAAAACATCGCCCCGCATACATCTTTGATCCACTTCTGCACTTCTTCGATAAAAAGCGACCTGTAACAACCGCTCCGGTATTCATAATATGTATCCGCGAAATTAATCAGCCGGTGCTTCTCAAGAATGGCATCCGCCACTTCATTGGAATTTATCTTCTTAGGCGTATAGTCTGATGAACTGCCCGCGCTATAAACATCCCCACATCCGGCAATCGCCTTGGCAATAACATCCGCGCCATACGTCCGGCCATCGCTAAAATGCTTCTCATCCCACTTTGGCCGCATAAGGCCGGACTTTCTGAATAATCTATCCATAAGCCCAGCGTTCTTACCTGTCCAAAAGGCCAGCTTGTTACAAAACCCGAGATCAGCTTCAGATTGCGAAGAATATTCACCTTCCCATTTACCTTCATAAAGTTTGAAAAATAATTCTTTATCCTTGCTCTTTGACACCTTTTTCAATAAAGCCTTCTCCTCTTTATTAGCGTCATTAAGAGCGGTGAGTTCACTATAAAGGTCAGTTACATCGACATCACAAATAACACTTCGTTCTTCATCCACAAGATTGCCGGTAATTGTTAAAAACCTTATCTTTGAATACATCTCAACATCGAGGGTTTTAAATGTCCGATTTCTCGGAATTTTACCCCTTCCGATGAGATGATAACCGGTCTTGCTCGGTGAAATTTCTGTATAACTTGGAAACTCTGAAATGATTCTCTTGGCTAATGCGGAAGTTTCGTTGTCTTTTATTGAATTATCAATATCACAAACAACATAAGGTTCAATAACCCCTATACCGATAGCATCGAATTTTAAGTCCTCGGCTTTTGATATAACGGTTTTGAAATTACACCATGTCTTGGGATTATTAGATTGGGCATGACCACCGGTAACCGCGTTATAAGGTTCTTTTTTCGGCTTTCTACCTTTTTGCGGTTTAAACCTGAATCCAACCCATATCGGCAGGTCTTTTAACTCTTGCGGAATATTGTCGATATCCCACCTTTTCTCTTTTCTTCTCTCGTTAGTCATTTCTCTACACTCCGTTTTGAAATAGAAAATCTTTAACCTTGCGGTAACACTGAAAAAGTTCTTCCTCTTTGGAATTATTAAAAAACTTATCCGCGAGTTTTCGCGCCTTCTCGCAATCCTCGAATAAAACGCGCTTTTGACGGCCGTAACCGGAAAGCGCCTTCATCACACACCCCTTCTGAACCAGATACGCGGCCAGATATATGTTCCCCGCTTCAAAATACTTTTCTTCCATCGTTCTCTCCTTGCTCCCATGTCATTCCCGCGAAAGCGGGAATCTATTCTTCTGTCATTCTGACCCTGAACGTAGTGAAGGGGAAGAATCTCTTCCTTCAGAATTTCTCACCCATTACATACATACGTATTTTTTTCTCAAAGTGTCTCAGCCCCACTACATGTATTACCCTTTTTTCCTGAAAGTGTCGGACAAAAATAAAAAAACCCGTTACCGCCGTTCGAACGGTAACGGGTTTAGACGAGTCAGCCAAAGCGGCCGCAATGACTGGTCGTTATACTTTCATATTCAATCTTAGACTATCTGAAATCTTTTTCAATGGGGTCATTACTACAAAATAGCAAATCCCCCTCACGCTTTTATCTTATAACAGCGCGAATCTTTCTCAAGAGGGTCGTTACTACAAATTGGTAATAATTATTTGGAGGGTTAATTGCAGGAATTGGAGTTTAATCTTTATGCTCAAGCGGCTTATCCGGAATCATGCCTGCAGACTTTTTTGATTTAGCTTTAAAAACTAATTTTAAATGGCCTTCTTTTGCCATTTTAATCACAACCGTCTTTGCATGCGTATATAAGGCATCCTCAGACTGTTTTTGAATCCAATCGATCGTTTTATCTCCTATGATCGGAGAAACTTTTTGTACAAATAAATTCCGAATACCCTTCTTTTTCAGAAGGCATGGGCCAATATATCTGGGAGGCAACCACTCTTCACTGATTTCTTTAATTTTTGGATTAATCAGATATCGAACACGGTAACTTTTATATCCATACTTTGAAATATTCACTTCCAAGATTTCTGCAACATCAGAAAGATCCGTTGTCACCAAGTCCCCGACATCCAACTTTCTTCGGGTTACATTCTCAATACCTATTGTTGCGCCTTCTCCGGAAGCGGCGCATTCGAGTATTCCCTTAAAATTCTTCGGGCACTCGATATTTGCTAGCTGAAACGCTCTTTGCAGAATATTAAGACAAATCACAGGAATTTTATGTATGACATGCTTTACATCCTCGAATGAGTAATCTTTGAAATGTTCATCAATTAATGCATGGGCAGATTTACTGGAGCCGCCATATCCGACTTTATATGTCGGTCCCAAAACAATTTTTTCTCCATCTGTAGCAATCGACAGGGCTTTTTTATACCGCTGTCGATAAGATGATATTATGGACTGATCTTTTAAATCAAAAGTCGCTCCGGGCCTAAGAAACCAACATTTATTCTTGTCTAGTTTATTTACGAGCGCATTGCACTTACTCAACAAGTCCTTTGACTGGTTAGTAAAATTTTCAATAGGATTGCCAAAAAATTCAGTAATATCTTGATTGGCGTACTTGATGTCCGTCAATCCTTCGGCCGCAAAAAAGAGCTGGTAATATTCTTGCTCATTTGTTTCAGAAAAACAAACCAGATTACACAAGAACTCTTGCAACTTCCTAAAACGGACTTCAAACTCATCTATGATGCTCTCGTGAAGCAAATGACTGATCCTACCTCCGGAAATCGTTTCATTCCCAGGATTCATCTTGGGATAACCAAACAAAATCTCTTCCTCAGAATCCTCCACCCAACTGGCAACCCTCATACACGACATGCATGAAGAAAGCACTTCGCTGACGACTGCATATAAATAATACGATTTAGCGTCTGCATATGCGTAGCTAGCAATAAAGCGCACAGAATCATCTTTAATTGGCAAGTTTCTAAGTAGGTGCCCACTTATCTGAAGAATGGTTGAAAAGGGTGCGTTTTTCTCTTCCTCGCTCTGATCTTTTAATTGGGTGGGGATTCTCTCAATTAAACGAATTAATTTCTTCTTACATATAAATATTATCCGATCAATTTTCATCTAAACCGCTTCTGTCCTTCATTTTTGATTTTTATAAAATAAATCCTTTAAGAAATGAATTCCTCTTCTCCCATAGGTATTGCATATATTGTCAGCATCTGCCTTAATCGCCGAATCACTCTCCCCCACTTTATAAAGACGCTCAACAATCAGCTGAATTTCCTCCTGTCGAAAAGTCGGCGTTGCAGTCTCTAGAACCTTCAAGAAAATCTTCCCGATACGCTTAACGCTCCCCTCGTCATCAAACTTTGTTAAGTATTCAATAAAAAACGCGGAGCGATGTTGAATTTCAATATAAGGCGCCGAAAGCAAAAGCCACGATTCCCTTTCCTCATCGATTTTATCTAACCAGATCGTTAATTCAGCCATACGGCTTAAAAATGAACCGTATGCATCACCAAGCTTTTCTTTAACTGTTTCGCGTTCGCTAAAAGTCCATTGCCAAAAAGCGATAACTTTATTTTTTGTTTCTTCAGAAGGCGCTTCTTCCGGATCATCGTTATCTTCTTTTTTTAGCTTTCGACCTGATATAGACCAGAAAAAGCCCGCAACATCTTCCCAACGACTCTTCTTATCTTCAGTACTTGCTTCATCAAGCATTTTCCAGAAAAGACTTGGTTGTCCGTCTGCGTTATTCAGGCTCAGAGACTCCCCAAGCTGGAGATACCCAATACAAACATGCTCCACAAGTCTTTCGTCTGCTCTGCCCTTAAATATCGTGCTCTCCAAAGCCTTTTTATAATTTCCCTTCATGAGATCATACAAATCTTTGTATACTCGGGATCCGGTCAAATATCCTTCCATGAACATTTGCCATTCAAAAGCAGGCGTATCCGGCTTGGCAAAATCACTAATTTTGCCAACCGTATAATCGCTATCCAAGTAATTCATTTGCGGCAGATAGCGTCCGAACCAAATATACCCATCTATTCCAATCGGAAGGAAACGTTCAAATTTATCGCATCCCCAGTTCTTGGCCCTTTCTTCCTTCTTGACTCTAGCAACTCTCAATGAAAATGATACGTACGCCATGATCGTCCGGCCAAGGGTAGTATTTAAAGCATACGTTAACGCATCCCTCTGAGTATCGGGAGCTTTCTCGCCTTTTAATAACGGAAGAATTAAGTCAAATATCTGTTCTACTTTATCAAAATATTTTAAATCAAACGCGCGCTTGTCATCCCTCGAACCATCGCCAATCAATTCAACAATCGCCTCTACAATCCAAATATAGCGGCCTTTACCGCTATCTTCGCCCTGTGCCTTTAACGCTTCGGCAACAACAGCATCTTTCCCCTTACTTAAATACCTAATGCTAAACTCAAAGATGTTGTTCCAATCAATTTCGCTACCAGCATTCCACGCCTCTTTTATCCCTCGAAGTATCCGATGCAAATAAAAATAGTCTGTTGAAATAAAAACCTGAAGCTCATCGGTAAATTTTTTAGGATCTTCTTTTACCGCGGCTTGCAAAACATCCGCCAGCCCCTCCTTATCGGGTACCCCTTCAAAAATAGCATGGCTCAAATCAGCCCCTTTAAACTCAGACAAATACTTCACAATCTCAGCCACAGATTTTTGCAGTATTTCTTCCTTTGTAACCGGGGATTTATGGCTCACAAATCCCCCTGTAAAAGAAGATCTTTCAACAGCATAGGGTTTATCATCCTTAGGTTCAACTTTTCGCTTCTCTTCGTCATACAAAGAAGTAAACTCCTGATTTTCACGCAAGGGTGATAACCATTTATATTTCCAATAAGCGATGAGCTTATCATCACCTTTGGTTATGTAATATTGCGGGACATCATTTATTAATGCTTTCAGCTTATCTTTTAGCCCGCTGCCAAAATCAGAATTATGATTTTGAAGCACATCATACATTTCAACCTCAAGATCAGATTCTGCTAAAACGGTCGGAGCAACCTCGATCAATTTATCTAAATATCCCTTATAATCCGCCCAGAATTTATCAACACACAAAAGAACAAGTCGTCTGAAGATGGGGAATTGATATCTGTTTTCTTGTAAAAATGCATCTAAGACCTTCTTGCCATCTTCTCGATTTGATTCGCACTTAGCCAGCAAGACATCACGCAAAATGACAGTCAACACATCTTCAGCTCCATCCCCGTGTTCAGGCCCACTTATTAATGTTCGGCACCATATGTGAGAGTAATCCGAGAATAGACCTTCGTGGATGCTTAAAAATTTTTGCTCATATTTATCTGCGCTATCCCAGCTAATGTCCCCTGGTAAATTCTTTTTAATCTCAGATATAAAAGCATCTTTTGTTAACGCGGTAAATGTGAACCGCTTTACATCAATTTGCGGTTCAAGGTTATGAAGCGCCCAGAAATCTTTCTCACGATCTACCTCCTTGAGCTGATCTTCCGAGAATTGGCTAAGGGTGGCAGCATATTGATCATCTTGGAACTGGATGTCGCCGGACTTCAGGCTATCAACACTGATCCTCTCAACTTTGAGTCGATAAACTGTATCCCCTATCTCCAAGTCAGTGTAGTGATCTTTTTGTTTATACTCTAAAGCCCTGCTCAATCTCTGTGCTAATTCGAAAACAATACGAACGGAACACTTTTGGCCAATCGATTGTCCGTATTTCTTGAACGCGTCTAAAATCCAATAAACCTGCCACTCCATTAAGGCATCATCACGTTTCGTAAAGGCGTTTGATTTTCCGCCTGCTCGAATCGTGGTAATAGCAAGAACTATATTCTCTGCGTAGATATAATCCGGGCCGAAGTCACCTCCCAAACATTTGGGCAGCAATTTTTCTCCAATATCACTAATGGTCAGGTCGCTACCTAGCGAATGGTCTGTCCACACTGAAAGCCACACTTTAAACTTACCTATGGAAAGATTTTCTTTTATTACGGCGGGCGGGAGATTATTCAGAATTTTAACGCAATACCACCAGATATGATAATTATTGACCCTCTTCTTGGTTAAGGAAAACTGAACAAGGCTTTCAATAATATCAATTAATTCTTTACCATACTGGATATTTTGCGGAGCCTGTTCCGAAACGCGCTCGAGGTAATCAAGCACTCTCCAAAACAATGCGTTTCCAGAATCATCAAATTCTATCTTCTCTGGCGAGAAATAGAATTTCTTCTTTAATAATGGGAACCACTTTGCATCGGTCTCTTTCCTAAAGAAATAGCTTGAGTAAAAAGGGATAGACAGAATATTATTAAGCACCTCAAAAGGGCCGCCTTCTAAAGTTTTGAGCGTGCCTATATGCTCAATACGTTCAATAATGGCATAATACGAACCGACTAATTTTTCGAGAACATTTTCATATTTAGTCCAGACCTCTTTGACCTCTGAAATATCTCGCGATTCTTTCCACGCACCTCTACGATGTGCATATTTATGAAGTTTACTACTGACTGAATACCATTCTGAAGAGAAACCTTCTAATTGCTTTATTCCTAATGAAAACAATATCGATTTCTTGTGGCGTTCTTTCTCTTCTTCATCTGGAACAAAATCTACAGCCAAAATATCCCGTAACCCTCCATCGATTTCTCTTGCCGCGTGCATTAAAAAGTTTGAACCATTAGGACAATCACCGTAATATATTTTGAGACCGGCTTCATAAAAACCGGCTATTTCCGGACCAACAGAAGAAAGCCCTTCAAAGATTTGTTTCTGTTTTTGAGTCCATTTATCTTTCATAAGAGGAGTAGTATGGCGATGGCACCGTGGGATACGCCCGGTAGACATGATAAAAGACAGCCTCAGCCATTTTATCTACATCACCTTGTGTGTACTGTTCAACAGGCAAACCGGTTTTCTCATCCCATAGGAAATTTTTAATCAACACCTTAACCTCATCTCGAGTCGGTTCTTTTTCCTGCCAGTTATATAAATTCTTCAGCTTTTCCTTTAAGAGATCTAATAAATCTTTAGCCACTTTCTTGATTCTTTGAATTTCTTTTGACGTCAATTCCGGTTTAAATAAAAGGTCATAAACAGCGAGCGTCTCTTCATCCATCCCTTCACGCATAGCACGGCTTTCTTCTTCATCCAAGCCTTGCACAAATTTCAAAAGCGCTTCAAAGGTAGCTTCGATATTCTGACGATCCTTTTCATTGTTATATTCCGCGATGATCTTCTCGTAGTGCTCTTGAAAGTTTGTCCTAAGTGGATTTTTTTGAATAAGGCGTTGAAGCTTTTTTTCAATAATGGTCTTCAAACTCTGCACGGTTGTATTTTTAGTTCTGGCATTATCAAATTCAGCTCGCAATCGATTAAAATCGATTTTGCTTATATCGTAGGGCTTGTTTGGTTCTTTTGATTTACCAGATGAAACATCGACTGACTCATCGATGACCTCATGCAACTGTTTAATAATATCGCTGATATCCGCCAATTCCCGATCTTTCTGGAGGCTTTTGTAGATAATGTTGATCGCGCTATATTGGCTTCTATAGCTATTTACTTGAGGAATAGTCAGGCAGGCCTTGAATTTAATAAACACTTCACGGCACATAACCTCAAATTTCTTCCTCGTCTCATCATTCTCGTTCACCACTTCCTTTGCCGTAACTATTGCTTTGTTCCTGTCAAACCCGGTTGCACTAATAATGTTCTCAAGCGGGGCTTTCCGTTCATCCAAGAAAGCAACTACCATTTCAATAGCCTGTTTCAGATCTTCTATAAGTTCCTCTTTGGTCTTTGTGGGGTCTACACCTTCCGGGCCAGTTCCTCCCGGCCGGCCGTTATCGCCGGTACCAGTAAACGTCGCGAGCGCCTTTCGTAGATTCTTGAGAATGCCGCAATAATCAATAATCAGTCCGTTATTCTTGTCTTTGTTGACTCTATTTGCCCGAGCGATCGCCTGCATCAGCGTATGCGCTTTAAGCGGCTTATCCAAATACAGGTTCGCCAAACTCGGGACATCAAACCCGGTCAACCACATGGCGCAAACAATAGAAATGCGGAAAGGATGTGCCTCCCTTTTGAAAGCAGAATCTACATCGATTCGCGTTCCATCTGATAGCTCAAAGCCATTTTTCATCAATTGACGGTGCGACTTAATATCAAAGCCCCACTTTCTAAACTTTTCTACTTCTCCCTGCTCTTCGCTCACGATAACGGCCATCTTTGTTTCTTTCATCCAGATTAACTGGTTGGAAAGATAGTCCCTCTCTTCGCCAGAGGCCATTTTCCACGATGCTTCAATTTCCTCTTCCTTCTGGGCCCAATATTGCTTGATCAGCTCATACATACGCACACAGGTCAGCTTATCGATACAGACAAACATCGCTTTCCCGGTTTCCCATGCTGTCGTGTAATGGTTGACAAAATCCTTTGCGATATCATTAAGCCTCTTTTCGGCCGTGATGATGTGATAGTCCCGTTTAAGCTCTTTCTCTAAGCGTTCCTTAACATTGATATCTGTTACCTCTATTTGCTCCAATTTCTCAGCGATACGCTCATTGATATCGGTCGTCGCGACCCCAAGAGTTTCTCCCCGGGAATCATAATACAGCGGCACTGTTGCCTTATCTTCTACCGCGCGCTGAAAATCATATGTTGAAACATAATCACCAAAAACCTTTGAAGTAATCTCATCGTCTTTAAACAATGGGGTGCCGGTAAATCCGATAAAATTAGCCTCCGGCAAGGCATTGCGCATATTCAAAGCGAGTGTGCCATATTGCGTGCGGTGTGCCTCATCCGTAATCACAATAATATCAGGACGTTTTGTATACCCTTCCGTTGGATCGACTTCCTGATTGAACTTTTGTATAGTAGTAAAAACGTAAGCCTTATGATGAGTCATTAGCTCAGCCAAATGCTTGCCGCTTGTCGGCCTACACGGATTCTTATCATTATCTGCCACACCACACCCTGCAAATGTGTTATAGATTTGCGTATCCAAATCGTCGCGGTCTGTGCATATCAAAAAGGTGTAATTACCTCCGATTTTACGATGCACTTTAGTTGTAAAGAACACCATGGAATAGCTCTTGCCCGCGCCCTGCGTATGCCAAAACACTCCGAGCTTACCCTTGGATCTCGCGGGATCATTTAATGCTTTGATGACTTGATTCACACCGAGATATTGATGGTTTTTTGCAAGGACCTTGATCTTTTTGCCTGTCGAATCGTCAAAAAGAATAAAATTCTCAAAAATTTCCATAAAATTTGCTTTGTCACAGACGCCTTTGAGAAGTGTCTCCATATCAACCACACCGGGATCTGATTCCGACAGGCGTTTCCAATCATGGAAATGCTCGAAGCCCGCCGTTATGGATCCTATTTTCGCCTTATCTCCATTGGCAAGCATTATGATCGCGTTATGGTGGAAGAAATGGGGAATGGTATCTTTGTAATCGGACAAATTCCGGTCGTAAGCCTGTTTAAGGTCTTTGTGGATATTCTTGCACTCGATGAAAAGTAATGGAATCCCATTAACAAAACCAGCAATATCAATTCGTCGCCTGTAAAGATCACCCTGGACCCATAATTCCCTCACCGCCAAGAAATGATTATTAACTGCTCGCGCTGTATCATCAAAATCAAAGACCCTGAGTCGCTCTTTTTTTATTTCCCCATGTTCACCTTGAAACGAAACAAGTACTCCGTCTTTGAAGAGTTTGTATTTTTCGAAGTTGTTCGCCAGTAACGATTGGCTTTGTGAGTAATCTTTGACTTGACGAACAGCTTCATCATAAGCAGTTTCAGGAAGACCGGGGTTCAGTTTTACAAGCGCTTGCCGCAAGTAACGCGCAAGCACCACTTCCCGGTCAGAGATTCTGCCCAATAAACCATCGGGCCCATACGTTTCTTGATTGTAGGCATACACAGACTCCCATCCGAGCTGGTCATGGAGATAGTTGACGGTTGTCTGTTGCACTAAAGTATCTTCGTTTAAATAAGTCATATTTACACTTCGATTTTTCCGCTCATCAGCCGCGGTAAAAGTAAATCTCGCGCTTGAGCAAGCTTTTGATTCTGATATTTTATGTTTTTTATTAAGTTAAAAATCGGCGTTACTAACGCCTCAAATCGTCTACAAATTTCATCGGGAGGGATTAGAATTTTTAATCTCATTAGGTCTTTTGGATAAACATGAGGTTGAGCGGCTCCTACTTGCATTCCCGTTATATATGTCTGCAAACTCTTTAACATCAAAAATAAATAAAAAATGTATTTTGTTGTTTCCTTGTTTATATAAGAACAATCTGACGCCCATACATCATAATAATACAAATTAACATATCCGGCGTTTGCACCAGACGCGCTTACAGTGACCACAGGAGCACACACATTAGCTTTATTGTGAAAATATGTTGGTTCTAATCCACCACCAACAACAGGAATATCACCTTCAATTGCTTGTTCAAATGTAATATTCTTGCCCTTCTTGATCGCCGCAATATCAACTAAAAGGCCTTTTTGCCATCCAACATGCACACCATCTACAATCTTAACTTTTTCATGCCCCGGGAAACGACAATAGACAAACCACTCGCGAAAAAGCAATCGTGCCGTTTTTTCTAAAAGTAATATGCGACTGTTATTAACGACAATCAGGTCATCATATGCCGCTAAATTACTAGATATTTTTTGCTGAGAAGTATAATCAATCTCTGGGATATCAAAATTCTCTATCATCTCTTTTGTTAAAGCTTTTCTTGTGCCCCCAGACCCAGCGAACGATAGCATTTTTCTTTGCATATATGGCGATATCAAATAATACATAAGGAAATTAGGATTAAGTCCATCCTTAACCGTTCTTAATATAGACACGTGCTGATTGACTCTTGCTGGCAATATTTTCTCTGGCACCATACAACATCGCGCGACAGAATCCCCGGTAATATTTAAAAGAACATCATTTTTTTCTACAGTAACTCCCTTCATCTTTTGAGCTATATCACTATTAATGAAGGCAAGACCTTGTTCAGAAAATTTACCGTTGTAAACATTTTGACTTCTAATTAATGCAACACCACGATCAATATATACGCTATCTCCACCCCTTGGCGTAACTCCACTTCCTATTTTTTTGCAAAAGGGTTTTAACTTAACTGTACTCTTCATATTTTTAAACCTTTAAAATTCTTACTGATATTTTGAGCCAACATATTAGCCTGAATATTAAGTTCTTCGAGTTCGTCATGAATAGCCGTCATCGCTTCTTTAAAATCGAAATCCGGGTCTTCTTCTTCGGGTGCTACACCGACATATCTTCCTGGAGTCAAGCTCCAGTCGTTCTCTTTAAGGTCTTTTTTGTCTACCAACTTGACCAAGCCCTCTACATCCCGCAGAGCCTCTTCCGGAAAACGCTCGGTTAACCAATCCGATTGATGATGAAAATAGCGCACAATCTTCAACTGATTAACTGCGATATCACGCGCCTCTTCAGTCTGTTTTTTTAGGCCAACGATTTCTCTTGTCTTCCATTCTTCGCTCTCTTTGGCATTGTGTGTGTTAAGGCATTCATCGATCAGCCTGTTGATAAGTCGAAACATAAGCTCTGCTTCTTTAATTAACTTATTGTTTTCTTCCGCAAACAACTCCAACTCTTTAACAGCATCAAAAAGGTTAACCTTATCTTTATTTTGCTTCTTCCACCATGCGTGTTTTTCATTTGCAAGCTGAAAAAATATCTGGCAATTATCCGTATATGCTTTTACGCAAGCCGCAAGCTCCTTTATTGTCTGGGCCGATTTACTGTCTTTTGAAAGTGTAGAAATAAACGGCGCGACTTGCTTATTTAATTTGTCAAAGGCCGTGTCGTAATCCGCGGCTAAAGGAATGCTCTTTATTGACTCCTCAAGCGCTTTTGAAATATACCCCACAACCAAATCATGAAAACGTTTTGCCTCACCTCGATATAGCCACACAATAGAAAGAATGTTCTGGAGTTGTTCCGGACTGAAATCAAAGATTTTCCGAGTGACCTTGCGAAAGATATTGCGTGCGTCAATCATGAGAACTTTATCTTTATACTCTGCTGGCTTGGCTTTGTTCAAAAACCACAATTCACAAGGAACAGTTCGGGTATAGAAGAAATTAGTACGGATGGCAATCATGATATCGACATGACCGGTTTCTATCAGCTTTTGCCGCACCTTAGTTTCACTTTTTCCAGCACTCGACGCTTGCGAAGACATAACAAAACCGCAACGCCCCTTATTAGTCAGGTAGCTATAGAAATAGCTGATCCAGACATAGTTTCCGTTTGAAACCTTTCCCTTTTTATTCACTCCGGGCAATCCGAACGGCAGACGGGGATCATTTTTAATCTTTTCAGCATCGATTTCATCCACATTAAACGGTGGATTGGCCATAACAAAATCGGCCTTTTTATATAAGTCATGCGGATCTTCATAATAAGTTATCGCTTTTTTGATATCACCTACCAAACCGTGTACCGCGAGATTCATTTTAGCCAAATTAATGGTAGTCCCGTTCTTCTCAAGTCCATAGAAGGCTAATTTGTCGTTCGGATTTTCATGCAGATTCTCGACAAAGCGCGCGCTTTGAACGAACATCCCGCCGCTACCACAGGCTGGATCCAAAACAGTCCCCCTTTTGGGTTCCAGAACATTCGCGATAAGTGACACGAGCGATACTGGAGTAAAAAATTCCCCACCGTCATGGGCTTTTTGATCCGCAAACTGCGTAAGGAAATATTCATAAATTCTTCCGAATACATCGCCAGAAACTTTTTTAAGCTCATCAGGGTTTAATGCCCTCAAAAGCTGTCCGAGTATCTCATTATCCAGTTCACGATATTCCTGCTTCGGTAAAACACCTCGTAGAGTTTCGTAATCAGCTTCGATGGATTCCATTGCATCGATGATTGCTTTCGCGCGATCATCGCTGTCTTTTAATCCCACTAAATAATCAAACTGTGCTTTAGGCTGTAAGAAGATTGATGATTTCTTGCTGAAATCTTCTTTTGTTAACGCTCTTTTAACACCACCCCTTGACGGCAATGAAGCCTCGATGCTGTCTTTAACCGCCAAATACCGGCTGTAAGCATGGCGTAAAAATACCAAACCCATGACAGGCATGAAATATTCATTGCTGGCGTAATTTGAATTGGCCCGAAGAGTATCCGCCGCACTCCAGAGCCGCTTTTCTATTGCTTCAATATTTTCAAGTTGTGACATATGGTTCTCCTTAAAACAGTAATCCCTTTTCTTTAAAACTGATATAGTCATCATCGCAAATGACAATATGATCTATTACTTCAATATCCAAAATAGCGCCTGATTGAATCAGCTTTTCTGTAAGCTTGATATCTGCGTCTGATACTTCTGTGTTTTTTGATGGATGGTTATGCGCTAATATGACTGATGCGGCAAAATGACGAATTGCGGGTTCAAATACTTCGCGCGGATGCGCGACTGTTTCCGTCAATGTCCCTATGGAAACGATCTCTTTATGTACAAGTTGCTTGCTAGCGTTGAGATAAAGCGCAACAAAATGCTCTTTCTTTTTTCCCCGCAAGTCAGATAAATGAACAACTGCCTGTTCGACTGAGTCAATAATGGGGTAGGATTTATCAAGAGCACCCGTAGCACGTTTGCCAAGCTCTAAAGCCGCCTTGACCGCAATCGCTTTTGTGCTTTCCAAACCTTTAATGCCAGTCAATTCATCTGGAGCAATCTCCAAAAGTTTTGTCAAAGGGTATTTCTTGAGAGTTTCTTTGGCGATATCTAAGGCGCTCTTACCGGCCCTGCCCGTACGAATCAAAATCGCAAGCAGTTCGGCATCCCTCAGGCTCTCCGCCCCTCGCTCTAACAGCTTCTCTCTAGGCCGCTTGTGTTTTGGTAGGTCTTTAATTTTAGCCATTTCTTCTCTTCCCTATTCTTCACTTTAGCAAACAATCTGTTGCTGTTTAAAACAATTATGAGCCATTAGCCCCCACCGACTCACCTTTTTTCTCTGCCTTCTTAAACGCTGAAATGGCAGAACCGATTTCCTCAAAGGTAACCGGATAATAATCCCAGACCTCAACACATAGATTCACAACCAAAGACTTATCGTTCAGACGCTTAACCTTATACTTCTCATGAACGTGACCGCAGAAATTCCATGGCACATTCGGGTCCGCGTCCTCGGCCCGATGCGTCATACAGATATCTTTTGAGCCGTGGTGAATATACATCTTTGTGATGATCGTCTTAAGGCTATTATTCCTGTCGTGGTTGCCCTTGATAAATATGAATTTACCGTTAAGTTTTCTCTCAAACTCACGGTAGCGTTCTTCTCCGCCTTCTTTCCCGCCTTTAAAGATAAAGTCGCCCAGAAAGAATACGGTATCTTCAGGTTTCACCCTCTCGTTATGTTTGCGGATAATCACCTCATTCATCTCCTCAACCGTCTCAAACGGACGGTTGCAATATCGGATGATATTGGCATGCCCAAAGTGATAATCCGATGTCCACCAGTAGTTCATTGTTCTTATTACCCTATTTATTACCCCATTCGGGGCGTTATTACCCTATTCGCGCAATGTCCCATAAATGTCCCAAAGATGTCCCAAATGTCCCATAAATGTCCCAAATCTTAAAGGGTATATTTTCGGCCTCTCCGATCACCTTTAGCTTGAATCAGCTTTTTATCAACAAGATTTTGCAAATCACGATATAACGTTTTACGCGTAGTCGTTTCATAAAAGTCCTGAATGTCCGAAAGACTAATTTCACCTTTTTCTTTAATAAGTTTAATGGCCATTTTTTGTCGGTCATTAAGACCCATTTGGCTTAAATTCGTTTCCGTCAAGACATCTCTTGCCAATATCGTCTTAAATTCAAGATTCCGCACAGAAACGAACTCCGGCTCAGGAAGGCCATGTTTCTTGCATTGGCGAACCATCTCGGTCGTACCCGATCCTACTTGCTGAATATAGTCGCCAAAATATAAAACATTCGCCAGTGTTGGATTTGATGGGTGTGAAGAATGCGGCTTTTTCAAATCCTCAATCTTGAGATTTCCGGGAAGCGTTCCAGAATTCCATATCTCCACACGATCAAGAAACACCATTACCTGAACTGACGAAGTCGTATTGTAGTCCCGATGTGCCACAGCATTGACGATTGCTTCGTGAATAGCGAACTCCGGTATTTCCCGAGGCCGCGCAACCTGCACTGTATGCGATTGCTGAATGACCGGAAATTTAATGGCGTCCAGAACAAAGGCTACCGCCTTATCGACCTGTTCAAAAAGGTTCTCTTCCTCGTAAATATGATACGATGTGAATGGCTTCACCACTTCAGTGCTGGGCAACTGCACACACTTGATCTTTGCCTGATCAAAGAATTTGCTCGGATTCTTTCCGAATAATAAAATTGCGGCATTAGTCAGCTTTCCATCCTTGAGTAGTTTCAAATGAATGAAAATGTCAGTCACGGAAGCATCCAACCCAAGCGGGAAATTGCGTTTTGAACGAGCCGTCTTTAAAAACCATTTAACCTTGGCCTTGTCAATGTCGGACAGCTTGGCACCCTCACAAATACGCTGGTCGAATCCAGCTTTTCCGATCTCGCCTTTTTCTTTAAGAAACGCTATCAGACTTTCATAGATTGAATCCGTCAGCCCGGTCACATTATCAAATCTTTTGTAACTATGCCCTGACTTGGGATTCTTCGCTACGGCAATAAAATCCTTCATCCCGGGATCTCTTTGTTTATCGACAATATTTTGTCCCTTGATGTAAATCAAGATTTCTTTGTGCTTTGCCTTGGCCGCGCGATACTCCGCTTCTGTTGGAGATATTTTACCTTTACCAGACCCGCCATATTGCAAACCAAGAATGCCGATATAGATATCCCTTTTGCCAACTTCTTCGATGTAGGCAATTTCCGCTGACTTGCTCTTTGCCGGAGAATCCTCGAATAAAAAAACATCAAAATATTCCGATAAAAGAGCATCCCTGTGGATAAACTCCTTCACTGCCCGTCGCTCTTTTTTAAGCTCTTTCTGCACCCCGCTGACAAATATTTTATATTTCATTATGATTTACCCTTCTTTATCGCCTTTGCGATCTCTGCTTCTCGTTTGGCTAAATATTTCTCCACATGATACTGCTGGATTTTGCTTGGGGTGGTTTTTCCGTTAAACCATCTGCTGACTGTCGAAAAAGCAACGCCCAGCTCTTTGGCCAGATCCTGCTGTGTAATTTTATTTTCTAAACGGTAGAGTTCTAATTTTTTAATAATGTCCATGGGGTATCACTCCTCTTATTTTGACAGGATTACCTCGTTTGCACATATTGCATCTTATAGCACAGATTTGTGCTAAAGTCAATGTTAAACTCCCAATACAAAAGCCGTGGTTTATATTAATGCTCTTTTGTAAATATACGCTTGTCATTAAGGCAACATATCAAACCGATATTTGTCAGAAAAAGTATACAGTTTTTCTGACAAGATGCCCGAGCCCTAATGTTCACTCAACCTGTAATGTTCACTAATTAGTGAACATTAGCAAAAAGTGAACATTGCGAGTCTGACAAGGCATAAATGTCCACTCGCCAGTGGACATTTCAAGGTAATGGACATTTATTTGTCGCAAAAAGTATGCAAGATTTGCGACATGGGTGTTCTATGGCGTAGAACAGTTGTGCTATGCTATAGAACAGCTGATTATAAAAGCCCTTGGGATTTGAAGACGTCTTGAACGATTTTCTTCGCGGTTGCTCCGGATGGGGTCTCCCCTCCGGTAACATTACAAGCGAATACGTATGTTGTATCTCCACTCTCAAGAAAACCAACAAACCAGCCCAGATTCCAATTGTCATCTGAGTCCATGCCTGATCCGGTTTTGCCGTAAAGCGCGCCTTTATCGGTTTTCTCAACCAGCATAATATCACGCAATATTGCAATATTATCCTCAGAGAACGGAAGATTGCCGTCTAGGAGCTTGTTTAAAAGAGCTGCTTGTTCATCAACACTAATTTTGATTGATGTAGTATCCGGTCTCGGAAGCCAGAAGATATCGATCCCGGCTGAAATATCCTCTGAGCCATACCCAATCTTATTGATATAGTCCTTCATCCAGGCTTCGCCGATTTCCCTCGCCAAGATCTGATATGCCGGAACAGCCGACACCCGGAACGCTTCCCGGAGCGTTAAGTCTTGATTCCATCCATCGATAAACCGTTTAACACCATCCCATTTATACCACGGATCATCTGCTCCCTTAATAAGTCCCAGTTCAAGGCCAATCAGAGTATTGTAAATCTTAAAGGTCGAACATGGCGAAAGACGGCGAGCGCTAAGCGCCGGATCAATGTTAACCGTCTCGCCGGTTGAACGGTTATAAACCACCAGCGCGGCGTCATATTCCTGCAAAAGCGATGTATCCACATCCAACGCGAAGGCAGTCGAACCCGATAAAAGAACGCTAAAAACTAATGTTATGATTTTTATGGCTTTCATTTTTTATTACTCCACCAATGCCGCGGCAAGCGACATCATCGACTTACTATAAATCGGCCAACGGCCACCCGAAGGTGCGTATGTACAGCTTCATAGCGTCTCCGTTAGCACCTTTGGGCGCTCCGATCGGTGTTTCCCTTCTGCAGAACAGCCCGCAGCATCGGAGCACCTATTATTGCGTATGTACAGCTTAGGCATAGTCCCCCTCCACACGCTTACGCATGTGGTTTCTTCCATTCCCCACACGTAAGTGTGGGGTCTGATTCCGTATATACTCTCTTACAATATCTACCTGATTAGTCGGGACTTCTCTACAACCATAACGCCTTGCCCAGAAATGTCCTCTTCCAGCTCTACAAAATTCCGGTATTCCTGCCAACACTTTTCTTGCAGAAACTGATTTGAGAACTCTTATCATCACCGACAAAGTAGTACGATCTTGTATTTTTACCAACATATGCACATGGTCCATATTGGTTCCCATCGCAATAATTTCATACTTCTTATTCCGGGAGACTTCTTCAAACGCCCTCTTTACTATTACATCTGTCTTACCCAGAAGTTTATCTCTTCTATACTTAGTAATAAACCAAACGTGATAATACATCACCTTTATAATTAATCTATTTTATGCCTTACCCATGTCTGATTATTATACCAAAAACGGCAGGTATGATAAGGGGATTAGATGCTGCCCAATAACATCTCTATTTTTTCGCCGATATTATGCAATAAAGCCGTTAACTCTGCGATCTGCTTAGCGAAACCGGGGAACCCGTCTTTTATTTTCCGCAGGGCAAACACTGACTCCCGGACTGCTTTTTTACAGATTTCGAACTGGGCCACGGCATCATAAAGCGCCATATCTTCCGTCTCGGCCGGCCCGCGGAACCCGGCCAGGGCACGCTTTACTTTGACCAAAAGAAACATATGATACCAAGCGACCGTTTCCAAATCATGTTTAAGCTCAGGCGCAGCCCCGTCATTTCCGAAAAACGTCTTTTTCAAAAAAACATGGGTTTTATCAGCATAATTTTTTGCCGTGGCTTCCAAAAGACTATTCTCCATAGACCGGATACGTTCTTGTGTTTCCGGCGGCAGGTCCTCAAAAGCAACGGCATCTCTTTTGTCTATTTCTTCTTCAAACGCGGGATCATCCGGATCTATATCGAATTTATCCAGACACTCGTCTAATCTCTCATCCAACCCCGCATACTGAGCCTCTAAAACAGCTTGGGTTATCTCCGGATCATCCTCGTCTCTTCCGTGAGCGATACAGGCAGCCCTGCGCTCGAATTCATCGAGATAAAGTTTACAACGGATTTGCTTCTCATGAGCGCAGCGCTCACACCACCGGTCACAAAAATTATACGGCGCTTCCTTCTCGAACTCAGCGTTCCTGCGATAGATCTCTTCCAATCTTTTACTCATATTCCCTCACGCCCGGCAAAGGCAGATCATTTACCCGTCTCTTTAAATTCGAGGTGTAAAACCGGTCAATCCTTTTTTTGATTTTTGCCATATTCACGGTATTATTGGACTTCCACCGACGCATTGGCATCAAAAGGATTTGTCCGCATTGCCAAAGAAAATAAATAAGGATAATCGCGCTTCAAATGTTTCATGTAATCCAGCCACTGCAAGATCAGCTGCTGATAGGCCCGTTTTATATCGCCGGACAGATGCTGATAATCATTATCCGGCAACCTGGTTACATCCTTTCTGTGAGCCAGCTCGTCCGTTAAGTGAAAAACCGCCCACAAAAGCTCGGTAAAAGATTCGTGTTCCAGCAAATTGGGGTTTTCAAGCAGATTTAAAAGAAACGGCCTTTTGCTCACCAAAAATTCTTTGACCTCGGCAAGGCTTGCGGCTTTGCTGTTAAGATCTGAGGCGTGATTTTTCACCGCCTTTCGGCCCGACTGAAATTCCTTATCGCTCCAATCCTTGGTGATGACAAGATTTTTCGCGATATCGGTAAGCCCCGGGTCAAACTTTGAAAATCTATTTAAAAGCTCTGTGCCGACTTCGCTAAAAAATGTGCCGATCACCATGTCAAGTTTTTTAAGCACCGACTGTTTCTCCCTGTATTCCAACAATCGATGCAGTACCATTGTGACAATCAATACATCAAGGAATAAAAAAGCGATATCTCCTATCAGATACAGAAAAATATGATGGGGGTCGCGGAATATTGAATAATGCAAAAGATAAAAAGCGATAGAGAGCCCGATCAATAAGCTGCCGAGAGTCATCTGCCAATTAAAAAACCGCTTCATTATATCCCTTCCTTATTTAATTTTTACTCTCCGGGGTGTCCTGCTCTTTTCAAAATGTTTGTCAAGCCAGCCGTTTTTGACCTTATCCCGGCTGTCGAAATGCTTCACATACGGTTTTATATCCAGGAGCGGAGTGCCGTCTAAAATGTCGACTTCGGTAAAAGTAATGATACTGCCTTTTAAACTCTTTAATTTTACGATAGAAAAACCGATATGATTCGGCCGGTGCGGGCTGCGTATGGCGAATATCCCGTGTTTCTCATCTTCGAGAAACGGTTGAGCGATGAGCTTTTCCTCTTTCGAACGGTTAAAATGATAGATCAGGATAACATGCGAAAAACCTTCTATATCCTTTAAGCCCGCTTTATATTCAGAAAATATCCTGGCAGTACCGGTAACTCCCCTTTCAAACTTTCCCTAGATGGGCATGCCTTGGGGTTCTTTATAGGGCGTATTAATTATGCCTATGGGTTTTATCGTAATAAATTTTTTCATTAAAATGTCAACACTTTATCGGATTCTTTAACGATATCATACATATCTTTCATGGTGTTGATCGGGCACATTTCCGTGCCGCCCTGATTGCGCAATTTAATGCAGGAGCCGCAGGCATATATTCTGCCTCCTGACCGGACCAAACTTTCAGCCTGTTCGATGGTATTGAATTTATCATCACTAATATTCTGATATTCAACACCTTTGCCCATGAAAAACACTTTCACCTCATCACCCTGTCCGAGAGCGAAATTACCGTAGCGCAAAGCGTTCCAGCAGGTCTCAGCGTCATTACTCGAGATAACAATCCCTACCTTCATATCAATCCTCCCTTTTTTACTCTGCCTTAAATTATTTATTCTTCTGACTAAACTCCTGGTTCAGATTCGTCTTAGCGAACGCAGGGAGCGGACGTCTCACGGCCCTTCCGCCGCAGGCGGCTATTTCTCCCCCACAACCAGCATTTCAAAATCGTCAGTGGTCAGTTTATCCTTGCGGGAAAAAGCTCCCAGCCTCGCGCCGAAGATATCGATCTTTTTGAACCCCAGCGTCTTTAACATCCAGGTTATTTCGCTGGGCACATAATAACGCTCATTGCATTTCAGTTCTTTTTTATTGCCTGAATCGTCTTCAAGCATAACTGTATTGCGGTCACGGAAGGTCATCAGATCAAAAGAGCACTCCTTACACTGGGACTGGCCTTCTTTCTGCGCAGATTCATAAAATTCATTGACAGAGTGAAACAGGGGGAACAAGCCATTCAATGTGTTAAAAATGAACTTGCCTTTACTCTTCAGCGCTTTTGTTGCATTCTTGAGTATGGCAAAATTCATCTCATCCGTTTCCATCAAAGAAAACCCGCCTTCGCAGAGCATTATCGCCAGGTCGAATTCTTCTTTGAAAGGGAGATCTCTGGCGTCATGCTTCTCAAAAACAATGTGCAAACCCTGCTCTTTGGCTTTTTCCTTTGCCCTTTTGATCTGATCCTCGGACAGATCGACACCGGTCACGTTGTATCCTCTTTTTGCCAGTTCGATCGTGTGCCTGCCGGTACCGCAGCCGATATCTATTATTTTTAAGGATTTATCATGATCTATCTCCTGTTCGATGAAATCACACTCTCCCATAGTCCCCTGAACAAAGGGTTCTTTATCGTATTTGCGAGAGTAGTTCTCATATAATGATTCATACCATTGTTTCATTTTAAAATCTCCTGTTCAGGCTATAGTCGGCAGACCCTTTTTACCTGTTTCCATTTTTTATGCCGACGCTGCCGCACAGCTTAACAGCATCTAACCCGGCACTTTTGGGTAGTGCCGCCTATGCCATCTCCCCCGGCAAATTCTTTCGCTGGAATAAACCCGAATTTCCCGATATGCAATTCAGGCTTTTGCTTTTTTTATTTCAGCTTAAACGGTTTAAAGCAGATAAACCAGTCAAGGCATTTTATGCCTTCTTTACTGGCGCTATCAACCCTTTCTTTTGCCGTTCCGCAGCTTCCCGGCGGCGGCACGATCACATCATCTCCCGGCTGCCAATCGGCCGGCGTGGCAATATTGTTTTTATCCGCCGTCTGCATGGCTATCAGCATACGCTTGATCTCCTGGAAATTACGGCCTGTCGACGAAGGATAATACATCAAAGCACGCACCTTGACCTGGGGATCGATAAAGAACACTGCCCGGACCGCGCTGACATTGCTTGCCTGCGGCTGGACCATGCCGAATTTCTTGGCCACATCCATGGTCAGATCAGCGATCACAGGAAAATTGACCTCGACATTCTTCATCCCTTTATATTCGATCTTTTCCTTTATGGTCCTGAGCCAGGCAATATGACTGTAATGACTGTCGATGGAAAGGCCGATCAGCTTGCAGTTCAAAGCCGCGAATTCTTTTTCCATGGAAGCAAAGGTCATGAATTCAGTCGTGCAAACCGGCGTAAAATCAGCCGGATGGCTGAATAATATTACCCAGTTCCCCTTATAATCTTCGGGAAACTTTATGTGACCTTGTGTCGTATCCGCTTCGAAGGCAGGAGCTGTTTCGCCGATAACCGGCATATGGACTCTTTTACAGATATTTTCTTCCATGATTTCGCCCCCTTTATTGTTTTTCGATCTCCTCTTCCACTTCTTCTGCTCCTTCGGCATAGAAATTCTCTTCGTCCGGAGCCAGTTCCTTCAACAACCTTAAAAATTCTCCGGCATGTACTCTTTCTTCATCGGCAATGTCTTTCAAAACTTCCTGAGCCAGCTTGTTGTCAGTCGATTCGGCAAGCTGCATATAAAGCTGTATGGCTTCGTATTCAGCCGCGATCATGAACCTTATGGCCCGGATCAACTCCGCATCTGTCAGCTTGCGTTCCTTTTTGAGACCGGAAAATGGATTACTGAATTCAGGCATAGCTGTTGCCTCCTTTCCTTATCAATTCCTGTTTTTTTATCCTGGTCAACGCCTTTATTCTGACCTCTTCTTTTAACGCCTCATTCTTACTTCTATATTCTTTGCTCCAAACCAGTTTGACCGGTTTCCTGCCCCTCAGGCACTTGGCCCCTTTGCCGCTGTTATGTACTGCCAGGCGCTTCTCCAAATCATTGGTATAACCGGTATACAGACTGCCGTCGGCGCATTCAAGGATATAAACATAAAATCCGCCTTTATCCGGCAAGGGTTTATCCATAGTTTTTTATTCTATAGGTATTATTATAGAGTGGCAAGTGATATTAGACAACAGTCCACAGCCCACGGACAACGCGCAATGCGCAAGGATAAAGGACGTCTAAGTGACTGTAGGGAACAGACGTCTCACGTCTAAGCGTAGCGGACGTCTTACGGTTAAGCGCCAGGAGCAAAGAGCGAAGAGCTATTCTTTATCTTCGGCGCCGTGTTCTTTTAAAATTTCTATTATCGGATCCTGTCCGGCGTCCCGGGCAAGGCCTAATGCTGTATAGCTCTTTTCCCCTACGGATACATTGGCATTCACCTCGGCGCCGGCCTCAAGGAGCATTTTGACAATATCTCTATTACCTGTCTGAGCAGCAGCCATCAGCGGAGTGTAGCCATTTTTGTCCATGACATTCACCTCGGCCCCGACCTCGAGAAGCATTTTGACGATCTTATAATAACCGCCGTGTACTGCCCAGATCAGGGGAGTGAAACCGCTCATGTCCGCGGCGTTCACATCGGCCCGGGCTTTAAGCAGGATCCGGACAATATACTTCTGACCATTACGCGCTGCCCAGCTCAACGGAGTCACCCCATTGACATCAGCAGCATTAGCATCAGCCCCGGCCTCGAGAAACATTTTGACAAGCTTATAGCAGTCGCTGCTCACTGCATCATACAAAGGAGTCGCGCCGTCTTTATTTGCCATATTCACGTCGGCCCCGGCAGCGAGGAGAACTCTGACAACATCGATATAGCCTTTCTGGGCAGCCTTATAGAGCGGAGTTGTACTGTCTATTGTCTGGGCGACATTCACCTCGGCCCCGGCAGCGAGAAGCATTTTGACGACATCGATATGGCCGTTCTGGGCAGCCACCCATAACGGTGTGATCCTGTAAACACCCCGGGTATCGACTTCAGCCCCGGCATCGAGAAGCATCTTTACTATTTCGTTATAACCGGCGTGGGCAGCCATCAATAACGGCGTGACGTAATATTTATTTTTGGCGTTCACCTCAGCCCCGGCTTTTATCAGTTCCCGGACCTCATCGTCAGAAGCCCCTTCCAGATATTCGGAAATGACCATTAACCTGGCTGTTGCTTTTTCAGCCTGCGACTGAGCGTAAGAAACTCCGATGTTAAAGCAGAAAAAAACCAAAAAAGAGGCAACAACAACCGCCCGACGGAAATTCGAATTTGTGTCAGTCATAAGTCACTCCCTTTTCAGCTCATGGTTCCTGGCCTGCCTCGCCGGCAAGGTGGGCTTATAGCTCATAGAAGACCTGCGGCCCGACCACGGTCGACCCTTCGACTTCGCCTATAGTGAGCCTGTCGAACTGCCTGTAGTGAGCTTGCCGAACTGCCTGTAGTGAGCTTGCCGAACTGCTCAGGGCGAGCAGACCACAGACCACGGTAAAACTAAACACTACGAGCATCCAGTTTATCCTTCATCCTTTAACCTTGGCGCGATGCGTGCATCTAGTATCCAGCATCTCTGTTTTATCAGGATGCACCTTGTATGCCTCCGGCAATTATTGTCCTTAATGACAGGTGACCACAAACTGCAAATAATCGGGATCGGTCAGATCGCCCTCCACAAAAACGAACCCGGTAGATAGATCCCCGTCATCAAGGAAAACATCTATCTTTTCTAAAGAAGCCACCGGCACGGCTCCATAAGCCTCGAGGGTGACAATTCCTGAAAGTGAGCAGGTAGTCCCTACTCCGTGGGGACTGTAGTTCTGCCATTTTTCCCAGTCATACATCCCTCCGCCTCCCGCACCCCACGGGCTTCTGTCCCATTTGTCCAGATAAGGGCCGTTCCAGCCGTACACGTTCACACATTCAGCGGCACATCCTCCTTCATTAGGCCAGCAATTGGAAGGTGTAATTAACTTAGTAAAGCCGGGATCTTTTCCCCATCCCCCGCATTTGGTACAGGGTATAGTTCCTGTGTCCGCGTAAAAAGCCATTGCCGCCGTTTTAATGGCTTTTATATCGGATATACAGGAACTTATTTTTGCTTTTTCGATGGCCTTGAACGCATTGGGAGCGATTATTGCCGCTAAAATAGCAATGATCGCGATAACCACTATAAGTTCGATGAGCGTAAAACCTTTTCGCATGCTCTCTCCTTTTTTTTATTTTAACACTGAGGGCAATCCGGCGCAAGGAAACCGCCTCAAGGCGGGTTACTATAAGCTGATTAGAAGAGACCACAGTAAAATAACTGTTTATTTGTAGGCTGCTGCTCCGGGCGGAGCCTTTTTCCAGGGGTAGCTTTCTAAGGCTTCTTTATATCCCAGATCGAACAGTCTTGCCATTTCAACAGGATCGAACAGTTCTCTGGAATGCGGAGTATAGGTTTGCGGGATGCTGGCCAGATTAAAATCACCTTTACTCATCTCGGTAAAACTATACAGCTGATAAAGGTCCCCCACGCTCTGGACATTGAGAACAGTATCGATCGAACGCGCCGAGATGGCCATGATCCTGTCGGGGATCTCTTTATAAACCGGATCGACAAACCCGTTCCTTATCACATAGATCCTGTATTTGATCCGGGAAATATCTATACCTTTTTCTTTGATAGCCCGGTCAAACCCCTGCATAACGTCATAAAGAAAAAATACCTGTTTGACCACACCGCCGTCTACATGCATCTCATCATACATCTCATTATCAACCTCTACGTCCATATATACAGGAGGGAAAGCAATCGGGACAGACGCCGAAGCCAGGATGATCCTGCGGAACAGCTTTACAGCCCCGGGCCCGCCGATAGAAGCGATCTTGCCCATGTCCCAGATGACCAGGCGCTGGGCATCCAGATTGGTCGTTCCCACATAAAGTCGGCGGCCCTTCTCATGTTCGGCAGCTATCTCTTTTAGCAGTTCCCCGTCAAAATACTCTTCGATAAGGCTTTTTAAAGGGCGGGTGCTGGCCAGAGAATTGCCTAAAAGGCTCTGGAAAAAAAACTTTTTAAGCATAACGTCCCGGGTGGAATACTTTGTATAAAACCGTTCCAACAAACTGTCGTATCGGCTTCCCAGAAAAGCAAAGGGCGCGATTATCGCCCCGGTACTTATACCGGTAACGATCTTGAAGACCGGCCGGGAGCCGTGTTCTGACCAGCCTTTAAGCAGGCCGGCGCCGTAAGCCCCGTTGGCCGCGCCCCCGGAAATAGCCAGCATCGAATAAGTAATACCGGGATCTTTATCAAAAAAAGAAAACAGCCCCTTTTTTTGTTCCTGTTCCAGCAGTTCTATAAAATCTTTCTTAAAGGCGTCGCTGGGGATCCCGCTGAAAGCTCTGACGTCCTGGAAACCCGGCACCTGGGCCCGGCCCAGCAGATTTAAAGGTACCGCGTGCCTGGCACTGGCGCATCCGCAAACAAAAACCAATATGATCAGCAAACACGATTTCTTTCCCATCTGATACTTCCTTGAGATAAAAGGCGAAAAGAAAAAGTCCACGGCCGACCCGACCACGGTCCACAGACAACGCGCTATGCGCGTAACTATGTCGAAGGGCTGCTATACCCTAATCGCTGTTTTTTAGCGGCCAGACCAGATCATAATGGACACTGCGGCCTTTGCCCGGCATCTGCCGCAATATTTTCTTTTCGACCATGTCAGAGATCTCGCGAAAAGCAGTAGCCCGGCTGACCTTTGCGATGCTCACATATTTACGTGTGGTCAGCCCGCCTTCGAATCCTCCCGGACCGGCATCCAGCATGCGGTTCAGGACCTTTTTCTGGCGGTCATTAAGCTGCTCCTGGGCATGCTCCTGCCAGAAGTCTGCCTTAACCAGAACCCCTCCGATTATTTTATCGGACTTTATGACAGCATTACTGAAACATTTTAAAAACCAGATGAGCCATTCAGTCACATCTGTGTCATCTCTTTTGGAACATTTATCCAGAATGTCATAATAATCATCTCTTTCTTCCATGATCTGAGAAGAAAGGCTGTAATAACGGATACCAAGTTTTTCATCCTGGGCCAGGGCCATATCCGTCAATGCCCTGGCAATACGGCCATTACCGTCTTCAAAAGGATGGATGATCACAAAATAAAAATGAGCCAATCCGGCCCGTAAAATACCGTCGGTATTTTCACGGCTCTTTTTCCACCAGCTCAAAAACCGCTTCATTTCCCAATCGACCTTTTCTCCCGGCAATGCTTCATAATGCACCTTCTCCCTGCCTACAGGACCGGACACGATCTGCATCGGCTCTTTTCCCCGCCATTGGCCAACGCGGATCTTATGCAGCCCGGAATAGCCGGTAGGAAAAAACGCAGCCTGCCATCCTTTGATCCTGTCGGAGGAAAGGACTTTATCATAATTCTGCGTAGCATCCAGGATCACATCTACCAATCCATTCACAGAACGGGTGGACGAGATCAAACCAGCTTCCTCCAATCCCAGATGCCGGGCAACAGAAGAACGCACCATCATGGGATTCAGGCGTTCCCCCTCGATCGCAGCAGTTTTAACCGCTTCTTCAGTAAGAATATCCATATGCGCCTCTTCTCCCAGACGAAACCCTAAACGCTTGACCCTGCCCAGAAGATTACCCTGCATATGACGGGCCTTCCCCAAAGGGGACAGCAAAACATCACTATTCCAGGTTAAATTCGGCCAGGGATCAGATTGCCAGATATATTTCATTTTTCCACCTATTTTGCCTGAAGCGATTAGCTTTTCTAATCGCTTCATTATTTGATACAATTATACCATTTAATCGCTTCAACTACAAGATTGTTGTATGTAACAAGAGATCCCGAGGAAATACTCGGGACAGGCAAGTGATATTAGACAACAGCCCACGGCCACCAGACCATAGACCACAGACAACGCGCATTGCGCGGGCCTAAACGCTATCCGCTTATCCTGAGTAGTTCGACAAGCTCACTATAAGTCTGTCGAAGGGCTAGCCCCTAAACCCTATTTCTGAAATATTTCCTTATTGCATTTATTACAGCAGCCGGTTTTAAGCCCGTGAGAAATAGTCCTTTCAGTAAATAATTTGCCGCATTCCGGACAGGCCAGGCCATAGGCGCGCATACGCGATTTTATGGTTTTGAAAATAAAAATCAAATTTCCGATCAACACAGCAAAGAACAGAATTATCAGGCCGGTCTGAATTCCTTTATCCAGGCTTTCGATATTTTTAGACAGAGCAATGCAGGCAAAGAGAAAGGCAAAAAATAATACCAGCCAGATACCGGAAACAATATTCTCCTCTTTTTTACAGGCTTTATACCTCGTTCTTAATTCCTCTTCAGATATCGGCCATTGGGGTTGTGTTTGTTTGTAGTTCATATTCAATCCTTTCTTTAAAAAGATGGCCACTGATAACCTATGATAAACACAGATAAATCAATTACAAGTACCTGACGCTTATATCATATTTAACTTTGCAAAGTTGCAGACTATAAATTATTTTAACATCTATGCGTTCTAAAGAACAATGCTAACTTTTGGGTAGCCAGGGGCTATTTTCAGTCTTTAAGTGTCTGTCCTGTTATCCACCATCTCTTAGATCCCTCTTGTCTGAAGCGATTAGCCCCTATAATCGCTTCAGATACAATATCGTTAAATGTGGCAGGAATACCGAGGGCATACTCAGTCCAGGTAAATGACAAGAAAGGTGAAAAGGTCAGTATTTACAAGAATTTCCGAGCCACACCTGCGAGGTGTGGGCGGGAAGGCTATTTTGAAATCTCGGTCTTGTCAACCGAATTTTCAAGGTGTTTAAAACTGCAAAGCGACTACAGATCACCAGGGTCTGCCCCGAACGTAGCTTCGGGATGTGGGAAAAAGGAGGGGAATTGATACCGATGTAAAATGTAAATTTTAAAGTTTAAAATGTAAAATAAAGAGATAAATCAGCGTGCAAAGCACGCCCCTATCTGCTATACCCTGATTTTTATCATTTATAATTCATAACTTATCACTCATAATTTATTTCAACCCTTTCCGCTAAACGCTTTACCCTAATCGCTGTCTTTTAGAGGCCAGGCCGATAAGGCCGAGGCTTAAAAGCAGTATAGTAGCAGGTTCAGGTACTGGTTCAGGCACAGGCCCGGGCATAGGCAGGTTCAGTCCTTTGTAAAAATTCGTGGCATTATCTACAGGCACAGGATTTATCGGGTCCATAGGTATGACATCAGCAAAATCCAGGCCCAGAGGTATTAAATTCTGGTCCTGGGGCAAAATAGGAGTCAACACCTGATTATCATGGATTATCTGTGTACCGGGCATAGCAGTAAGAGACACATAATAGCTTAATTCCCAGGGGTCTTCATCTAATAGGATCTCCCAATCATTAAGACCGGCTTGATGCATTATTGTCGACCTCAACACAGTGACGTGGTCATCAGAATCAGTATAATAAAGAGTAAGGTCGCCTCCGATAAGTTCTTCATATCCCCATGCAGTTATAGCATGACAGGAATCATCGTTCGTAATGATCAGACTGGTCCCGTAAAACTCAGTATCTCCGTCATAAAGTTCATCTAAAACTACCTTCAGATCTGCGACCTTATTCCCAGAAGTATAATAATCATCAGTCTCAATGCCCGTAGTATCATTAAAAATATCAGAATAATGCCAGGTAAGATAAGAATCAAAAGCGGTTTGCAGATAATTGCCGCGATTAGTAAATGCTTCCAGAAATTCATGATAAATAGTGTATTCCAGGTCATAGCCGTCATCAATATCACTGGCCAGTCCCCAGTTGGTAAGTTTAAGGATATTAGCGGCTGACGCTGCCCAGCACATTCTAGAATCTCTGTCGTCATTAGGATCTATGTCCTCGGCAATATTAAACCAGTACTTATTAACATCATTGTACATGGCAGAAGCCTGAAAAAAAGAAAAGGCCATTGCCTGGCCTGCCGATACAAAACACATAAATGTACAGATTATTATTGTAAAAGATATATTTCTCATGACCGTTCCTCCTTGCTTATAAGTGCAAGCATAAAACATGCCATATGAATATCAGGCAAAATCCTTCAAATCATTGATTATTAGCAAGGAAGGGATCATTTATCTGTAAACTTTATGAACAGAATGTTAGATAAATATACACCCGCCGTAGGCGGGAATGGAAAAGCCGGTTTGTCCAACCTACGGGGCCTGCCCCGGACGTAGCTTCGGGGTTGGACAACGGGGTTAGAGCCAGCCTTTGTCCTGCCAGTACTGGTATTCTTCTTTCCACTCATCTTTTCTGGCTTCGATCACTCTGCGGAAATGCTCTATGCCTTGTTCTATGATCCTGATCTGGTCAGGATATTCTTTTTTATCCTTTATATCTGATAAAAGCTTTTGGCCCAGTTGAAAAGCTTCTTCTTTTTTCTCATCTATGGAATATGCTGCTGAAGACACTGATCCTGAATACTGGGCCCCGCAGGTATGGGCATAATAAGCCAGATAATCAGTCACTTCTTTATCCTGGCCGCTTCCTGAACTTACCACTCCTGCCACGTATTTTCCCATAAGCCGCTTGCAGTGTATGAAATGGCTGGACCGGTCAAAAAGGGTTTTCATCGCGCCTGTAACCTGGTTTATGTAATTAGGGCTGGCCAGGATCATCCCGTCAGACTTAAGCATCTTTTTAAGCAGCACATGAACATCATCCTCTATCGGGCAATTGAGGATCTTATCATGGCAGGACTCGCAGTGCAGGCAGAAATCCAGTTCCAGATCACAGAGATGCACGATCTCACACTCTTCCTGGCCGCACCCGCAGCCCCTTAATACCTCTTTGGCCAGAAGAAAAGTCGCGCTCTTCTCCTTCCTCGGACTGGCAGAAATCAGCAGAATGTTCATAGTTTTTTATTTAGTGACACGTGACAAGTCTGACGTCAACACGCATATATCTGTGAAATCGTGATCTAATCGGTGTAATCAGGCCGCCTTTGGCGGCCCCCTAGCCCCTAGACCCTATTCTTGTCCCCGCCCCGTTTATCTTCGATTCCGCCACCCTCTATCCTTTTTCTCCCTTTTGGTCACTATTTGTACTTTTGGGAACCCCGCTCCCCCCCTGCGGAGGTTTAGATGAATCCAATTGCCCTTGGGTAGGCTGATATCCTTCCGTAATGGGCTGGTAACCACCTGTTTCTAATTTTGGTTTTGAATCGCTATTTGACGGTTTCGGCTGTTTTTCACTCATATTACTACCTCCTATTTTAAAAATTCTATCGCCAAAATATCGCTCCCAGACATCAATATCCCCTTAGATCCATCTATAGCATTAAGAAATTTACCATCCTCATTCAATTGCCAAACCTCTTCCAGATAAATTTGCTCTTCGGCTGGATAAGATGAGCTAAAGGATTTATTATCATATTTGCCTCCAATCTTTCTCCCATCTTTTAAAGTGATTATAATCCAATAAGGTTCTTTTTTACCAAAAATGTAATCCCAAGGCTTCTTTATCGGATGTACTATTAATTTTGCTATACATTTGCATGAAGAAAGTTTTACTAAAAAAAATGGCCATATCGCAGGGCATATAAGCATAATAAAAATGAGAGCTACTCCATACCAAAACGGATGATTCTCGTTTGCTTTAAAATGAACTATTAAATATATCAACCACGACAATGCAGCGAAATTTAATGAACTGTAAGCAAATATCTCGTAAAGCGATTTAGAAAAATATCTTTGTTCCGTTGGGACGATTAAATCATATATTTTTAGTGAAATAAATCCGGGAATAAAAAATATTAAAAACAAATAAAAATCTTTAAATACCTCCATATCGCCTCCCTTTTATTCTCTTCTCTATTTAATATAGCCCCATGATTGATAAGCTTCTTTGCTGTACCAATTTAAACCAGTTTTAGGTAAATTATTATAGTCAAATTGAGAAATCGCACACATAATTACTTTCTCACGAAATGGTATATGTATAACTTTTGCATTTCCGTTGTTAATTCTTATCTTTAATGAATGCGGCCATAGATCTGATAATTTTCCAGGAGCCATAATGTAATTATAGCTTGGATAAGCAGCAATTATTGGTAATTTGCATTCATCAATAGCATATTGAACTTCCATAGGAATCCAATCACGATCATTTTTTGTAGTATTTCCAATAATTAAAATCATATTTTTTGAATTTCTTAATCTTTCCTTTAATACTTTTTCTAGAGTTGTTTTTTTGCTGGAATCCCTAACAGCGCCAACTTTATCGTGACTATTAACGAATGTGAAATCAAAACGTTTATTCTTATCCCATGCTCTTAATAAATTATAGTATTTCATATCTGATTCCGTAGGGTCAGAAGTCCCTTCAGCATAAAAAGCTATATAAGTACCACTCCTGTAAGCCATACATCCCTCATTCTATACGCTTTGTAAAGCTTTTATGATTGCGTCTTGATTAAAGCTCATTGCCCAAGTCGCCTTTTGCCCGAGAATTGCAGATGGCGAAGTATAATTTTTATCAATTTTAACCCCAACAAGTTTATTACCTAACGCTAGACTCTTTTTAATTTCCCAATTTATCCAGTTTACTTCGCCAATTAAATTGGCATCCTTATGTCGGCTGTTAGCATATTGCCCAACGATTACAAGAGTGTAGTCGGCTTCTTTTATTTTTTGACTTAACCCCGATTTTACTCTATCTACATTATAGCTACTAATTTCATGAGCGGTTTTATCCGCAAATCTAAATTTAAAGTTTGTATTGGCATCCCAAGCCTCTAGCAAAAACTTATAATGCTTATCATTTTCATAATCAAAACTCACAAAAACATTTTTTGCATACATGACATACTTCCTTTTAAAATTTTATCCCTTCACTAAATATTTCTCCGATTTTAATATACTTACCTATTTCACATTTCTTTTCATGAACCCCCTTTTTACTATTTTTATTCTTATAGATATACTTTAAAGACATATGTTTGTTACTTATATTTAAATTTACATCTATTGGCATATCTGCTTTATTTCTTGTTTTACTATAAATTTTCCTGCCCCAATCTTGTAACTCATCAGCTAAAATAAGCAAATAAGTAATTGGGTCTTTTTTTGCACTAAGTTTCCCAAAATTAAATGGCTTTTTAAAATAGACATACTTATAAAGATTATGTAATAAAATTGCTTTTGCTGCATCACGGACAGGAAAATAGAAGTAAGCCGGATTCCAATTCGTAGATTTTATTAAATAATAATACCACCTTAGCATAACAATAGCGCCATATAGCCCGTGATCGATAAATCCTTCTTTTTTCATGCTACTAAGAAAATTTTCAAGGCTCCTTCTTATTCTTTGCGAACCGTCTTCATAAATTTCTGCAATAATTTCAGATAATAACGTTAGTGCGTTTCTTTTTCTTTTATGCTTCAGAAAAGAATATTTCTTATAGTATTCTTGCTGAAATTTTTTGTTGGGTGACAAATATGGCAATTTAACAAAATTATTGAAGTCGGGCAATTCTTCCTCATGCCTAGTTCGATAAAAATCTTTATACTTTTTTCCGTTTAACGCATAATTGTCAAAACAATTTCTAAATTTACAATTTTGGTAATAGATGCATATCCCCAAAAGAAAGACATAAACCGAATGTGAATAATGGTCCCTTTGCTTATCGATTAGCTTTCCAGCATTCTTTTCATATTCTTCCATAAATTGGGTTAATTTTAGGAAAGGATTAGTATTATGCTGTATTCCTACCCAATAAGCTTTAAAGAAGCTGTTATAAACTTCATAGGCTGACCGCTCATTTTTTTTAGTTAAAAACTGTGTGACTGAGGTTACAATATCTTCCTTATAAGACTTTTTTTTATAAACGTCTTCATATATTTCGAGTTCTTTAAAAAATCCCACAACGTATGTTTCCATCATTCCAGCCAATTTATGCTATATTATCCTTTTCTTCTGCAATAAAAACCAATATTTATTGAGCTGCCTCGCTTCAATTGTCATTTCACATTTCAAGGGCTGATCCCATAATTTTCTTCTTGCTTAAAAAGCATTACCGTACCATCAGAAAAAACCGAAACCCCCATTTGGTTAACAGAATGATATCGCTTCAAATCATTTTTTTTCAGCAAAGGATGAGAAAATGGCTCAGGTTGTAATCCAGCCTCATATATATCGCGTCTAATACCTTGAAATACTGATCTATGTCCACTGCCTTTAATAAAGAAAGTTTTTTTCTCTTTTTCGTAAAACCGCTTGTAACGCACCGATTCTTTCGGTAGCCAAGAATCAAACCATTGCCCTAAGAACTCATCTCCATCAATATTAATTGATTTAAGGTATCCACGCTTCTCCTTCTCATTAATCAACGTTCGATATACAGACCGGCGACCATAGAGATAGTCCATTGCATACCGATTTAAATAATAAGCACTTTGCGGGAGACCAACATACTGAAGAACGCGGCAATAATGCTTTAGACGAAAATATCGGTCATCGCCTCTACTAAATAATTCTTTAAACGAACTCTTATCTGGATCAGCAAGCAATATTCTAGGTTCATCACCGTTGTGTCCAATGCAAGAAGAAATAATCAATTCGACGTCAAAATATTCTCCACGTTCGTGGTGTGCCCTTTTCTTGTTTATGCCATCCCCAATTTGTCCATCCTGATTGCCTTTATAACTTGTACCTTTTGATTCAAATATGCATTGCAACTGGCCTGACATGCCTCTGTAATCGAACCGTTTGCCTTGCCCGGGCAGAGGCCCTAATTGATCCCACGGAATACCGAAACTTCGTTCAGCAATTAAGCACATCATCCCAATTCCTATCTCTTGACTCCGAGGGGTTTGTAGATCGCGGCCATAGCCTCCCCTAAACGTGAGATAAGGGCCTTCGAGATCCATGATATTAGTATATAGCCACGCTGATTTAAGACATTCGTCACTATCCGAAACAGGTAAAGCAGCGGTCTTACAACCGATAGCGTGAAGAAGTTGTCGCGGAGTAAAGGAAAACCCTGTTTGCGTTAAAGTTCTGACAGGTTCATACTTCATATTTCCTTGCGGCAAAGGACCACGAGGGGAAATATCAACACGCACAGTATGAATTCGGTCAAGACAATCATCTAATTGTTGTTGTGTCCTAATCATTTTAGTTTATGGTAATTGTTATCAAAAATAATTTTCACTGTATTCAGCTATCTTTTTACCAAATATTGATTAATTAATTTATTAAAATAATATTGGACTGAACCTTCTCATATTGAACATTGTTTTCCCCATGTCTCCTCTCCGTATAAATTTCGAAAAAAAAATTAATACTAAATGCACAGGCCTATTAAATTTACAATGCTAAATTTTCAATTTGAATTGGTATTCTTTTCGCGATTCCCTGCTCCTGTTATTTCTTATTATCGTTCAATTAAATCTTCTAGGCGCTTTGTCATTTTCATGCTGAGGCATATACCACCAAAAATTTAATTTCCTATTAGGATCATATGTCCTCAACCCCCTGCTATTATCTAAGCTTACTCCCATACCAGAAATTTTGCACCTATTGTTCAACTCATTTAAAATAAGACAACGTTCCTTATCTGCATTACTTAAATTTGGTTCTCCAGGAATGATACCAGGCAAAAACATTTGATTACCATTAATTTTTTCCCATTTCTTATATACATTAAATGATTCTCTCGAATATACTGCTAGCCCCACGAATAAATCGGATAATTGTATTAGTGTATTGCTTCCTGACCTTGAGGGGTTAATCCTTAAAATGCGATAATCAGTAATAAATTTTTCCCGTAAGTACGGGTCAGAAAATAAATAATTCGATATTATTGTCCTATATTTACCTCTATCTAAAAAACGCTTGATCCTATCCCAATCAATTACTGAATTCTCATCCGGGTAAAGACACCAAGTACAATCACAAGGCCATCTGTGCACTAACACATTCTTTAGTAAATGATAGTACATGACTTGTAAATTCTTATTATCGCATCGGCCCATTATTTTGTGTCTATTATCTTCAATATCCCATACCAAGATATCTATGCGGATTAAATTTTTTAAAACATATTCAATAGCAAAATCTAATAATTTTAATGCCGCGAACCGATATCTTGCAGTTTTTAACTTCTCCCATTTAAATTCCCGGATAGCCGAATCACGAAGTAATTCTAAAATCCTTTTATTTACTTGAGTGAAGTTTGTTGATTCGAGACTTATTAGCCCTAGCCCCCGATACCTTCCGATATTAAAACAAGTTTCATCTGAATATGCTACATGTGAAGCATCAGCTATAGTCATAATAAAGCTTAAGTCTTAGAAGGTGCTATATATGAAGGATAAATACAACAGCCAAGGGGAATATAAATATGCTTTTTTATCATTAAAAATTATTCACTCATCTTGGTTGAACCAAATTAGTGTTGCAGTTATCCTCAAAGCTTCAACTTATTTCTTTATCTTCAATCATAACTTTGTGGGCCACAGGGAGAAATTCCTTCATCCTTTTCTGTAGTTCTGTGATCACAGCATCCGCGATAAGATTATCCTCTTTTGAATTTGCCCACTGAAACATCCAAGAGTGACGCTGTGCTTCCAAAAGCAAAGATTTCCTACACACACATTCAGCGACTATCTCTGCTAAAATTGCACGAAAATGAACAGATTCGCGCCCTATAAAATCAGGATGAGGCCCCAAATATCTTTTTAATGAAGGATGTCTAGCAGATATTAAAAGCAAATAAGGTTTACCTTCGTGATCGCCCCACCTCGCTCTATAATTTCCAAAATCTTCATCTTTTATCTCAATTCGTAATGGCGGGCCGCTCTCTTCTTTTTGTGTTATTTTTACTTTCGTATCTGCCACATCCGTACCTACCTTTGCTGATAAATTAATTGCCTCGTGCTTTAATCTTCTCCCTTCTATAACTATATCAGCTCGTGCGAAGTTAGTCCCTTGCACTGGCACCAAAATGCATCTGCCTTTTACTGGCAAACTAATATTATCACTTGAAGTAACTTTAATTTCTGTTTCTTTATTTACAAGCTCAGGATATTTAGCAAATAATTGTACCGTTTTTGAGCTCCTTTCTCTGATTTTATAGTGCTTGTGCTCAAATTCTAAGGGAGTAAGAAACTCTCTTTCCTCTATTTTGTTTTCAACGACTGCGACGAATGCTTCCGCTTTAGGTAATTTTTCATGTTTGGTTTCAATGACAACCCCTTCCTTCACAGCCAGCCCTTTGATACTAAATCTACCATATAATAAATCATTTCTTTTTTTATGAACTGATAACTTAACCACGGGGTTTAAAAACTCGATTGCCTCGCTATCTTTTGCCAATAATACCTCGGCTTCTCCGTTATTAAATATTTTCCTATCAACATATAAACCGAAAGACCTCACATTCCCTAAACCAACATTTGCATAAGTAGGATATATTATAATTCCGCGCTTAGTAAATGAGCTATCATGCATTCCTGCATCAATACTCGGCTCATCTAAATCTTCAACCTGCTGAATTAAAAATTTAGAAGCAGCCTGCGCTAATTTTTCAAAACGTTTTTTTAATTCCTCATTTGCGATTTCCTCGTTCGGCTTTTTTGCAGAAGCACGATCTTTATCAATTAACTCCTTTAAACGTTGTGTAGGTAAATCAAGCAAAGCCCTGACGAAGGGGTGTTCTTTCTTAAGTCCATACTGTCTATTAGGATCTATTATCAAACTGGGATTTTCTATGGCAGGGGGTTCCTTGTTTTCTATTTTTTTATCGTATTCCTCCATCACAAAATCGATATACTCGCATTCAATTCGCCCAAAATATCTTTTTCCCTGCACATCATTCTCAAAACTATTCTGTAGCAAACTACACTCATGTCTTGCACGCCTTCCCTTAATAATAAGCCCAGACTTTCTAAACTTCTCAGAGAGGTCCACTAATGGTTCTGGAGATCTAAATATAATTAACTTTGCCTTTGCCTGCGGATACCCGGGAACAAAATATTTTTCTACGCAAACTAACTCTGCTTGGGGTCTGTAATATATCAATTTCTCCACATCACCATTTCCATTGAGATCCTTAAAGCCAACATCACATGGAGAACTCTCATCCATAATATCCCTTAAAGCAACATGTAAAGGAAGATTTTCGCAAATAGTTTTCGCCCTTGGCAAACTATGCCGCGTTAATTCAATAGTCACTACGGTACCGTTACGTTTTTCAATATGAAGCGATTTTCGTAAATCTCGAGTGGCAGTTTTCCCATTCTCTAAGGGGATGAAATCTCCGTCGCTAGTTATTTTTATTTTATAGTACTTCTCATCAACAATAGATTCAAATGTAGTATCCCCTAATTCTGTAACATCTTTGGCCCCTCTTCCCATTATTCCCCTATCACCCTCTTCGCTACTCCGTCTACCAACGCTTAAAAGCTTTGTTATCATGGTCTCAAGAGTCATTCCTTCCGCCCTATCTCTTACAATCAAAAGGGAGTTACCATTTCTACGGGCAAGGGTTTCTATTAATATACGCCCACCATCTTTAGGGTTCAATTTGCGATTATACAATCTATGGTAACTATCATCAGCATTAGTTATAAGTTCCACTAATGCATCAAAAACGTCTCGTATCGCAAACTGACGATTATGGGCCCAATATCTCGTCGTTACTTGCAATTTTAAAGGGCGATTTAGTTTAATTGCCATTGCGCTCTCCTCAATTTGTTAATAATTCCTTAAATTTTTCCTCACACATATTTAAAAAAGATCGGATCTCTACATCGTTAATTGCAAAAGCCATAGTTTTAAAATGATCAAATTTTTTCTTTATAACTTCTATACTAGCATCCGGGCTACATCTCAGCATATCCGTAAAGTCATAAGTTGATGCATCTTCAAGCGATTTTTTTTCTTTATAGATATGATATATTTTTTCTTTATGTACCCCTTTGATAAAACGCTGCGCCTGATGTTTTGGCAATTCAAGCGAAATAGGTTTTTGAATTTTCAACCCTTTCGCAATACGCGCTTGATTGTCAGAAAACCACTTTATGCCCTCAGGGGCAAACTGCCATCCTTCGCTTTCACCACCACCTTTATCTTTTCCCGCTCTGCCTTCGACAAGTTTTTGTTTTTTTGCTGTTTCGAGTGCATATCGGACAGCGGTTTTATCTGGAAATTTACGTTTCCGAAATTCCGGCAAACTCCAACAAAAACGCTCCTCTGAAAAATTATATGCTTCCCATGCAATAAGTTCAGTATGGATTTTTCTAGAAACCCCTCCCAGTTTATGTAATGAATACAACACGATATCAACATTTGACAATTCTCTTCCTGCGCTCATTTTTTCCTCCTTTATAAACTGAATTTATTTAATTTGGATTTAGCTGTAAAAAGAACCTTGACTCTTCTTATTTCAGAATCGATCGCGGAAAATATTTTGGATATGTCCTCGCTGGAATAACTATATATTCCTTGATTAGAACAATTGCCTAATTTTCGAAGGTCATCCAATATATTTTCAGTTCTTTTAGATGCAATCCTTTTAAATCTCTGCTCTTTGCTCTCGCCTGACACCTTGGGTTTAGCCATTTATTTACCTCCTTAAGCTGCATATATTTTAAGAATATTACAATAATATGCTATACTAATAATAAATATTTGTCAATAGAATTGACAATATTTTTCATTAGATGCAAAATAAACAATCATTTTTTATCTTAAAGTGTTTATAATTAAAAGGCTTAGGAAAATTAATAATATAAAAGCCTGGCTTTACCTTCAAAAGATAAATCGTAAGGTTGCCAAAAATTTAAAAGTTGATATATCTGAGGACGAAATATCAAAGCCGGGGGTGTTTAAATATGGGTTATTTTAGCACTAAGGGCATGACAGGGCAAGGGGTTATGAAATGTCCAAAATCCAGTGTTTTTATGCCATTATTAATATGATAAACACTGATGAAATATGCTGATTAACACTGATAAATTGTTCAAGGCCGGGATCTTTATACAATATTCCTTTTATTATATAATGAAGGCATGGATACTCTTACTCCTGAGAAACGCAGCTGGAACATGAGCCGCATACGGTCAAAAGATACCCAGCCGGAAATTATTGTCCGCCGGCTCCTTCACTCCATGGGATACAGGTTCAGACTCCACAGGAAAGACCTGCCCGGCAAACCCGATATTGTCCTGCCGAAATATAAAACAGTTATATTTGTCCACGGCTGTTTCTGGCACAGACATCCCGGTTGTAAGTATGCATATACGCCGAAAAGCCGTATCGGATTCTGGCAGAAAAAATTCGCGGAAAACGTAAGCAGAGATAAAAAAAAGAAAACTGATCTTAAGAAGGCTGGCTGGAAAGTGCTTATTATCTGGGAATGTGAAATTTTGAAAAAAGATAAGCTGGAAGTTAAAATACAAAAAGCACTTAAGAGTTCTCCTGCAATGACTTGATCTGTTGCACAAACCTTTCCAGTGTAAGAATAGCAGACCTGGTTGATGCAGGAAACTTATTCAGATTCGGTTCAGGGACAACAAGTTTAAGCCTGCTGGCAGCCATTTCATCCAACTGGTTTCCAGAAACTCCTTCCTGAAGGGTAAAAAGGTGTTTATCTTTTATTCTGTTTGCTTCGCTCAAAACCTGTCTCCATCTATCCTTACAAGTAGTTTTAGCAGCTAACATTGCCAGCTTCCTGGCAGAATAGCTGCTGTCCCTGTATTTTTTAATTGATGGGAAAATAAAATCCGGTCTCTTATGGTTCTCCGTTATTTTATTTGATTCGAAATGAAGAGAGCTGCCTTTAAAAATCGAGCTTAAATTAAGCTCCAGTGACCTGCCAGTCCTTGTTTTCCTTCTGTTAGCAATACTGAGAGCAATACTTAAAAAATCATCAACTCTTTTAAATCCTTTTTTTATCATGGGGAGGACATGCTGGCGCTCAATCTCTTCAAAAAGTTTGAATTCCATTTCTCGACGCTTGAGCAATAATAAATCCAGAGATCCGGTCCATGAAGCCATTGGAATATTTTTTTCAACAGTATAAACAATATCCTCGCCGGTTGGAAAATGATGCAACCAGTCTTTTTTTATAAGCTTCGCAATATCCGGATCTGCTTTTGATGTAAAAACGCTGTGAAAATAATCTCTACCATAGCAATTACCCGGGATAATTTCATCCCCCAGCCAATCCTGGATAATTTCTTCTTCTTCAGCAGAGGTGGTCACCCATACGATTCCATATAAGTAAGAACCAATTTTTTTGAAGCCAAGCAGAGCTATTGCACCAGTGCTCTCTGAATTCTGGAGTAAACTCCCCCCCAAACGGGTGATGCGGAATTCATCGTATTTTTTGCTCAAGCCTCTTTCAGGAAAATGCTTGTTATTATAATATATCGCCCGCGAAGGCCGAGATGAAACTTTATCCTGATTGCAATATAATATCTCACGAATTTCAATATCGGGATTGTATTTCCTGGTAGTGCATATCTGAGGAAATGCATCTTCTGCGAACCACCTGGGGATATAAAGTCCTACCTGGTGTCCTCCGGTTAATCCTGTATCATTGCCGGAAAGACGCTTGACTAACCAGATCCATTTTTCAGTCTGAAGTTTTTCAAGTAAGGCAGGCAGAGATATTGAAGCATATGGATCATACCACTTCCGCATATAACCCCTTTATCTTTTTTGCAATCTCGCGTGCAGTATCCTTAATCGCCGGCACAACAACACTGTTACCAATCTGTCTGTATGCCTGGGTATCTGATACAGGAAAACGGAATTTTCCGGGATCGAAGCCCTGAAGTTGCATCGCCTCTATGACTGTGAGTCTGCGCGGGCGTTTACCTCTCTGCTCGATAAGGATTTCAGCGCCGTCCTTATGGTACCTTGCGGAAATTGTCCTCGTAACTGTACCGATCTTTAAAGGCATTTTAATAAGACCGTACCCAAAACCATTGCCTTCAGTGGCATGATGCTTCCTGTGTCTTTCCAGCGTATCCCACGTACCCGCCCCCAGAGTATATTTAATATCAACCTTTTTCTGTAGTATATCTTTCAATTCCGGGTATTTATAACCATTACCCGGCTTTAAAGGTATTTTAATATCTTCTTTTGCTATTTTTATTTTTTCCGGATCATAGCCTACTATAAAAATCCTTTCACGATTCTGGGGAACCCAGTTTGAACCATTTACAATTTTTTTATCTATAATATATCCCAGTTCATCCTCCAGCGAAGCTCTTATGACTTCAAATGTTTTCTTACCATCATGATTTAAAAGATTCTTTACATTTTCCAGGAAAAAGGCAACAGGTCGTTTTATCTTCAAAATACGTTTTATGTCAAAAAACAAAGTGCCCTGGGTCGGATCAGCAAATCCATGTTTCCTTCCCAGAGAATTTTTCTTGGAAACCCCTGCCAGTGAAAAAGGCTGACAGGGGAAACCAGCTGCGAGGACATCATGATCAGGTATAATTTCATTCAACTGGCCATCTGAAATATGTTCACCGGTAAACTGCTTGATATCGCCAAAGGGTACTTCCCCAAAGTTAGTTTCATAGGTTTTCTTCGCGTATTCATTCCATTCCGAAGAAAAGACGCACTTTCCTCCACATTCCTGAAATGCAAGACGGAATCCTCCTATGCCAGCAAACAAGTCAATGAATGTAAACTTAGGATTTTTCGGAGGAGGGTAGGGAATATTCCACCTTATCTGATAATCATGATACTTCTTCAAAACAGAAGGAGAAACTCCGTTTTCATATGGATTTTTTCTGCCATTCCTGTTTTGAAGATAATGCGTTATATATGCAGCTTCGTTATCTCCATTGCTTTGCAGAATTTCCTCTCTTATATCTGTATACTTTGTCGGCTTCAACTTTTCCTCCGGAATATGGTATCTATATAACATAAAAACCTCCGCTTTTGGCGAAGGTTTTACTTTTTTCTACGTGGAGGTTCCCCCTTCGAACACACCACCTATTATTAATTGCATATATAATTTTAGTCTTTATCTCTAATCCCGTCAAGACGAAAATATCTAATAAAATATACGCGTTTCTTAAATTTTTGCTGTCCTATTTACCTGCTCCCTGTCCGAACTTTTTACTTTTGCCTTTTTACTTTTCACTTGCGCTTGCGGAGGCAAGCGCCTCCTCTACCGCCTTCATCAATGCTTTTGAGGTGACTGTGGCTCCGGTTATGGCATCGACTTTGGGGGATTGTTTTTCCAGCATCCTGGCAACCACTCCCAGGCCTTTCTGAGCATACTGATTACAGGTACCGTTTTCCAGGACTTCGATGTTTTTGATCTTTGCTGACTCAACTGTTACTTTTACCCTGTACATATACTGCATAAAAGGCACTTCTCCGATGTATTCTCCGTCAGGCACGGAAGAAAGATCGACATCAGATATTTCCATGTTCATTATACTTTTAACGTCATTTGTCGGGGCGGCTGCTTTAAGAGAAAAGTTTCCCAGAACAAGTAAACCGGTTAATAAGATTACGATTATTCTCATATTCCATCCTCCTGGCAGGCCTGAAGGCCATGCCTGATTACACAGATTAGAGAGGATCACACAGATAAATGGTCTATGGTCGATAGTCAATAATAAGAGAAGAATATTCAGCACCTTCTTTGCGGCGCAGCCGCCGCGTCCTTCGTCCTAGCGAAGCGGTCGTCCCTCGTCCTACGGTTTATCTCTCTACTCTCTACTTGCTACTCTCTACTTGCTACTCTCTACTCTCTTATTAAGCGCCATAAGCGAAGCGCGAAGAGCCAATCGGTCTTTGGCATTTTTCAAAGATCTGAAGAAAGTGCCGGATTTAAGTTTCTGGGTCCAGCCGCGCATAATGATCCAGCCGCCGAAACGGTCCAGGTCATTGCGCCAGGGACGGTACCATTTTTTCCAGCCTGCTTTGATATCATACAGATAAAAGACTATTGCCGGAAATAAAAGGATGTTGATCCCGATCTTGAACAGGTTCCTGAAGCGATAGAATGAGCTGTTGATCTTTCTGATGCCAAGCTGCAGATCATCTGCAGTCAGGGGCGGGTCAGGTTCGAATAAAGGAAAATTTCCGTCATAGTATTTCCAGCCGATATCTTTTAAAGCATAGATCCGGTGCTGTTCAGCCAGGCGCTGGTATAATCCTGTACCGGGCAAAGGCACAGGCAAAAGTAACTGTACTGTATCGATCCTTGCTTCCCGGATAAACCTGCGGAAACGCCTGATCCTTTCTTTTATTCCCATGTGAAAGTGCGCGTCTTTTAAGGGATAGCCGAAAATGAACATGCCGTGGACTAAAAACCCGAACTTATTATAGATCCTGGCCAGATCGACCATGTCCCGGGCCCGGATATGTTTGTTCATGGCTTTTAGTTCTTCTTCTATGGGAGATTCAAAACCTATGGCTACTGTGTTTATACCGGCCTGACGCATGGCTTTTAGCAGTTTTGGGTCTTTAGCTTTATCCAGCCTGATCTGGGCAGTGAAATCAAGCCGTTTCCTGACCTGTCTCTGGTAATCTTTTAACATGGCACAGAGCCTTAAGTCCTCTTCCCCTCTTTGTCCGAAAAGATCATCGACAATAAAAAAATGGCGGGCATCTCTTTTTTCCAGAAGCTGTTTTACGCATTCGACCAGGCGTTCGGGAGAAGCGCAGCGCGGCTTGCCTTTTACTGTGCAGAACTCGCAGTCCATGCCGCAGCCGCGGACCCGGCCGATAGGGTAAAGCTTAATTTTAGCATAGCGCAAAAGAGAAAAATCAGGCACAGGCAGTTTGGCAAAATCCGTGAGCAGGTCCCGGGCAGGGGTAAATACTGTTTTTTCTTTTTGTTTAAAGGCCAGGCCTGCTACTTCCTCTATCCGGCCCTGTCCTGCCAAAGCTGTGAGAAGTTCTTTGATCGTCTCTTCTCCTTCACCCAGGACCAGGTAATCGATATCTGAATTCAAGGCCTCGGCAATGTTCTCAGCCACAAAATGCTGTCCTCCGGCAAGGGTAGTAACCCCTTTATCCTTATAAAACTTAGCCAGCTCATAGACCCGGGGAATGGTCGAGCTTAATCCGCCGTAAAAACCAACTACATCAGCAGGCCTTTCCTTTTGCAGGAATTCATGGTCTGCTCCGCCGGCAGGGTCTTTGGGGCCGTAAAGGCGGAGATTGTTCTCATCGATCACTTCCACATCCCAGCCTTCCAGTTCATTGGCAGATGAGGCCACGCATACAGGGCCTAAAGCTGTAGTCAGGCAGGCGACATGGCTGTAGATATTAAAGGCAGGGTAAGCGGGAATGATGATGCGTAATAGATGCCGCTTCGCGGCAGGGTTTAGCGGATAGCGTTTAGCGTTTAGAGATGACATAATTGATACCTTCGGCCGACCACAGACGACGGACCACAGACCACAGTAAGAACTAAGAGAAAAAGAGGTCAGAAGTCAGAGGCCAGATGTCAGATCTGAATAATAACTTTTTACTTGCGCGGGACGCGCGGTCCCTTTGATTTTATTGTACGCCCGGATGGGGTTAAAGCGCAAGGATAAAAGATAAAGCCTCCCCGATTCAACCTCTGGGGTTGAATCACTTCCAGGGGCCGGGCGCTTTCCAATTTGCGTTAAATTTCTCATTTTTATTAATCGCCATGATCGGGCCGATAAGAAATCTCTCTATTGCCCCGGCTGTTTCGCTTAACTTTTCCGGCGCATGTTTGATCTCTGCCTTATTGAGAAAAGCTTTCCATAATTGCTGCCGATCTGATCTTTCATCATAAATTTCTTCAGTGAATACCGGCTTATCTTGCGGCAAGGAAGTTCTGCGCTGTTTAAAAGTCCGCTTTAAAGCTTCGCCAAGTTTTAACCCGTTAAAATCAAACCGGCGCATCATAAGCCAGATATCGTAAAAATCTTTCATCCGGCTGTTTAAAGACCCTGATTTTATCATTGCCTCGAATTTTTCACTGACAATGCTCTCAGCAGGATAACTTTTAAGTTTGGGCTTTGGGAGATCTAAGATCACAGGGTATTCGATCATTTCCGGTTTTGGGTAAATAATATCTCCAAAGCCTATATCGATCTGCATAGTGATCCGGGAGCGTTCAAGCAAACCGATAAATTTCACTCTTACTCCTTCATAATCAGCATCTTCTTTTATCCGCTGCCCTTTCACATTCTTTGGATCGAAAACAAGGCCGTCAGGAACAACTTCGATTTTACAGATATCCTTTATCATCTTCTCAATACTGAATATCTTATTATCATATTTTGCCAGGAAGTCTATATCCAGGGTCGTTCTTCTTTCCGGCACCTGCCATACCATGAACATCAAAGCTCCCTTAAGGATAAATTTATCCGAGTATTCAGACTGGCTGATACGATAAAGAAATCTTTCCATGCCATAATATTGAAGTATCTCGGAAAATGGACGTCCCTCTTCTTTAGCTTTATTCTGTAACCTGGCTCTTATCGAAGCTTTTAATTTTTTAATATCTTTTTTCATCCTTAGACTCTATCCTCCACCAGGAATAATCCTGCACTTAGTCAAACAGGCTATATCAGAGCTTCCAATATGGGTTTCACAATGCTGCTGACCCGGCAGATCCTGGCATATTTCATGATCTCTTTAGGATCTGTCTTTTTCTCTGTAATCCCGGACTTAAGTGCTTCTCTGGCGATATTGACTCCTATACGATTGCGGAATTTAAAGCAATCCGCAATAGTTTTAGCCGGATTATAAATTCTGATCTTATATCCCTCTATTTTATATTCCTGGATCCCTGCTCTCCATGCCTCAGGCGCAAAGCGGTAAAACTTTACCGGTGGATATTTAATTCTGTTAGCACGTGTGCTTTGCGGAATTGCTATATCCACATGTCCCGGGATCTCGCTTGTTATTTCATAAAAAGAAAGCGCGGAAATAAGACAAATAACTCCTTTAGGAGCCTGAAGCGCTGCAAGAACAAGATCCGGATGAGGATCAGGCTTATAATCAGAAAGGCGATAAAGACCCCTGGCAATTTTTTCGACTTTCCCTGCTTTTTTGATAGCAGCAAGAAGATCGGGATGAAACCCGGCCTTAAGAATATCGGAAAAACGAAGAATTCCACCATGCTTTTTAAAATAATATATCAGCTCCCGGGTTCTTTTGTTCATAACAACCTCCGTATAATATGTCTATACTTATTAATAAGTATATACAATTTATACGCAAATGTCAATATCTTCACGAAATAAAGTTCTATAAGCCTGATTATTACATATTATGTAATATTTGTGCAGTGAACCAGGGAGTTAGGATTAACCTCGCCTTGCCGTCGAGGCAGGTTACGATGCCCGTATCGTCCCAAGGCTACGGTTACGTCTAAATAAAGTCGACAAGTCAGATGGCGACATGGCGACAAGTATTTATTTTATTTCAAAATGATGAACACTGATGCCGCGCTGATCACATAAATTGCTTATTTTTATTATATCACCAAATATACACAAATAGGTTTGTGTCTCATATTTGCCATTTTTTGAGGCACAAATAAACAGGGGCCGGCCCCGATGCTTCGTCCGGGGCAGGTCGGCCGTTGACTATCGACTGTTTTAACCTTAATCCTTGCGCGCGAAGCGCGACAGATAGGTATACCCCATATCCAGACAGCTCATTTTTTTAAAGCCATAAGGCAATAAGGCCTGTTCCAGATCCTGTTCGGAAAGGCGCATGTGCATGGGCGGGCCGAACGGGGTTTGTTCTTTTTTGATCTCTATTACTGCCAGAACACCTTCCGGTTTCAGGATACGTTCTATCTCTTTGAACAGAGCCGGGCCGGTCTTTTTAAGATCGAAAATATGAAGCACAGTAGCCATAAAGCAGACATCGATGCTTTTATCTTTCAGCGGTAATTGGGCAGTAATATCGGCTGCGCCGGTCTTTATATTGTGAAGGCCCCGGGCTTCGGCTTTCTGTTTTACTTTTTCGGCTACTTCAGGCCATTTGTCCCAGGCATAGACCTTACCCTTTTCCCCTAACCTTTTAGCTGCTTCCAGGGCATAATCACCGGCGCCGCAGCCCAGATCAAGCAAAACCTGCCCGGGCTTCAAATCCAGTTCTTTGAAGATGATTTCAGGGTCATGCAGATGCATGCTGGAGACACCCTGTTTCTGACGGTCGGAGATGTTGTCCATAGTCAAAAGTTATGCGTTATGAGTTACGAGTTATGAGTTAAAAAGCAGAAATTCTGCACTTATAAGTTATCACTTATAATTTATAACTCCGCGCAGTGGCCGCGTCCTTCGTCTTAGCGACCGCAGGAAGCGGACGTCTTAGTGAACGAAGAGAACGGCCTGCCCCGGACGTAGCTTCGGGGCCTGCCCCGGACGGAGCTTCGGGGCCTGCCCCGGACGGAGCTTCGGGGACGTCTCACGTCTTACGCTTGCGCGGGACGCGCTTGGCCCTTACTGCTCTCTTTATCCTATTAATATGTCCCCGGCCCATTCCTTTGACTTCGCAGCCCAGTTCGAAATAGCGGGTGATGGCTTTATCATCGAGTATGCCGAAACAGTCGATGATCGCCAGAGCTCCGCCGGCTGCTTTGACTACCTTTTCCGGTTTAAGGTCAAGATAAGCTTTGTGGCGCACGGCAAAGACCAGGGCGTCGGCTCCTTTCAGGGACTTGAACAGTTCTTTTTCCACTTTGATGTCTTTCATTTTTTCCTGGTTGCGGAAAAAACGGCTGCGGGAGTGAGTGGCCGAAGGATAAAAATCCTGTTTTTCCAGTTCCAGCCAGTGGGCCACATAAGGGTCGTGGACCCGTGGTTCGGCTCCCATTTCGCTCAGTCTGCGGACCATTATCTCTGAGCCGCTGTAACGGGTATCGCCCACGTCTTCGCGGTAGGATATACCCAGGACATGGACCTCGGCAGCAGCAATCGGCCGGCCCATGTTGCGCAGAGCGTCGCGCACCAGCTGGGCAGCGTGCAGACCGCGGGTATCGTTGATATCGATAGCCAGAGGCGTGATCTTGAATATCTCGTCATCGAATCCCATGATATGTTTATACGCCCATAATCCCAGACCGCCGTCTTTGGGCAGACAGTATCCGCCGATGCCCGGGCCGGGAAAGATCATATTGCTGTGGGTAGGACGCACCTTGATGGCATTGATCACTTTGATCAGGTCCACGCCGTTACGTTCGGCAAAAATGCTCCATTCGTCGAGAAAAGCAAGGATCGTGGCCCGGTAAGAATTTTCCACGATCTTGGCGGTTTCCGATTCGATGGGTTTATCCAGAACCGTGAGCGGGAATTTATCGGTGTTCAGTACTTCGTTAAGGAATTTCACTACTTTCTGTCTGGCTTTTTCATTGACCCCGGAACAGACCCGCCAGAAATCCCTGATACTGGCCACGTAATTGCGGCCGGGCATGACCCGTTCGTAACTGTGGGCTAAAAGGGGATCGGATTTTATGCCTCTTTTCCTGAACACTTTGCTCATGATCGGGTAAGCGATCTGCTCGGTAGTGCCGGGCGGCACAGTGGTCTCGATCAATACCAAAGCTTTAGCCTGGATCTTAGAGGCGATCACCTCCAGGGCCCCTTCCAGAGCCACGATATCGGCATTGCCGGTGCGCACATTGCCCAGTGATTCTTTCAGATAATCGCACTGCACGTCGACTACCACCACGTCGGCCAGGGAAAGCACGTCATAGGTAAAAGTGGCCATCAAGGTCTTTTTCCTGTTGACGCAGCGGTCGATCATCACGTCCACTTCCGGGTCTTCGGACTTTACCGGGGAAAGACCTTTGTTCAGATAATGTATTTTCCAGTAGCTGCGGGTAGAAGGTCTCTGCATGCCGATGACGAATTTGGAAGGTTTGCCTTTTTTATCGGTAGTATCGGCGACAATGGCAGCCATGACCGCGCCCACAAAGCCCACGCCCATGACCACTACGATCTCCTGTCCTTTGGCCCTGTGTCCGGCCACTATTTTTTTAAGACGGGCGAACTCTTTTTTATAATCCTGTTCTGTGGGCAGAGGGTATTTATTACCTGCCGGGTCAACAGAAAACTGTTTTGCCATGATATCCTCCTTTTGGTCCTTTGCCTGAGCCTTAGCCAATACATCAAATACTATAGACTATTTTTAAAGCTTTTCATTATAACAGGCTAAGGCGGCAAAGGCCAGTGGTTAGCGTTTCGACATACTTAGGGGAGCCTCAGAATAAAACATAAAAGATCAGGCTTGGCGGACCAGGCACTGGCCCTGGCAGGAATGACGCAGCAAGGAAATGATGTCATGGCGGGATTCGGCAGAGTGCAAAGCCTGGCGCAAAGAAACATTGCTCATCAGCCGGGCCAGGCCGGAAAGGATATTGACCTGCAGATCGTCTTCGCCGGCAGGAGTAAGGATAAGAAAAACGAACCGGGCCGGTTTTCCGTCAGGAGAATTCCAGTCGATGCCTTCCCGGGCGCGGCCCAGGGCAATAAAAGGGCGGCGCAGAAAATCAAGACGGGCATGAGGCAAAGCAATACCTTCTTCGATGGCAGTTCCCATGGCCTGTTCTCTTTGCAGTACGGCCGGACATATCCGATCGCTGTCCAGCTCTTCTTCCCGACAGAGAACCCGGCACAATTCTTCGATGGCCTGTTCACGGTTTTGGGCGCCCAGTTCGGCAATGATAGCCCGTTTCGAAAAAAATTCCAGTAAAGAGATCTCTTTGCGGCGGCGCAGGGCCGCGTTCATCCAGGGGCCGAGCAAAACCGACGAGACCACTGCTCCGGTAACGATGGCCACGAACACCGGTTCGGTGATCAGGCCGTATTCCAGGGCCAGGATACTGACCACGATCTGCATTTCGCCTCCCGGAGTATGGGCAATAGAGATCAAAGCGTGGTTGGCTTTAGGCTGGCGGGTAAGGCGCACGCCCAGCCAGGCGCCGATATAACGGCCGAAAGTTCCGATAAAAACGATGAGCAGTACCAGGGGCAGGTGGAAATTTCGGAGAAAATCTATTTTCAGACCGATATTGGCAAAGAACAAAGGAATGAACAATGACTGGACCATCTGGGAAATGATGTTACGGGTCTTTTCCGTTAAATGCGTTGCTTCGCCGGCCATCATCCCGGCAATAAAAAACCCGAACAAAGCATGAATGCCGATCTTTAAAGTAATGATGCCGCAGAGGGCGCCGAGCAGGGAAACGAAAGTAAGCGAAGCTGCCGGTTCAGGGATCCTGAGCCGGGAAAAACGAGAGATGACTATATCCGACAGGCGGCGGCCGCCGGTAAGGCAGACAAAAGTAAACAGCAGCGTGCCTGCCAGGATCAGGGCCGCGCCGGCTGCGTCAGGCGAGGCCTGGGTAACGAAACCGAGCACGATTGTAAAAATAACCCAGCCGATGATATCGTTCAGGGAAAGAGCGCCCATGATCAGAAAACCCATGTCGGTCTTAAACAGTTTAAGGTCCTGCAATACCCGGGCCGTGACCGGTAAAGCGCTGATGGTCATGATCGTGGCCAGAAATACCGCGAACAGCAGACGCCGGGTTGGATCGCCTATGAACTGATCGGGTATGAACAAGGCCGGGACAAAGGCGATAAGCATGGGAACGATCACGTCGGTAAGCGAGATTTTCAGGGCATCGCCGCGCTGGCGCCAGGCACTGGAAAAATCCATTTCCAGGCCGGTCTTGAGCAAAAAGAAAAGAATGCCGATCCAGGCCACTGTCTCCAGCATGTTCTGCTGGACAAGGTCAGGCGGAAAAAGCGTCTGCCAGAGAGAAGGCGAGACCCGGCCCAGTATCGTAGGACCGAGCAAAATCCCCACCAGGATCTCGGCAGTGATGGACGGCTGATTGAATCTGCGGAACAGTTCGCCGAACAGCCGGGCCAGGCCCAGAAGCAGCAGGACCTGCACCAGAAAAATAAGAATATGCTGTTCGCTCAGGTAATGCATTTCAAGCTCACGAATTTTTAAGTAAACTTTATCTTTAGCGGCCGGGTATTTTATCCCCCATACCGCCGGCTTTCAGAGCTTGGGCCTTTTGAAAATCCCTGACCGCCTGTCCGGTCACAGTGCCGGTCTTTACCTTCCTTTTTTTCTATTGCCCGGTCAACTACCGGCCGGTGGACATTATTCTACCCTTGTTTAAAAAATGTTCAATGGAAATCGAAGGGAAAAAGAGCTGAAAACCCGATAAAAAAAACCTGCCTCGCCGGCAAGGCGGGCAGGTTGTATTTATCATTTCCGGGATAGGCAGGTCAATAATTTTCGGCCAGTACTTCGTAATAGCCCTGGGGATGCCGGCAGGCCGGGCATTCTTTAGGCGCTTCGGCACCTTCTACCACATAACCGCAGTTGCGGCAATGCCATCTGACCGGTCCCTTTTTTTGGAACACCGCCTTGTCGGCGATATTCTGAGCCAGTTTGCGGTAGCGGGTCTCATGGGCTTTTTCCACTTTGGCGATCTGCTCGAAAGAACGGGCGATCTCGTCAAAGCCTTCGTCTCTGGCCTCTCTGGCAAAATCGCTGTAAAGCGTGGTCCATTCCAGGTTCTCGCCGGCAGCGGCTTCTTCCAGGTTGGCTCTGGTGTCTTTGATCATTCCGGCCGGATAAGAAGCGGTTATTTCCACGTCGCCGCCTTCCAGATATTTGAAAAAGACTTTGGCATGTTCTTTTTCGTTTTCCGCTGTCTCCAGAAACAGAGCCGCGATCTGTTCATAACCTTCTTTTTTCGCGGCACTGGCAAAATAAGTGTAGCGGTTGCGGGCCTGCGATTCGCCGGCAAAAGCTTTGAGCAGGTTCTGTTCGGTTTTGGTGCCTTTCAGTGTTTTGGCCATATAAGTCCTCCTTATCTGTTCAGGTTCAGGTACTGCTGCCGTGACGGTATTTGACTACCGTGACTTTTTCCATGGTGACCAGACCTTCGGTGACTGTTTCGTCTAAAAAAGGAAGCAGTTTGTTAAGGTTCTCTTCACTGTCGACCAGTTCGATCACTACCGGCAGGTCTTGGGAAAGGCGCAGCAGTTTGGCAGTATGCATGCGGCTGGTAGCGCCGAAACCCATGATGCCCCTGAGCACAGTGGCCCCGGCCAGGTTCAGTTCCCGCGCTTTCAGCACTATCTGTTCGTATAACGGCTTGCCTTTCAGCTGATCGCTTTCTCCCACAAAAACTCTCAATAACATTCCCTGTCCCGACAATTTCATGAATACTCCTTTTTTATCTGCTCATACCCAGGAAATACCGGGCAGCAAAAAAACCGCCATAGACCACCACAATACCCAGCACATTACTGGCAAAAATATTGACCAGGGCCAGACCTGTCTCCCCGTCCCGTAACAGACTGAAATTTTCCAGGGCAAAAGTGGAAAAAGTAGTAAAAGCGCCCAGCAGACCGACGAAGATCAGCAACTTAAAATGGGAGGAAAAAGAGGCCACTTCACTGATGCCCCACAACAGGCCGATGACAAAAGCCCCGGCCAGGTTGACGCATAAAGTGCCCCAGGGAAATATTCCCGGCACAAAACGGTGGGTCAGACCGGACAGCCAGTAACGCAGTACTGCGCCCACGGCTCCGCCTGCAGCTATCCATGCGATCCTGATCATCGAAAAATACCTGCCTTTTTTTTCAGGGTTTCCTACAATTGTAGTATTGTTTGCCGGAAACAGCAAGCCTTTCCATAAAAAAAGCACAGGAAGCAAGATGCCTCCTGTGCTCTGATCTTCGGGGAAAATAAACAGCTTACCAGCTGTTTCCGCGTCCGCCGCCGCCGTAGCCGCCGCGTCCGCCGCCGAAACCGCCGCCGCCGCGATTATCCCGGCGCGGTTCACGCTTCTGGGCCTTGCTGGCCTTCAAAGTGCGGCCGTTGACTTCTTTGCCATTGAGAAAATCAATAGCTTTCTGAGCGTCTTCTTCAGTGCTGAATTCCGCGAAACCGAAACCTTTCGGTCTGCCGGAAAATTTATCCTTGATAAGGCTCACTGACTGGACAGATATGCCGTTTTCTTCCAGAAGGTTCTTTACTTCGTCTTCACTCGTGCTGTATTCCAGGTTTCCAATATAAATCTTTTTTTCTTCCATTTTCTTTCTTCCTCTTTTTCTTAAACTGAAATTAACTTTTGATCTTCCCTTTTCAAAAAACTTTTCTCTTTACTACTTCTGCATATACGCACACACTCCTTTTTACTCGATCGAAACGATCTTGACTTGAAAATTCAATGTCTTACCCGCGAGAGGATGATTCAAATCGAGAATAACCGATTCGTTCTTTACCTCACTGACCTTTACGGGAAGACTCTGCCCATTCGGTCCCTGGAGCTGAAGATACATACCGACGTGCGGTTCCAACCCCTGAGGCAGCATTTTTTTGGGAACCTCCTTTAGTGCCTCGGGATTTACCTGGCCGTAGCCCTCCTCAGGCAGGACCGTAATTGTTTTCTCCTCACCGATCTTTAATCCTTCCATCTGACGGTCAAGACCGGGAATGATCTGGCCGCTACCCTGAACATAGTTCAGGGGATCGCGCCCTTCGGAACTGTCGACAATTTCGTTGTCCACGGTAAGCGTGTACGCAAAAGCGACTTTTTTCCCTGTGCTGATCATCTTATCCCCCTCTTCTGTTGCATAAGCTGTTATGTTAACAATACAGGCAAATATCACCAGGATCGCTGTTATCAGCTGCTTCATAAATCGCTTCCTCTCTGTCACTTCCCACCTATAAAAAAAAGCCGCGTATCCAGCTGGTATCTTGGAACTTTGCGGCTTCAAGATATCTTCACACAAGGCCGTTTTGTTACGGTATTATGGTACTCTTTTTAAAATCTTTGTCAATATATTTTCGCCGGCCGACACCCCGGACCTCACCCCTCTCCCGGCCCGGCTGATGCGTCCCGGCCCACGAATAAAAGGGGAAATACTATATCGCTGACGCAGCAGGGCAGCCATACCGAAACGAATAAAAACAGGAAAAGGGCCGCATACCCCCCGGCCGACAAAGAAGTGCCGATCGCGGCCAGCAGGTGGAACAAAGAAGCCCAGGTACTTAAAAAAACATGTCCGTAATGAGGAAATCTGGTAGTGGGATTATGATAGGCGATCATGACCCCCAGTATTGCCAGGGGATTGATCAGCCACCATTTTTCGATAAACCCGATATGGGCGTGACGATGCGGCATATTGAGCAGTATTTCACCGGCATAAGGTATCAGCGAATCGCTCAAGGTGGCGATACCGATAGAACCGACATAGCCGATGACCATCAGAACCCAGATATTGCAGCGGCTGAATCTGCCGCATTTATGGCGCTGGTACATGGCGGCCGTGACCATGGCGCTCAATAAGACATGAATAGGGTGGAAGGTATAAAAAAGGTTGAGGGACATCTCCCGGGAAATAGTCCGCAGCAAAAACATCAGCACGATTCCGGATAAGGCCCCCAGGGCCGTAAACGGCGCGTGATCTTTTAATTCGCCTAAGATAGTCCTGACTATCATAATTATTTTTTACCTGCCGGAGATCCCGATTATTCACTCTAACAAAATTTGAAAATCTGTCAAGACGGCAAAAATAAAGGCGCTCTTCCCTCTCCGGAAAGAGCGCCTTTTACCGCACCAAGATGGTTACTTTTTCTTCTTTGCCTTCGCTTTAGGTTTCGCTGCCTTCTTGGGTGCTGCTTTCGCACATGCCTTCTTCGCCATTCCGCCACCTCCTCTGACAAAAAGTTAATATATGTAGATAAAGGTAACTCCCCCTGCGGCGGATAAACCGCCGGCATTTTTCCCTTAGCAGACGTTATTCCGTATCATCGTCATAATAATAAAGTTCTTCGTCTTCCAGAGATCCGTTATATTCGTAATCTACAGCCTGCGGTCCCGCGGCAGTATCTTCGATAAAAATGGTGACGTTGTCACCGATATCGAAGTAAGCTTCTTCCACTAATTCCGGGGTAGTGATGATCTTCTCTTCGTCGACGACTATATAACCGCCGGCGGAATCGATCTCCCGGATCACACCGCTCACGCTTTTCATACCCTGGGGGCCTTCGTCTTCTCCGGCCGGAGCAAAAGCAAAACCGCCCAGGGAACAAACCATTATCAGCGAAAATATCACTATCTTTTTATACATCGTTTTCTCCTTTTCTAAATTCATTACATGCAATCCTCGTCATCTTCCTCTTCGTCGTCGTCTCTGTAATAAGAATCGTCATTTTCGACTGAAGCCTCCAGAACCGGCGGTTCCAGGCTTACCACTCTCAGCTCTTCGTAGCATTCGGAACAATAAGTGAAATCATTGACTTCCAGATCTTCTTCCATCTGAAATGTTTTTTTGCATAAAGGACATTTGGCCATTTTCTCTCCCATAACAGCCTCCTTTTTAACTAACATTTTTTTCTTACAGTCACCGGCTAAAAGATCAATTTCCCTGATCTTGTCTTTCTTTGCTCAACCTCCTTCTGTCATTGCCAAAAACTTCCAGATCACCAAAATGCGAAACTAAAAAAGCGACTATTTTACCCTGAGCAGTTTCCTCCTTTTTATTCAATGTATAATAGACAAGATTGCCCACCCTTCTGTCCACGACCATCTTCAACAGCCTTAACTGAGCAAGATGTTTGGAAATAGTCGGCTGACTGCGCTGCAATAATAAACATATTTCCCCTACGGTCAATACGTTCCCGTTAAGGATATTGAGGATCCGCAATCTGGTGTCTTCGCCGCAACCTTTTAATATCTGCCGTAGAACCCTTAAAGTCATAATCTCCGATCCGGTAAAGTATATTCTTTTATTCGTATATACTAATCTACTTAAATTCTACACCGGGCTTAACCGCTGTCAAGAATTTTTCAAAGATTTTTTACTGAAAAAGCAGGCTGTTTAAAAGCGGGAAGAGGGCCGGAAAAAGAACCCCAAAAAGAGATCAGGTCCGGCTTTTTCTGCCGGAAGAAAGTGTGAACCTGTCTTTATTAAAGGCGGTTATGTCGCGAAATTCGGAAAGGATAAAACGGATTATCCGGCCCTGATCAGAATCGGAATTAAGCCGGTAAAAAATGCGGTTGGCTTCTCTCCGGTCGAGGACGATCTTAAGCAGCCGCAGTCTGGTCAGATGACGGGAAACCGCCGGCTGGCTCATTTTCAGCAGAACGCAGAGTTCGCTTACCGTGAGTTCTTTTTCCTTAAGAAGGTTGACGATCCGCAGCCGGTTATCGTCTCCCAGGGCTTTTAATATCTGCCGCAGTTTTTTCAGGTCCATAAAGCAAAATAAGAGGTCATACTGCCTCGATAGTCGAAGGCGGTTTAGCCGCGATATTATAGGTCACGCTGACCACGCCGGGCACTTCTTCGGTTATTCTTTTTCCCAGTGTTTCCAAAATATCGAAAGACAATCTGGTGGGTTTAGCGACTCTCGCGTCTTTGCTTTCCCAGCAGCGCACTTCGATCTGAAAACCAAAATCACGTTTGTTGTTTCGCATGCCGGTTACTTTATCTTCATGAAGTATGGCCAGATACTGGAAGGCGCCGCTGTCGTGCAGCTCTTCTTCCACTACCCGGGTCGCTTTCCGTACCAGCTTTACACGTTCCGGAGTGACCTCGCCGATGATCCGCGCTGCCAGCGCCGGTCCGGGAAAAGGCGGGCGGTTATAGATCTCGTCCGGCAATCCCAGTTCTTTGGCAATACGGCGTACGCCGGTTTTCCTGAGCTGGATAAGCGGTTCCAGTACTTTATAACCGAAAGTCTTTTCCGTATCGATGCCCAGCTGGGACAGAATATTATGCTGGCGTTTCACACCGGCTATTGTCTCCTCAACATCAGTATAGATCGTTCCCTGGAGAAGGTATTTAGCACCGCTGTCTTTGACCAGTTTTCCGAACACTGTTTTGTAAAAGGTCTGGGTAATGGCTTCCCGTTTTTCTTCGGGATCGGTTTTTCCTTTCAGGGCCGAAAAAAACTGATCCCGGGCGTCGACGATCTCCACTTCCACTCCCAGGTCCCGGAAGATCCCGGCTACCCGCTGCGCTTCGCCTTCCCGCATCAGACCGTTCTCGACAAAATAGGTCTTCAGATTCTTTCCCAGGGCTTTATGCCCGAGCATGGTCACTGCCGAAGAATCGACCCCTCCCGACAAAGCATTTACTGCCAGGCCGTCTTTGACTTCTGCGGATAAACTTTTTACCTGCTGGTCGATAAAACTCCGGGGAATAAGCTGGTCGATCGTGATCTCTGAGATATTCATATTTTCCATATCCTGTTACCTCCTCGCCTACAGCATTATCTATATTGGTTTATTGTATTTATTTTAAGGCGGGATTGCAAGGAATTAAATAGCGCATAGATCGGCCGATAGTCTATCGTCTATAGTCGATAGTAAGATATACGGAATTTAAATTTGAAAAATTTGCTGTTTGGAATGAATCAGTTAAATTCGCAAGGGATATATATTATGGAATAATTTTAATAGACCATGGGCTATACCATTGGCCATAGACTATCGACAATCGACTACGTTTACGGAAATTCAGCTGAAATTATAGTGTTTTTTTACCCTTTTTTTGATATGCCAGATGCAACTAAAGCCCCGGGGGAAAACCACCATATCGCCGGCCCCTAAACATATCAACCGCTCGTCCGGAGTCTTGACCTCGACATCGCCTTCCAGAATAAAGCAGGTCTCTTCCTGGTCATAATGCCATTTAAAGACCGATTCCTCTTTCTGCCAGATCGGCCATTCACGCACGCCCAATTCCTTCAATTCCTGCTCAGTCGGCTTATGCACTTTTATATCCATATCGACTCCCCCTATAACCAGCTCATGGTTCATTGCTCACGGCTCATAAGATTATATCTCTCTACTCTCTACTCTCTACTCTCTACTCTCTACTCTCTACTCTCTACTCTCTACTTCCTACTCTCTACTTTCCCCCAGAACCTGTTCGTTCTCCGGTTTCCAGGCCGGATCGACGATGCAGACAAACTTCAGGTCGTCGTCTCCGGTATTCTTTATATACTGCAGAGATCCCGGGGCAATATAGACCAGACAACCCGGATATACCCCGGCACTCTCGTCGTCGACGGTCATGATGCCTTTTCCTTCCAGAATATAATAGACCTCCGAACAGTTTTTCAGCTTATGGGGCTGAGTGGTCTGGCCGGCTTTGACCGTAGCATGAGCAAAGCTGTAGCGCAATTTCACTTCCTGTTTGCCGGGATGGATTAATTCACGCAGCAGCGAATCGTCACCGGCAGTGAATTCTTCCATTTCTTCCAGTCTTCGAATAAGCATGATCTGCCTTTCCTGTTAAACCCAAATAACAAATACAAAGACCACAGTTAAGAAATGAGAGATGAGAGGAGGAGAGATGAGGTTTCTCCCGACTCCTGACTTTCAACTTATAACTTATAACTTGTAACCTGTAACTTGTAACTTGGCGGGCTTCGCCCGCCAAATCATATTTCTTCCGGAATATCAGGCAGGGGGTTGCGGATGAGAACCAGTATCGATGAATGCGGGACTACGAAGAATTTCTTGTTTTCGAATTGTATCTCCACTGCCTGATCTTTCAAAAACATGCAATAATCACCTTCCCTGGCCTGAAGGGGAAAATACTTATACTTATTGTCGGCTTTGGCCCAGGGCTCGGCAGCGAGGCTGGAAGGGTCAGGTACAGGATAACCGGGCCCGACTTTCACCACTTTGCCGGTCTGAACTTTGTCTTTCTCTTTTACGGTCTGAGGAAGATAGAGACCGGCATCGGTCATCCCCTCTCCCAGATCAGGTTCGACCAGAACTCTGTCGCCGATCAATATGATCTCTTTTGCCATGACAGAAAAATTTTATCGCAGACCTTACAGAAGGTCAACTCCCGGTACTGCGGTACTGCGACAGATGCTGTATGCGCCGTAACATATTGGGATGGGTACTTAAGACTTCCATCAGCCTGTCGCCAAAAGTCAATTGTATGGTTTTGTTGCGTAAAGCACCCAATTCACCGGGATCTATGGTCCCGCTTTTATCCTGATCGATCTCGGCCAGTTCATATATTTCTTTGCGGGCCCGGGACGGATCATTGACAAAAAAGGCCTTCAGTCCTTCCACGTCTTTAAGCGATTCTTTATTCATCCGGGCCGAACCATAGACCAGTTTATAAAGGGCCGAGGCCAGCCATTCCGGCCGGTTGCCCAGTTCCAGCGAACCGCGGTCGGCAAAATATTCGCGGATCCGCGAAGCGTAAAGTACCAGTAGATTGGTGATAAAGTAAAAAACAAAGGCCAACAGACCAATCAACGCGGCATTGCCGCTGTCCCGCCGTCTTCCTCCCCCGAACCAGAGAAAATGCCAGGCCAGATGATAAAGCACCATGGGGATCACCGAAAGCAGAGTAATGGTCAGCACATCGCGGTTCTTGAGGTGGCTGAGTTCATGGCCCAGTACTGCCCGCAGTTCATTCTCGTCGAGCAGGCGCATTATTCCCTGGGTAACGCAGACCCGGCCGTCGGAAAGGCTTCTCCCGAAAGCAAAAGCATTGGGTAAAGAAGTCTGGGCAATACCGATGCGCGGCATTGGGATTCCGGCTTTGCGGGACAGTTGTTCGACCATGGCATAAAGTTCGGGAAATTCACTGCGCTCCGCGTATCTGACCCGCATCGACCATTCCACTAGTTTCGGTCCGGCCAGGTACTGGATCCCCATCAGAACAAAGGCGAATATCAGATAAAAATAAAAATTGGTAATGCCCATGGCCGTACCGATGACCGTAACAATGGCATAGACAATGGCAAACAGCACTGCCAGCATAATGAACATACGCAAATGCAGACCAAACATTATTTCCTCCTCTTTAAATTATTTTTTCTTTACGATGAAAGAGTGAAACCGCCGGAAAAAATCGCGCGGCAGGGTTTCCGCGGGCAAAAGGCCCCGTTCCGCGGCAAATTTCATCTCTTCGATGGTATAAAAAGCATTAGGATTAAACTTATTGACCATCCCCACGATTTCGCTCAGGTTCTTACGGTTGACCACGGTAAAGATGATCTTTACCGATCCTTCCATACCCTGGGCATCGACAGCAGTAACTCCGTAGCCCTGGCCGCGCAAAAACGAGATCAGGGCAGAAGAATCTTTTCTGGTTATCACCCGGACCATCACATTACTGACCAGCAAACGCCGTTCGATGGAAATACCGGTAAAATTGCCCATGGCAAATCCAGCAGCATAGGCAATATAATTAAAGGGATTGTTGAGATTCTGCATGATCTGGCGTATGGCCAGAAGCCAGAGCATCACCTCGAAAAAACCCAACACCGCGGCCAGGACCCTGATACCGCGAGACACTACGATGATCCTTACCGTACCGATACTTACGTCGGTTACCCGGGCCAGAAATATCAGTATCGGTATGACCGCCAGAGAAAAAAAACCCGAATGAAAAAAAGTCGTCTCCATGAATCATTCCTCTAGGCAAGAGACCATTCTATGCCTGTTTTGGTAAGAATGCAAGAAGCCGGCCGGCAGGGCAATAAAAAGCGGCCGGATCTGACGCTATAATAAGGAAAACCGGAGATCAGGATGTTTTGCGGACCAACTCGTTTATTTTATCGGCGAGCGGTTTTAACTCATCTTTTTCGCGCAGAACTATCGGACCGGTCTGATCACCGCTGATATGGTCATCCAGGGCTTTTTCCAGACGCAGGACAGGACCGGCAATGCGGTGCGAAATTTCCAGGGCCCAGAGCAGGATCATCCCCAGGATCACCGGCAGAGAGATCAGGATGATCGTATTCACTCTGACCAGAATCGGCAGCAGATTAAAGGCGACCATCTCGGAAATGCCCAGCTGTTCGGCAAGCATCGCGAAAACAAGATAATACAGGCAGGCAGCGACCACCAGGGCCGGGATAAAGGCCGAGATAAAAACCAAAGCCAATACTTTTTTCTGCAAAGAAGAGCCGATGAAATTTCTCTTTCTTTTTTCCATTTCCCTACTCCGTTTTTATTTTTTAGACTATATTTAAAAACCATGACAATTATACCACCTATTTGCAGAGAACGGTTATAAAAAGAAAATGCCGCATCCCTGACGATGCGGCATTCTTTTACGCCGTTTAATCTTCCCAGACCCTGTTTTATTCAGTATCCGGGCCGGGGCCTCTTCCCGGACCGAACTCTTTTCCCCGGGGCCCTTTATTGTGACGTCTTTCTCTGAATCTTTCTCCGAATTGCTGAAATTTGGCGAATTGTTCGGGGGTCAGGATATTCCTTACTGCCAGAATACTGTTGACCCGTTCATCGACCTGCTGATTGTGCAGCCCTTTTATCTCTTCTTTAAGAGCATTGACCTGAGCCGTATTCAGATCGGGTTTAGCTAGTTCATCAGCCAGATCCTTTCTTTTTGCCTGAAGTGCTTCACGCAGCTCATCCATCTTGGCCCGGTGAGCCTTACGGCCGGAGGTCAACTGAGCTTCCTGCTCCGCGGTCAGACCCAACTGCTGATGGAACTTTTCCCGGCGGGCCTCTCTTTCTTCTTCGCTTATCTGTCGTCCCTGTCTCCAGCCGGCTTTTTCTTCCGGCGGATAAGCATACGCCGATAAGGCCGGCACTACTACAGCCGCAGCAACAAACCATACCATTATTCTTTTAACTGTCCTGTTCATGATTGTCCCTCCTTTCTCCCTCTTAGACAGCGGGAGCAGGCAAAAAAGTTCCCTCAGAGAAAAATATCTTCCATTAAAGTCCCGTATCCCTGGCCGTTCTCTGCCGGATAGGGTTCGATATCGTCGATCAGGGAAGCATAATAATCAAGATGTTCTGCCTGCCGTTCCTGCCGTAAGCCCACTATCCTCTGACGGAACAGCACTCCCGATATCAGCACTATAGCCACCAGCACCGCGTATACCGGGACCGGAGCAGAAAAGAGGCGGGATAAAAATCCCGGTTGTACTGCCGGTTCGGCCACCGGTTCGGCCTGACCGGCCGCTATTTTATCCTTTATCCTGTACCAGACAAATTCAGGCGGCGCTTTCAGGGATACTGTCTGAAAAGGGGCGATCACGGCCTCCTGTACTGTGCGGAAAAATTCCCGGCAGGCAGCGCAACCTTCAAGATGCCCATCAACCTTCTTTTTCATGGAAGGTGAAAGTTCGCCGTCACGATAATCGGTCAATATTAAATCGCGGATCTTTTTACAGTTCATCTTTATTCACCCCTTTTTGCCTGGCCTTTAACAAAGCTTCCCGACCTCTTTTCAGTCTGGTCCTTACCGTATTTACATTGATCTCCAGGCTGTCGGCGATCTCCTGATAACTCATACCCTCTATTTCCCTTAATACGATACAGGCCCTCTGGTCAGGGTTCAGAGCATCGAGCAGAGAACCGAGGGCGTCCCGCATTTCGTCCTGTTCCAGACGGGCCGTGGCTGTATCCGGGGCAGCCTGCGTCTTAAGGGCAATATCATAATCGGCGCGGCGGCCGCGCTCCTGGGAATTCCGGCGATAGACATTGAGCGCCGTATTCATGGCGATCCGGTATATCCAGGTCTTGAGCGACGACTGAAACCTGAACCTTTCCAAATGAGCGTATATTTTCAAAAATACATCCTGGGTGACCTCTTCGGCATCGGCTGTATTGCGGGTCACGGCCAGAGCAGTGGTATATACAAAACCGGAAGCAGTCCTGTATATTTCTTCAAATGCCGCCATATCGCCTGAAGCGGCCCTGTCAATCGTGGTTTTCTCGATCTCTTTCATTTTATCTTCACTTTCTTAGACAGAAGCCGGGCCCCAAAAGTTCCCTGTTTAAGCCTTTTTCTGCCGGAAAAAACGGGTGTCGCGCGTGGCCCGGGCAACCGCCTTCTCTTTTATCTCCAGCATTATATCAAAATCGAACTTTTCTGTCGCCGCGAGAAATTTCCCGAATTTCCTTATATCGATGGCCTCGGCATGGGCCCCGGCTGCTTTTCCCCTGTTCTGAAGGCTGAAATCGACCATGGGCAGACCGTCTTTTTTTTTCCAGGTACGGGCTACGGCAGTAAAAACTTCCGGAAGGAAAAAACCGCCGGGATTGAGCGAATCATGGAATACATCGAAAAGTACCGGAACTTTGGTCTGGCCGTGCAGTTTCAGGCAATCGGCGATCGTATAACTTCTGTCGTCATTTTCGATGACCAGCCGGCGCCTGATCTCAGAAGAAAGCTTTTGGTAATTGCCGGCGAAACGTTTCAGAGCCGCCTGTTTATCTCCGTACACGCCGCCTACATGCAGCTGGATCTTTGCCGTACTGTCCAGTTCCATCAGATCCAGTACCCGGGCATGATAGCTCAGCTCGGCAATGCTTCTTTTTACCACATCTTTTTTTTCGGCATTGAGCACGATAAACTGATCAGGATGCATGGATATCCGTATGGCGTGTTTTTTGATGAACCGGCCGATCTCCCAAAAACGTTTTTTGAATTCTTTTTGCCAGGGACAGGAGCAGACAGGATGAGAGGCAAAAGGTACCAGTTGTGAAGTTATCCGGAAAAACAGGATATCATGGGCCAGATTATATTCCAGGATCTTAACCAGACAATCCAGATTGGTTTCCACGGTCCGGCGCAGTTTCTCCGGCGTATAGCTGCGGAGACGAAAGGTCCGGTTCCCCTTACATTCCAGGGTCCGGTTTATACAGGGATATCCTATCTTCATACTTTTATTATAGCAACAAAACCGGAAGGGGAAAATCATTGCTAATCCCCTGCTGAGATAGGTTTAAAAAGAAAATTTCAGATAGGCCGCGGCCTTTCTCAGCCGTTTTCCTTCCGGGCCGAGGTCATTGATTTCGCGGATCTTTTTCCCGGCGGACCTGATTTTCAATATCCGCTGTACAGTGATCTCGCCCAGACCGGGCACACGAAGCAGTTCGAGTTTGTCGGCCTTGTTCACCTCCACCGGAAATCTTTCCGGATGGCGCAGGGCCCACATCTCTTTAGGATCGCTGGTCAGGGAAAGGTTACCGTCTTTTTCAAAAGGTATTTCTTCGGCTGTGAAACCGTATTTACGTATCAGCCAGTCTGCCTGGTAAAGACGGTGTTCCCGGGTAAGCATATCGGCATTGGCAGGCGAAGAGCGCTCTCCGGGCAGGCTTCTGTCCCCCAGGCCCCGCTGGTAGGCGCTGAAATAAATACGGTGCAGGCCCAGCTTTTTATACAATGACCATGAATAACCGACCACTTCCTTATCTGTTTCGTCAGAAGCGCCGACCACGAACTGAGTGGTCTGTTTGACCCGGGAAAAAGGCGCTCCTCTCCCGGTAAGCCTGCTGATAAGTTTGATCGGCCTGATGATATCCTGCTCATAATTCTTGGAACGGGAAAGTTTCGCGAAATGATCTTTGCCTGCGGTCTCGATGTTCAGGGATACTGTACTGGCCAGAGAAAGAGTTTCCCTGACCGCCGCGTCAGAAGCGCCGGGTATGACCTTAAGATGCAGATAGCCGCGAAACCGGCTGTTGCGCAGTATCCGGCCCACCCGGTTAATGCGTTCCATGGTCGCGTCGGGAGAATTGATCACGCCGCTGCTTAAAAAAAGCCCCTGGACCTTTCCTTTACGGTAATAATCCAGAAAGACTCTGACCAGCTCTTCGGGCTTGAGCCGGCAGCGCTGCGGATCACAGCCCAGGCGCAAAGGACAATAGCGGCAGTCATTGACGCACTCGTTGGAAAGCAGGGTCTTGAACAGATAAGTAGTACCGCCCTGAGGCAAAGTCACCGGATAGATCCATTTGTCCTCTTTTGACCTTGTGCGGTGCTCGTCCCGGGTCGTGGCGCAGGCGCAGGCCAGATCATAACAGGAATCCCGGGTCAGGATCTTGAGTTTTTCCTCAGATCCCAGTTGTTTTTTTATTCCGACCATCCCCCCTCCTCTTCATCTCCCCCTGTCCAACCCCAGGGGTTGGACAGGGGGTATAGGCTTAATCACAAATTAAATGTTTGATTTCTGCCAATTCACGCTGATATGATATCCTGTCATCAACAAACTCCTTATATTTGTCAGGATCAAAATCAATCAGTTCAGAATATTCACACATTCCTTTTTCTTCCTTATTTATCTTTAGATATTCGGCATAAGAAGAAGCGGCCCAATCCGCAGGATTATCCACAATACCCGCAGTAACAGGATTTAAATGAATATACCGTGTAAGATGCAGTAATTGTTCATCATTATTCACCCTCTTGGCCTTAAATTTGCTTTCCCATAACGGACCTTTTCTATTGTATTTAATATTAAAATACCTTGCATAGCTGTTTTGTATATTCCCCATAAAAAGGGAAATGCCCGCATCCTTAAGTTGCTTAAGCGCAAAGTGTATATGCGTGGGCATAACACAATATGCAATAATCTGCACTAACTTATCTCTTCCGAACAACGACATATTATCCTCAAAAGGTAAGGATTCATTTTTTTTACACCTCATATATTTATTGAAAGGAACTGATTGACTCGTATATTGATAGTAATATGCGCATGTCTTTATCCGCGAGGAAACCTTTCTACCTGGAAATATTTCAAATCCAGCTATACTTTTATTAAAGACGTGATATACTTCACCGGTAACAATTGGTTCCCGCTTCATAATAACATGCCCCCTGTCCCTGTCCAACCCCAGGGGTTGGACAGGGGAGGATGGGGGTGGTCAGCCAGAGATGGCAAAGCAGGCATTGACCACGGCCATCACTTTCTTTTCGTAAGAAGAAGTGTCGTTGTTGCCGTACCAGGATACGTCATAGGAATTGACCGGGGTGATCTGGAAAATGCCCATACGCGCCGAGCGCAGCAGGCCGATCTTATTGCCGGCCGAGTCGGCGATGCTTTCGGCCCGTTTTCTGGCATTGGCAGTGGCCACGGAAAGCATCTCAATCTTCAGTTCCGGCAATTTAGTATAAAAATATTCCGGGGTCCCGGAGATGAACTGAATTCCCCGGTCGATCAGTTCGGTTGACCGGCGGGAAACAATTTCGATCTTTTTGACATCGAAAGAGCGAACTTCGATCGTCTGATGCAGATGATATCCCTCGATCTCGTTGGTGTCGTGTCCTTTTTCGTTCTTTTTATAAAGTACTTTAGTGCCGATCTGAGGCACGATGATCTCCTCTTCTTTCACCTGCTGTTCTTTAAGATATGCTTTTACTTTCTCCAGATCGGACTGCAAGGCGGCATAAGCGGTTTTCTGATTTGGATCGCGGCGCGAGAACGACGACTGCCAGACTATATAGTCGGAGACGATCTTTTTTTCTGCCGAACCGGTGACATCGATGACTTCCTTACTGAATCTGCGCATCTGCAAAAGGCCGCGGGAAAGAATGGCCGAGGAAAAAATAGTAGCCAGCGCAATGCATACTCCCAGGATGATTATCTGAATGTTCTTTAATCCCTGGAAACCCATCACACACCTCCTGATCTGAAAGGCAGGAACGGTCGCGCGCTGCATTTCCCGCAAGCCCGGGAGGTTTTTTTAAGGTCCTGAAAAACACAAAAACCTTCGCGCACCAGGCGAAGGTTTTACTTTCCCGAGATTCCCCGGGACCAGCCGAAGCCGGTTTTCCTGTCCAGGTTTCCCGGCTGAATTTTTTCAGCCGGAACCGCATATGCGGCCCCCTTCAAACTCAGGACTGCCAAAATGTAGTATTATTGTAATCCCGGCCCGGCTCTTTTGTCAAGAAGCAAAATATCCGCCTCAAGCAACACAATCACGGCTTCCAGGTCCATTCCCTTATCTCAGGCAGATCCTGGCCGTAAGCCTGTATATAATTTTTATGATCGACCAGTTTGTCCCGCACCATCTGTCTGATATAGGCAGCCATATCGTCAAAGCGGGGCACGCGGTTGATCACATCGGCTGCCAGATGAAAGCGGTCCAGATCGTTGCGCACCAGCATATCAAAAGGCGTGGTGGTAGTGCCTTCTTCCTTGAAGCCGCGCACATGGATGTTGTGATGATTTTTCCGGCGATAGGTGAGGCGGTGAATAAGCATAGGGTAACCGTGATAGGCAAAGATCACCGGTTTATCGGTAGTGAACAGGTCGTCGAATTCATCGTCAGACAGACCGTGAGGGTGTTCCTCTTCAGGCTCCAAGGTCATCAGGTCCACTACGTTGATCACCCGGATCTTCAGGTCAGGCGCCTGTTCGCGCAGGATGCTGACCGCAGCCAGAGTTTCCATGGTCGGCACGTCGCCGCAGCAGGCCATGACCACATCCGGTTCTTTTCCTTTATCGTTACTGGCCCACTCCCAGATACCGATACCCGAAGTGCAGTGTTTGACTGCCTGGTCCATGGTCAGCCATTCAGGCTGAAGATGTTTGCCGGCGACAATGACATTGACATAATCATGACTGCGCAGACAATGGTCGGCAACCGAAAGCAGGGTATTGGTATCGGGCGGAAAATAAACCCGCACGATACTGGCTTTCTTGTTTACCACGTGATCGATGAATCCCGGGTCCTGGTGGCTGAACCCGTTATGGTCCTGACGCCAGACATGCGACGATAACAGGATATTGAGCGAAGAAATCGGACGGCGCCATGGTATTTCCCTGGCTACCTTAAGCCATTTGGCATACTGATTGAACATAGAATCGATGATATGGATAAACGCTTCGTAGGAAGTGAATATCCCGTGCCGGCCGCTAAGCACGTATCCTTCCAGCCAGCCCTGGCAGGTATGCTCGCTCAGTATTTCCATGGCCCGGCCCTGCGGCGCCAGATGATCGTCTCCGGAAATTATCTCTCCCATCCAGACCCGGTCAGTAACTTCCAGCAGCGGCGCAAAACGGTTGGAAGTAAGTTCGTCGGGGCTCATGATCCGGAAATTATGTTTGTCTTTGTTCAATTTTATCGTGTCACGCAGAAAAAATGCCAGGGTTTTGGGCGGCTCGCCTTTTATTTTTCCCGGGGCAGAAAATTTTAAGGCATAATCATGAAAATCAGGCAATCGCAAAGGAGAAAGCAGCAGGCCGCCGTTGCCGTGAGGATTGGCGCCCATACGGCGGCTGCCGGACGGCGCCAGTTCAGCCAGTTCTTTTTTCAGCCGGCCCGGCTCATCGAACAATTCCTGAGGTTTATAACTGCGCATCCATTTTTCAAGAAGCTTGAGATGGGCGGGATTGGTGTCCACTTCGGCAAAAGGCACCTGATGCGAGCGCCATGAACCTTCGGTTTTTTTTCCGTCCACTTCTTTGGGCCCGGTCCATCCTTTAGGGGTCTTTAAAATAAGCATCGGCCAGAAAAACCGTTGCGGTTTTTTTTGCCGGCGGGCTTTTTCTCTGATACTTTGTATTTCGGCAAAGATCTTATCAAGAACCCCGGCCATTTCTTTATGCATCTTCCCGGGATCATCGCCTTCCAGCCAGTACGGCTTGTAGCCGTATCCGGCAAAAAGGCTTTCCAGTTCATTTCGGCTGATACGGGCCAGAACAGTAGGATTGGCGATCTTATATCCGTTAAGATGCAGGATGGGAAAAACCGTTCCGTCAGTGACCGGATCAAGAAATTTATTGGAATGCCAGGCCGCGGCCAGAGGACCGGTCTCTGCTTCTCCGTCGCCGACAACACAGGCCACGATCAGATCGGGATTGTCAAAAGCAGCTCCGAAGGCATGGGAAAGAGAATAACCCAGTTCTCCTCCTTCATGTATGGAGCCGGGTGTTTCCGGCCCGGTATGGCTGGAAATACCGCCGGGAAAAGAAAATTGTTTGAACAATCTTTTCAATCCCTGTTCATCGCGGCTGATCTCAGGGAAAAATTCGCTGTAGGTGCCTTCCAGATAGGTGTTGGCAACCAGAGCCGGTCCGCCGTGTCCGGGCCCGGTAACAAACAGAATATTAAGGTCCTGTTCTTTAATGATCCGGTTCAAATGCGCGTAAATAAAATTCAGTCCGGGAGTAGTGCCCCAGTGGCCGAGCAAACGCGGCTTGACATGATCTCTGGTCAGCGGTTTTTTAAGCAAAGGATTGTCCAGAAGATAGATCTGGCCTACTGAAAGATAATTTGCCGCCAGCCAGTAGCGGTGTATGCGTTCCAGCATCTCTTTCGATAACGAAGAAAATTTTTTTCCTGCCTTGGTCATATCCTTCTCCTTTATTTACCGGGATATTTAAAGAACCAACGCACTGTGACGCAGCAAAAGACCGGGAAAAAAGCTGAAGATCAGGGTGGAAAATATATAATTTATCCTACCACTTTTAAAGGTATTTGCAATCGGGCAGAACTGCCCCGCTTGTTTGAGGCAGCGATTTTTATTTTAGGAGCAGGGCCGGGATCAGGTAAGCAGTTTTCGGATACGTTCAGGAGAAAGCTGGACGCCCTGTGCCTGCACCTGGCCGTCGATAATAATGGCAGGGAACCGGGTCACATTGAGTTCTTTGGCCCGGGCCGGATTTTTAACTGTGGTGATATCGGCATCTATTTTCAGTTCCATTGCTACCCGGGCAATGTTCTCATATAACTCCACAGAATCCACGAATCGTTCGGTCAAAATCTCTATTTTCATGATATTTCCCTTTATTTATAGCTAACAACGAATTAATTTTATCACCGCAGGAAAAAATTGTAAATAGCGGTTATGCCGGACTGGCCCGGCCGGGCTGAAAAATTCATTTACCGTACAATACTGCCAACTGATCCACTGTGGGATGTTCAGGATAAAATTCTTTCTGAGGCCCGATATAGCCGTTAGCCGATCTTTCCAGCATAACGGCAGTATAACTGCCGTTGGCGTTCGGTATATAGACAGTCACTGTTTCGTTTACTGTCGTAGTGGTTGATGCAGCACAGCAGGCTGTAGGATCAGGCACGACCATATACCCCTGCGGACAGCGGGTATAATAGACCCCGCCGTAGCGATAATAAGTTTTTCCCTTTACAATTACTTTTTTATGCCACCAGGGAAGTCGTATGATGATCGCTCCGATCGGTGCCGAGACCATAATATATCCCGAATCATGGGGACGGTAAAAGCGCCCTCGATTGTAATGATACCGATGCCCGTCGACAACTATCCGGGAAGAATTGCGCGGCAGCTGTTTTATCTCTCTACTGTGATGCGAAACAGGTCTGTTTTTCGGTGCAGGCCTGGCAAAAACACCTGTCGACTGCCCCAGAAGCATGATACTGATCAATCCTGTATAGCCGAGTGTTTTTAAGATTTTTCTCTGTCTCATCTTTGCCTCCTTTTTGTCATCATCGTTGAAAGCGTTTTCCTGTTTCTCATTGACTTAGACAAGAAAGGAAAAGAAAAAGTTCCTTTTGCCTGCGGCGAAAGTAAAAAGGAAAAAGGACAAAGGAAAAAGTAGATGTGAGGCAATCTAAACCAATAAAAAATGCCAATGTCAGCGCGGAGTTATGAATTCTGAATGGAAAATATAGCGTTTAGCGGATAGCGATTAGGGGGCCGCGAAGCGGCCTGATTACACAGATTTCCCGACGTGCCTGGATAGCAAAAAATCTCTTTG
>CAZVRU010000003.1:72890-73412 GCA_964629785.1 uncultured Planctomycetia bacterium
GGACATTTGTGCAGTGCAGCCGGGATGTTGCCCAAATTTCTATTATTATGTCTATTTGGGGGTCCAAAATCACGATTACACAGATAAATACCTGTCGCCTTCAGACTTGTCGACTTGCAACTTGTCACTTGTAACTTCGCGCGGCAGCTGTTAAATCTTTATCCGCCGCCGGCGAGAAAAACTTTATCATTGACATGGGCCCGCTGGATGACTTTCAGGCCGATTTCCTGACCTTTGCCTGCTGACTGGATGCCTTTATATTCTATCTGCATGGACTTTACCGGCTGGGTGAAATCATCATAGCGGCCTTTGATGTGTATTTTGTCGCCGACCTTGAGATCGGCTTTTAATTTTATTATCGCCACAGAGATCTTATTAAAAGTATGAATTACTTTGCCGATCTGCTTTTCCTTTTTCTTTTTGATCTTTTTTCCGGATGACGGCGCCGACTTTGCGCCTGCCCGGGACACGGGCCCGGCTGTCTTTTTTACTGCTGCGGCTTTTGTTCCCGGCTTTTTTTTG
>CAZVRU010000003.1:73422-80739 GCA_964629785.1 uncultured Planctomycetia bacterium
GAAAAAATCGAATAATCCCATCTCTTCCTCCCCTATTCAGCTCATAGTTAATAGCTCATGGCTCATAGTAAATAGTCAATGGTCCATGGTCTATGGTAATTACAATTTAATGCTATACTTCTTACTATCGGCTATAGGCCTTTGACTATCGACTGTTCATCAAGTATAGCATTTATACTTTACCGCGCGGCCGGTCAACGGTCAACCCGGGAAATATTTTGCAGACAGTCTCGATACGATCTGCCATCTAAAATAAGAATAGAAAATCATCAACCCCTGTGCTATAGTAATGCTAGGGGGATAAAAAGGGAGGGGTACTATGAGTTCAGAACTTATCCAGGGGGCGACCCAGGTCACGGCCTTAAAAGCAGCCAATTCCATGCAGTTGCAGGGAGCGACTACGCTGCAAAATGCCCTGCAGGAACTGAACATACGTCTGATGCAAAGTGTTCAGGAACTGCAGAAAGTATCCAGCGAAGTACAACGCCAGAGCCTTCAGATAATCACACCAAAAGAAATAGACGTGCAGATCTAATCTTCCATCAGCTCCATGGGCTCGCCGCAGCATACCAGTTCACCGCCGCCTACATGAATGACTTCCACTTCGTTTCCGCAGACATTACAGTGATATTTTTCGCCTATTGCCTGTACTGACATATTCCCCACCTCCTGCGCGGAAAAGCGCGCAACATTTTTTATTACTTCTTTTTCTCTGCCTGTTCTTCCAGGTAATTCCTGTCGCGCCAGCGATAGCTCTGCCGGTCCGGACCCCATTCTCGTTTTTGCGATTGTTCTTCGTCCGGCAACTGCTGCTTTTCCCTGAACTCCTCTTCGCTCAGACCGCCGTGATGTTTTTTGAATAATTCGTCATATTCCTCTTTTGTCACATCCTTGTAGCTATCCAGAGGCAGGCCGCGGCCGTGATATTTTTGATATAAAATATTATACTCCTCAAGGGTCATATTGTGATATTTCTCGAAAATACTATCGTACTCCCGGGGAGAGAGATCAGGGATCTCGATCTGCTCGGGCACGGCAGTGACATCACCATGAAATTTTTTATACAGGGCATCATATTCTTCTTCGGTCAAATCGCCGTATTTTCGACAGAGAGAATCGAACTCTTCCCGGGTCTTGCCGCCGTGATGAATTTTGAAAAATTCCTCGTCGTTTATCTCCGGGGCGCGGTGATACGAACCAGACCCCGTGGCCGGCTGCTTTTCCCGGAATTCACGATGGATCTCGATAAAACGTTTCTGTTGTTCTTCCCGGCTTATCTCCTGCTGTTCAGGCGCGGCTTTTTTCACATCTTCCTCGCTTTGACCGGCGCGTCTTTGTGCCTGCCTCTCCTCCCGTATCTTATCTTTCTCTTCTTTTGACTTTCCCAGGGTGGCGAACCAGTCACTTACTTTATCCATCAATGAATCCTTTTCCCTGGTCTCATAGGCCTGGATCCGGGCTGCGCTCCGGGCATCCTGGGCAGATACGGTAAGCGAAAAAAATACCGAATATACCAGGGCCGCCAAAAATAATTCGTTCTTTTTCATATTTACCTCCTTTTGATCAGGTCAATATGCTCCAGCACAAAAAAAACTCCCGCCATCAGATACAGATAAAAGCAAGAGCTGCGTTTAAATGCCCGGATATAAATATGCCGGCCCAAGCCACATCAAAACGAAGCATAACCCATGCCACGACAATAAAAACCGCACAATGCTATTAATATGATTTTCAATATCTTAAATAAGCAGCTCCGGGTCGGGCAAGAGCATACTGAGGCAGGGTGTAGAAATCGAAAAAATCATGTAAGGCACCTGTACACATTTCAGGGGATGATCAATCCCTTATCCTGAGCAGCCGGCCGCAGGATGAACAGCGGTAACAATAACTCCTGCCCAAAAGGCCCATAAAAATATACTGCGGGTTGCCGCATTGACATTTTTGACGCAAAAGCGCGACCCGATAGTTAAAAAACAGGATAGCCGGAAAAATAAAGATCAGAGCCAGAGGGAAAAACATCGCTGCCTTAGGACCCCATAATATATGACCCAAAAGGGGGACAGCAAAGATCAGTGCCAGAAAACCGATAAACATTTTTTTATTCCCGGCAGGCACGGCGACCGGCGCGAACAACTCGACCAGTTTTTTTGCCGCTGTCTCTTTAATATCTTTTTTACACCGGGCACAGATAAGATCGGCAAAAATAGTCGCTTTGTTACCGAAATTAATTGTATTGTCGGGTTTCCAGCCACGGTATTCGGGCCTGCCCTCATACCCGCAGTGCGGGCATTGCAGTTCAACCTCCCAGCCGTGTTTGTGTTTTACTGCTTCTTTGTATTTTTGAAAAAAACTCATGCAAATTCCTTTCTTTTAAAAATCGCATCATCTTTTTACAGCGTATTACAAAAGAGTCCTGGCAAACTGTACTGCCTTTTCGATATCCCGGGTGTCGGGGCGGCCTTTATTGACACCGCCGAACAATTTCAGAAAACCGAAAGTATCGAATCCTTTGCAGGCGAATTCATCGATCACTATATACCCTTTATCGGCCAGGATCTTTTTCAAAGCCTTATGAAATCCGGTACTGCCCAGGCCGCTGGTGGAAAAAATAAAGACCTTTTTGTTCGATGCGGGAAGTTTTCCGGCAAACTCAAGCAGGCGGGGATGGTGGCGCAAGGCATAGATCCCGGAACCAAAGCCGATAAGGTCATAACCAACAAGGCTGTCGCCGGATATACCAACCAGGGATTTGCATTCGGCAGACAGGGTTTCGGCAATGGCCTGCGCGATTTTTTCGGTATTATGGTGGTGTACAGAATGATAAAGTACGATCGCTTTCACGGCACCCTCACCCCCTTCTTTTGCAGAGGTCTGAGCTTTATCTTACCGCAGGCCCGTAATTTTTTCAATTTTCAAAAATAAAATCGTCCGAGGCAGTAAATTCCTGGGTAGGATCGTCGAAGAGATCGGACAGATCGACCGGACCGTCATAATCAAGATTGATCATGGAATTAAGCATCAGCTGAAGGCGCACGAGATTCTCCTCCTCATAACAAGGCTGATCAGCCAGCGACAGATCGATAAGTTTACCGTTATAAGAGAAATTCTGAAGGCGGTAATTGTTCGAACCTTTGAGCAGCATGGTGATCTCAGCCAGATCGTGAGGATTAAGCAGCGGTTTTACCACCGTGGTACGGAACTCATGGTCGATACCGGAAGAAATGATGATCTCGATACTCTGACGGATAGCCGCTTTATCGCAAAGGGTACCGCAGAGCTTTTCGTATTTATGCAGCGGCGCTTTGACGTCCATAGCCACGAAATCGATCATCTGTTCGGCAATAAGATGGCGCAGCATTCCGGGGTTAGTACCGTTGGTATCCAGCTTTACGGCAAACCCGATCTCTTTAATGCGGCCGATGAAATTTTCCAGGTCGGGATGGATGGTCGGCTCACCGCCGGTAACTACCACCCCTTCAAGCTTGTTCTTCCGCCGTTCCAGAAAGGTAAAGATCTCTTCAGTTAAATATGCGGTTTTGAATTTTTCGGGGAATACCAGTTCCGGATTATGACAGAAGGGGCAGCGAAAATTGCAGCCCTGGGTAAAAATGACTGCCGCCACTTTACCGGGATAATCGATCAGGGAAAATTTCTGTAATCCGCCGACCCTCATATCTTAAGCAATGTTCTTAATTTGAATTCTTCCTGTTTACCTTTGTTCCACTGCCGTACCGGGCGCAGATATCCGACGACGCGCGAATATACTTCACAGGCCCCCTGGCATTTGGGACACACCTGGACTTCCCCGGGTATATAACCGCATGAAGCGCAGACACTGAAAGTAGGCGTAATGGAAAAATAAGGGAGACGATAATCGTTACAGATCTTTTTGATCAGGCTCTTGAGCGCACTTATATTGCGTATCTGTTCGCCGACAAAGAGATGAAGCACTGTCCCGCCGGTATAACGGGTCTGAAGATCGTCCTGAAGGTCGAGCAATTCGAACAGATCTTCGGTATAATTGACCGGCAGCTGGGAAGAATTGGTATAAAAGGGTTCGCTTTCCGAAGGAGCCTGCTGATTGGCAAAAATAATATCGGGATAACGCTGTTTGTCGATACGGGCCAGCCGGTAAGATGTCCCTTCGGCCGGCGTGGCTTCCAGGTTATAATTATGGCCGGTTTCTTCCTGATAGACGATCAGGCGCCGGCGCATATGATCCAGGATCCGGGAAGCGAAAGCACGTCCTTTTTCCGTACCGATATCCTCGCCGAACAGGTTAAGACAGGCCTCGTTCAGACCCACCAGACCGATCGTGGAAAAATGATTTTTCCAGTAACAGTCGAAACGTTCTTTTACGTTGCGCAGGTAGAATTTCATGTAGGGATAAAGGCCGCTGTCCGTAAACCGCTCCAGGATCTTGCGTTTCTGTTCCAGGCTCTCTTTACCCATTTCCATAAGCCGGTCCAGACGGCTGATAAACTCATCCTCGTCCCGGGACAGGTATCCCAGACGAGGCATATTGATGGTCACCACGCCGATGGAACCGGTCAGAGGGGATGCTCCGAAAAGGCCGCCGCCTCTTCTCTGAAGTTCACGGTTATCGATACGCAGGCGGCAGCACATGGAACGCGCATCCTCGGGCTTCATGTCCGAATTTACGAAATTGGCAAAATAAGGAAGGCCGTATTTGGCCGTGACTTCCCAGAGCAGAGAAAGATTGGGATTATCCCAGTCGAAATCACGTGAGATATTATAGGTAGGTATGGGAAAAGTAAAAACTCTTCCCTTGGCATCGCCCTCCAGCATCACTTCCAGAAAGGCGCGGTTGAACATATCCATTTCATTTTTGAATTCCTTGTAGGTCTTGTCCTGGATCTTGCCGCCGATGATCACGGCCTGGTCGGCATAATAGGACGGAACCGTAAGGTCCATGGTGATATTGGTGAACGGGGTCTGAAAACCTACGCGGGTAGGCACATTGACATTGAATAAAAATTCCTGTAAAGCCTGCTTGACCGCTTTATAACTCAAGCCGTCATAATAAATAAAAGGAGCCAGCAATGTATCGAAATTAGAAAAAGCCTGAGCGCCGGCTGCTTCGCCCTGCAAAGTATAAAAGAAATTCACTACCTGCCCCAGAGCGCTGCGCAGATGTTTTGCCGGATGCGATTCGACTTTTCCCTGGGCTCCGGTAAATCCGTTGATCAGCAAATCCTGCAGGTCCCAGCCAACGCAGTACACACTGAGCAGCCCCAGATCATGCACATGGAAATCTCCCTGCACATGAGCTTTCTGAATATGCGGCGGATAGATCTTATTAAGCCAGTAGATCTTGCTGATCTCGGATGAAATATAATTATTAAGACCCTGAAGAGAATAACTCATGTTGCTGTTCTCGTTCACCTGCCAGTCCATCCTCTGCAAATATTGATCTACCAGGTCGACATTAAAGCGGGAAGAAATATCTCTGATCTTGGCATGCTGATCACGATACAGAATATATGCCCTGGCTGCTTTACGATAAGGGGAAGTTATGAGTACTTCTTCGACTATATCCTGAATCTCTTCGACTGTAGGGGCCTGCCCCGGGATCAGCTGGTGAGCCAATCCTACGACTTTAATGGTGAGCTTGCGTGCCTGTTCTTCTCCGAATTCGCCGGTTGCTTCTCCGGCTCTGGTCAATGCGTTAGTGATCTTTTGCGGGTTGAATGGTTCTTCGTTGCCGTCGCGCTTTAAGATGCTGGTAAGATGCGCTACAGATGCCTGCATATATCACCTCCTTAAAAAATAAAAACCGTTATCCTTAACACAAGAACAACGGGGCATCTTCTAAATACAGAATTTCCCGCTCAAAAAAACGGAAATTTACTCAGTGAGTAGTATAAGGGGTGTCTTCCTCTGCGAATTAAAGGACCGTGGCTTTAGAATCCTATCAAAAATGAGCCGTAAGAAGACATTTTTAAGCCTTTTATCCCCCCCATCACAGGCCTGGAACGGTCGCGGATCTCCAACCCCTCACCGAGAATCAAAAAATACCATTTTCGCTGCTCTCGATGTCTGACAACCCATTACTTTGAAAGAACTGTTAAACAATGCGTTTTTATTATATGGCACAATATCTTGTATGTCAAGGGATGAATTTTACTATATTTTGTTAATTACTGTATTTCAGTAAGTTTTGCTTTTTTATTCAGAAAATCGTAACCGGCAGGGAAAAATTTACTCGTAAAAAAGGATCTGAGCAGGAAAAAAAACGACCCCGACACAACAGTAAAAAGATCTTTATTCCTGTTTATCTATAAAACGTACTTCCAGTACCGGCAGAACACCTTTTTTTACTCTCAGCGATGGTTTGTACACACCGGTTACTGTCACCTCAGTTCCGATCTTATCGAACAACCGGCCAACCGGACTGCCGATAAGGATCGTAACTGTGCCGTCATCTGACATGATCGCTATCTCTTTGCTCTGCACACCGGGAAGAGCGCTTTTCTCCACCTCGGTCAAAATGCCGGAAAGCGTTTCCCATCCTTTTTTTTCCTGCTCACCGGGAACACGATCCTCGGCCCGGGAAAGAAAAACGCCGTTCGCCAGAAAGATCGCGATAGCCAGAATTAATATCCGCGCTTTATTCTTTTTACTGCACATAAATGCTTATGCTGTTTGAAAAGGGAACCTGGGTCCCGCTTGTATCGAATCCGTATAATCTCATTATAACTGTTTTACCGACAAAACTCGAATCAAATGTAATGGTAAACGATTTACCGTCGGAGCTGAGCATGGCCGGATGCAGGTCCCAGTACTCGGCCTTACCGTCATAAGTCACTTCAGCCCATAAGTCGTTAAGCTGGGATGCCAGCAGCGTGCCTGAAGTAAAAGTGATCACTGCAGTATGGCTGCTATTGGTTGTCACACTGGAAGGCAACACAGGCATACTCACTGAAGCCTGAGCAACCTCGACTGTGATATTCACTGCATTGGAAAAACCGGTCTGGACACCGGCTGTGTCGAATCCGTAGATCTTCAAAGATACGGTCTTATTGTCAAAGGTCTCGTCGAACTTAATAGTAAAGCTCTTGCCATCGGAGCTGAGCATGGCCGGATCTAAATCCCAGTACTCGGTCTTACCGTCGTAAGTCACTTCAGCCCAGAAGTCGTTAAGCTGGGATGCCAATAGAGTACCTGAGGTAAAGGTTACTACTGCTTCACCATTATTGTTGGTAGTGACTGAGGAAGGAAGTGTCGGCATAGTGACACTGGCCTGAGCAACCTCGACTGTGATATTCACTGCATTGGAAAAACCGGTCTGGACAC
>CAZVRU010000003.1:80839-82826 GCA_964629785.1 uncultured Planctomycetia bacterium
CTACTGCTTCACCATTATTGTTGGTAGTGACTGAGGAAGGAAGTGTCGGCATAGTAACCGGCGTAGAGGCAAAATCAACTTCGATACTTACAGTATTGGTAAGATCTGTTTTCTCATCCTGAAGATCAAACCCGAATAAACGCAATGAAACATTTTTTCCGTCGAAACTCTGATCAAAGGTAATGGTGCAACTGGTACCGTCGGCGCTTAATATGCCGGGATCAAGGTCCCAGTACTCGGTCTTACCGGCATAAGTCACTTCAGCCCATAAGTCGTTAAGCTGGGATGCCAATAGCGTGCCACTGGTAAAAGTGATCACTGCTTCTCCATTATCGTCGGTGGTCACACTGGAAGGTAAGGTCGGCATTTCCAGGGCCGGCGGAGTCGTATCGATATCAACTACGATATTGACTGTGTTGGAAAATTCGGTCTGAGCGCCGGACAGGTCGAATCCATAGAGGCGCAAAGCAACGGTCTTATTGTCAAAAGTCTGATTAAAGGCGAGATTAACCGCGGTGCCGCCGGAAGACAAAGCGCCCGTACCGATGTCCCAGTATTCAGTCGTATTATCATAAGTCACTTCGGCCCATAACTGGCTAAGATCAGCGGGATCAAGTGTTCCGCTGGCAAATTGGATCGTAACGCTGCCGTCCTCATCAGTAGTCGCAGTCGACGGCAAAACCGGCATTTCTACAGCCGGGGTCGTATCGTCCACTATACCATTTGTAACTGCCAGAATATGGGTGGCCTTTGAATCAAAATAGATTACGTCGTTTATATATTCATGACCGGAAAAAGTTACCGTGGTCTGATTCGCTACAAGTTCATCGAGGGCCAACGTATTTAAAAATGCCGCGCCATCATCGTCTTTATCCTGTCTGGCAATGACCAGCCATTTTGTGCCGTCGCTCTCGGAAAGAAAATAACGGCCGAACGAATCCTTGACGAGACAGCCTTTTATCTCCGGATCCCAATTCTGGGGATAAGGGTCGTTATAATAGGTCGCTGCCGTGGCTACGCCGTTTTGAACCGTATCGATACGATAAGTATACCGTCCGATGACCCCGCGCTCGCCGATCTCATTGCCGCTGCCGCCGGTAGACGTATAGTATTCTATGCTGATAAGATTACCCTGGCTGTCGTAAAAATATTTCTCTGACAGAAAATGTTCCGCATACTGGCGGCCTTTATCGGTATGGAATCCCAGGTCCTGGATCTGGTCAGTATGCAGGGGATCCTGAGAATTGTCATCGGCCCAGCGGAACCATCCGCCGTTCTCCTGTTCCACATAATCAATCTTACCAGCAAGATCTCCTTCGCTGTAAAAATGGACGGCAAGCCGGCTGGCAACGTCATATTCCCAGAGTTTATACGTTCCGCTTGCGTCATACTTAGTGACCGCCAGTACTGTCTGCTGCGTATCGTCAGCAAAAAATATTTTCACGCTATCGCCGTCTTTCAGACCGAGATAAGCAAGGAACTCCTCTCCTTTGTCACCGGCAATGCTGGCAAGCGATATTGTTTTATCTTCACTGACAAAAGCCTTGTCTTCGGAGGAATACTTGAAATCTTTCGATTCTGACGAGGCATCCTGGCGGGTGCCCTCTTCAGTCCCGGCAGAAGACATGCCTTCGGCAACCGGGGTAAATCCCGGATGGTACTGGCTCATGACCGTAGAAGTTCCGGAGACCTCGGACTTTTCGTCGTCTTCAGCCCAGAGAAAAGACGGTACGGCAGTAACAGCGCAAAAGCACACCAGAATTATAGCGGCAGAAAATAACGCACGGAAGGACTTCATAGATACACCTCTCTTTTTGTTTTTTTATGGCTGGTGGCAGGACTGATATCCTCTTTATACTATAAGAAATGGTTGATACTTCTATAGTATAATAGGGTATTAAATTATAACATATTTGTCAAGAAAAGAAGTCTTTAGCGGCAAACTTTTGTTTGCGGCAAAAAATGTCGTCTCTTTTCGAAACTCTTT
>CAZVRU010000003.1:82836-109277 GCA_964629785.1 uncultured Planctomycetia bacterium
CATCAGAAATCTTTTTTATATTTCAGATAGATCTTGTCTTCGACCTGAGCCGGTTCGTCTTCCGAGGTTTTTTCCTGTTCCCGGGTGACCTCTCTTTCCGCGCCCACGGCAATGGTACCGGTTACTTTATATTCGGCTCCGGCTTTCTGAGTCAGCGATGAAGGCTCACCGGTCTTATCCACAGACTGACTTATGCCGTAAGTAGCATCGACCTTACCGTTAAGTGATTTTTTTATTTCCAGGCCCTTTTTCTCTTCTTCGTAAGTAAAAGTGAGTTCGTTCAGCCCCAGGCTCCGGGCCAGGGTCTTTCCGCTGCCGGAAAAAACAAAATAATCTATAAAATCGCCGGCTACTCCGGGAGAAAGGGTGCCGCTGCCCAGGGCTTTCTCGGTTTCGCTCCATTCTTTTCCGGTAGCCAGCATTACCAGAAGGATCTGCTCTTTACGGGGCGGATCAGAGCTTGCCCGAAGTTCAGGTACCTGAGCCGTTCCTTTGACAACGACATCGATATTGGTTTTTCCGACTGTTGCTTTTCCCTGCACCGACAGGACAGGATCGGCCGGATTTCCCAAAAAGGAAAGACTGCTCTGTTCAAGTTCGATCTGGGCAGTACGGCGGCCGGCCAGGCGCCCCTGGTTCAGAGTCACCTTCCCCTCCCAGGCGATGTTCGGAACAGTGGTATCGATTGTAAGATCGAATATCAGCGGCGCTTTGCTGAGAGAAAATTCCCGATAAGACATCGATCCGATAGTAAATTTACCTGAGAAACGCGGCCGGGCAACAGTCCCGGTCACTGCGATATCGCATTTTTCGATCCGGGCTGAAATATTCCTGAACAGCGTCTTATCGGAAAAAAAAGGCGCGATATCAGCGAGTTCGATGTTCTGCGCCGAAAAATCGCAATCAAGTTTACCGCAGGCCAGGCTGCCGTAAAATAATATCGGATAGGCCGAAGGAAGCCTGAGCTGACCATTGGTTACTTTTGCTCTGACCCCCTCAAAATTCAATGCCCTGACCTGCAATTCCAGGACCTGGATCTTAATTACTGTGCCGGGAGGAAAACCTCTGGGGTCGGTTATCTCGATCTTTTCCAGGACAATACCGTCCCAGAGACTGCCCCGGCCATTGCCGGACTCGACTGCCTCACTGCCGGCATATTTTGCCAGACTTTTCCGGAACAACAGCATTCCTCCCTGTTCGGTCTTCAGAGCGTAAAAAACAGCGGCGGCTGCCGTGAGCAGCAGAATAGCAAGAACCGGAATAAATAATTTGATCTTTTTGCCGGGCATGCGTCTGAAGAATATTATATCCAGCGTTTCTTTTTAAAATACAACAGCATCAATGCCGCAATGATGATATTTACGCCCCAGACCAGAGGATAGCCCCAGGCTTTTTCCAATTCCGGCATATATCTGAAATTCATGCCGTAAATGCCGGCCACAAAGGTCAGGGGAATAAAAATAGTGGCAATGATCGTAAGGGTCTTCATCACTTCATTCATCCTGTTGCTGACGCTGGAAAGGTAGATTTCGAGCATTCCCGATGCCACGTCCCGGAAAGTCTCCACGGTATCGATCACCTGGATGGTGTGATCATAAACATCGCGCAGATAAACGGCTGTTGATTTTTTGATCAAAACGGATTCATTTCTTTCCAGTTTACTGATCACTTCCCGCAACGGCCATACCGATTTGCGCAGAAAAATGGTATCCTGTTTAAGGGAATGTATGGCCTGAAGAGTACGCGGTCCGGGATCTTTCACCAGATCCGCTTCCATATCTTCGATCTTATCGCCCAGTTTTTCCAGGATAATGAAATAATTGTCGACAATCGCGTCGAGCAGGGTATAAGCCAGATAATCGACCCCCATCTTCCTTACCCTGCCCTTGACATTGCGGAGGCGGTCGCGTACAGGACCAAAGACATCGCCTTCCCGTTCCTGAAAAGAAACAACGAAATTCTTTCCCAGGATAAGACTGACCTGTTCGGTCTCTATTTCTTTGCCTTCCCGGCCGTGATAAAGCATCTTAACGACGATAAAAAAGTAGCGGTCGAAATCTTCGATCTTGGGCCGCTGCCCCGTATCGAGGATATCTTCCAACACCAGAGGATGAATATCAAAAACCGCACCGGTCTTTTCGACGATCGCCGTATCATGAATACCGCTGATATTGACCCAGGTCATTGTAGGGCTGTCTTTAAAGTGAAGACATTCCTCTACGTCCGCCACTTCTTTTTCCTGAAAATTCTTCTCATCATAGTCGATGACCGTGATCTTCACTTTCTCTTTTCGCGCTTCACCGACCAGAACCAGTTCGCCCGGAGCACGGCCGATGGTCTGGGACATTTTTTTCATGAATCGCGACATGATCTCCCCCTTTTTTTTCCTGTCTCAAAACGAGTAGGTCAAAGCGGAAATGAACTTGATATCGTTTTTCTTTATGCCCTGCGGCGGATCGGCATTATAATCGTCGACCAGACTGAATTTAAGAGCTAACGAGTCATCGATAGGGTTGACGAAGGACGATTCGGAATGGATACGGTACTCGCCTGCGTCTTCCAGAGACGGATAAAAAGTGACGTCCTGGGAAAAGAACGAATCTCCCCATAATTTCTTTTCAAAAAAAGCGCGGGGCACCAAAACCAGCTTATTGCTGTCCCGGCTGTTATCGGTATGATCGGTATGCTCATAACCAAGACCGCATTCAGCGAGCGCCTTCCACTGTTCAGTATCGGAAAACCAGTAACCGATGCCGGCCGAGGGAACGAGCCGGTAATTGATATTGGCGAACTTGTCGTGATCGGCTTCCAATTTCTCGAAAAAGTACCATTTTTTATCTTCGCCGAAACTTTTTCCATAGCGGGCCATGGCATACCAGGTCTGAGAATCCATCCGCTTATCCGATGAAGAATAATAGATATCGCCTTTCAGTTCGGTTTCGTCATTGTCGGTTTTACGGTGAGCTCTGATCTCACCGGCAAATTCGCTGCTCTGGCTGTTGCCGCTCTCCCGGCTATAACCCAGGGAAAGGGCTCTCTCCCACCTGGTTCCGGCAGCGGCAACCTGTTGAGGTTCCGGTTTCAGAAAAGATCTGTCAACGGTCACTGTGCCCATCGCCTCGGTCATGACAGATATAAAACTTTCTGTCTCTCGGACGATCTCGCCGCTGATAATATCCCCGTTCTTCAACTCGATCCTGTCCTGAGCTGCCGCGGCAAAGGGGATGACTATAATCAGCATTAATATCGCAGTTACTGCGCGCATACCCGCACCTCCTTTTCCCTGCAACACATTTCTATAAAAACGGTAATAACTGAGAGAAAACCCTTTTTGATACATAAGGAAGTATTTTTATTATATCGAAAACCGGCTTACCTGTATACACGGAAAAAGAGGCAGCCTCTTTAGAGGCTGCCTCTTGGTTTGCCGGAAAATATTGTCCTTTATTTACTCTTTGCGGCCCGTTTAACTGCCTCGGCGATCTTTTTATGGATCAATAAATTCATGAAATTAGGCACGACATCGCGCTTGCCGGCAAGAGAAGCAATGGCTTCTGCTGCGGCAATCTTCATCTTATCGGTGATGCGCCGGGCGCAGGCATCGAGGGTTCCGCGGATCAGACCGGGGAAAGCCAGGCAGTTGTTTACTGTCCTGCCGTCAAGAGCCACGGCCGCGCCGGCAGCTTCGGCGTCTTTGGGCCAGATCTCGGGCACAGGATTAGCCAAAGCCAGAACAACCGGATTTTTGTTCATGGCCGCGACCATATCCCCGGTCACCAGGCCGGGAGATGAAACGCCGACAAAGACATCTTTTCCTTTAAGCACTTCGGACAAAGAACCTTTTTCGCGGCCGGGGTTGGTGATCTCTGCCGCGGCTTTTTTGTATTCGTTCATGTTCTCTTTTCTGCCTTTATAGATCGCTCCTTTGCGGTCACAGATGATAATATCCTTAAACCCGTATTTAAGCAGTAAGCGGGCAGCGGCGATACCGGCTGCTCCGGCGCCGTTGATCACCACTTTTACTTTTTCTTTTTTCTTATCCACTTTTTTCAAAGATTTGATCAGAGCAGCCAGGATAACGATGGCTGTACCATGCTGATCGTCATGGAATACCGGGATATCGACCCGGTCCTGCAACCCATTTTCCACCTCGAAGCAAAGCGGCGCCGTAATATCCTCGATCATGATCACGCTGAAAGTCCTGGCCACTGCCTCCAGGGTATCGATGATCTGCCGGGCATCATGGCTTTCGATCAATAAAGGCACACAGCTGACACCGCCCATTTTATGCAGGATGACCGATTTCCCTTCCATAACCGGCATACCCGGTATCACTCCGATATTGCCCAGGCCAAGCACTGCCGAACCATTGGTAGCGATACATACCGTATTGCCGATCGAAGTATATTTTCTGGCTTTATCAGGATTATTGACCAGGTAATTGCAGACCTGAGCCACGCCCGGAGTATAGATCATCCGCAGTTCGTCCAGAGAATCCATTTTTACCGTCGGCCGGACAGCGACCTTACCGCCTTCATGAAGGCGCAGTACCTCGTCTCTTATGGATACGATCTTATATCCTTTCAGCCTGCGTAAAGCCTGAAGGGTGCTGTTGAAATGAGCCAGATTATCGAAAAACATCACAATGTCCCGGGTAATGTACTGAGAAGTGATATGAAGTATGGTGATATCGCCCAGGACCACACCATGCGAACCGACTTCCTGGGCCAGTCTCCCCATGGCCCCGGGTACATCAGGGATCCTGACGCGAAAACATTTTACTATTTTATGAGCGTATTTTTCCGACATATGAATCCTCCTTATGCTTAAAATCCCATAAGATCAAGATAAAAGTTTATCTTTTCTCGCAAAAAATGCAAGTAAAAAAGAAGCAAAAAAACCATTATGATCCGGACTGTTAAAAAAATCAGTGTTGCAGCGGTGGGCCGAAGTCAGATCCGATGCTGACCGAAAGGTTTAAAAAATATCGATGCCGAGCTCTTTAAACAACCTGGCCAAAAGGGCTAAAGGAAGGCCGACTACATTATAATAACAGCCTTCAATGCGGTCGATGAATACACCGCCCACCCCCTGGATATCGAAACTTCCCGCCTTGTCAAAAGGGGCGACCTTGGCAAGATAACGTTTTATCTGCTCATCGCTGAGCGGCATCATATAGATCTTGGTCTTTTCACAGGCAACGGCTTTTTTCCGGTTATCGATATCGACTACTGCCAACCCGGTATAGACCCATTGAGGAGTACGGGAAAGAAGTTTAAGCGTGGCGACAGCATTCTTTTTATTGCGCGGCTTGCCGATGATCTTTTTACCGGCCAGAACCACGGTATCGGCCCCGATGACGATCCCCGAGCGGTAGCGGGAAGCAACGTCTTCTGCCTTGGCCAGCGCGTTCTTCATCACCAGGTCCGGGCAGCCGCGTACCGGCCTCACCTGCTCTCTGATCTTTGAATGAACTGTTCTGAATTTAAGACCTATTTGCTTAAGCAATGCTTTCCGGGCCGGAGAACGGGAGGCTAAAATTATCTTCCTGTCCATGATCAAAATCTCAGAAAGGCGCCAAGGCGCAGATACCAGCCGTCGTCAAGAGAGATCTTGCCGTTGCCGTCAGCGTATTCCAGATAATGGTTGAGAGCTTTTCCTGCCGACAGGGTTACTGCGCTGTCCGGGCTGAGTTCAACAGCCAGGCCCAGGCCGCAGTCAAGACCTTTACTTCTCAAAACCAGGCCCTTGCGGCTCTGCCGGCTTACTTCATATTCATCGGCAAAATATTCTGCTTCCAGATAAAATTTCAGCTTGTCCGAGACCCGATACAGTATCCTGGGCCGGGGCGGGATCAGTTCAAATGTCCAGGTCTGACCAGGCTCATATATCGCGCCCAAAAACGGCACCACTTCCTTTTCCAGGTCGAATCCCAGCCGGGCTCCGGCAATAAAAGTAAGCGTTTCATCATACTTATAAATAGCCGCTGTCCGAAAAGGAATACGAAAAGCGCTCGACTCAAAATCCCAGTCATCGCTGTAAAAAGAAGGAGTAATTCCCAGCCGCAGATAAAGATCATTTCGCTCGATAGCGGGAAAAGGGAAAGTGGTCTCGATATCAAACCGGTATTTTTCAAGATGAGAAGGAATATCGATAAGCGAACCTTCCCGGATATCGACATGTCCGGCCTGCAGGGAAAATTTCAGAGGCAGCTTATTTTCCAGCCGGAACTCACAGGCTGTCGAAATGTCGGTCTTTCTGAGTTCCATCCGTCCGGACTGTCCTTCAATAGACCGCGCCGGATAATAGGTCATGGCCGACTTTACAGTGACCGACTCGTTTTCCAGCGCGTAAACGGAATTACCGGCATAAAAACAAAAAAGCACGGCAATGATCAGATTTTTACCTGTATTCTTCATTGTCTTCTTTTTAACCGGCAAAAACGCGCAGAACATCTCTTCTGGTAACTACTCCCAGCAGACGACCCCCCTCCACTACCGGAAAATAATGGATCTTTTTTTCCGTGATCATAGTAGCGACTTCTTCGACCGGCGTCCGGGGACCGACTGTTACCGCATCCTTATCCATTATATCGGCTACTGCCGAACCGGAGATCTTTTTGATCTCTTCCTCGGTCCGACTGACCCCGAAAGCCAGAAAACCGGTAAGCAGATGCAGGACCGTAGGAAGGTGCAGTTTTTTATCCTTGAAGATAACGCTCTCTTCAGTGACCAGACCGAGATAATTTCCCTGCTCATCGACTACCGGCGCGCCGCTGATATCATTTTCGATCAACAAATCGGCCAGCTCATGTACGCCGAAATCTGTCGAGACAGTGATCACCTGGGCGGTCATTATATCCTTTACCAGCATAAATCCCTCCTTTTAAAAAAACATTTTATCACAGGCCGGCAGGAAGGAAAATGCAAAATTCGAATCTCGCATCTAGAGACATGAGAAATGAGTCAGGGGCCAGGAGCTTGGAGTTCGGAGTGGTAAAGAGGTCGGCATAATCCATCTTTACTTGCCGCAAAGCGGCAACCCTAAACCCTAACCGCTATCCGCTTGTCCTGAGTAGTTCGACAATGCTCACTACAAATATGTCGAAGGACTAAACGCTGTTTGTGACCATCGACCATAGACTATCGACTATTGCCTGGGCCGAAGGCACTACGATTTCCCTTTGGCTTTTTTGCGTTCTTCCACGATCCTGGCGGTTATTTCTTTAGGCACCTGGTCGTATTTGTGAAAATGCATGGAACAGTTGGCCCGGCCGCTGGAAAGCGAACGGAAGGTAGTGGCGTATCCGAACAGTTCGGCGAGAGGGGCTTCGGCTTTAATGACTTTCTGGTTGCCTTTCATCTCCATACCCTGTATCTTTCCCCGCCGGGAACAGATATTACCCACAAGATTGCTTACATATTCTTCGGGAGTGGTGATCTCCAGAAGCATACAGGGTTCGAGTAATACCGGAGAACATTTCATGAAAGCGCTCTTGAAACAGCCGATCGCCGCCAGACGAAAAGCGATCTCTGAAGAATCGACTTCATGGTAAGAGCCGTCGATAAGATTGATGTTAATATCGACGATGGGATAACCGGCATAAACTCCTCTCTGCACGATCTCTTTCAGCCCTTTTTCGATAGCCGGAATAAATCCGCGGGGTATGGCACCGCCGACAATACTGTTCTTGAAGACCAGGCCCTGGCCTGCTTCGGCCGGGGACATCTCAAAGACCACATGCCCGTACTGACCGCGGCCGCCGCTCTGTTTGATATGTTTATATTCTTCGCTGACCGGCTGAAGAATAGTCTCCCGGAAAGCTACCTGGGGCTGGCCCACTTCGGCTTCCACGCTGAATTCACGTTTAAGACGATCGACGATTATTTCCAGATGCAGTTCGCCCATTCCGGAAAGAATGATCTCGTTAGTCTCTTCATCGGCTTTGACCGAAAAGGTCGGATCTTCTTCGGCAAGCTTAGCCAGGCCTTTGGCCAGTTTATCCTGATCGCTGCGGCTTTTCGGCTGGATGCTCAAAGAGATCACCGGTTCAGGAAATTCCATGGCTTCCAGCAAAATAGGATTATCCGGGTCGCACAAAGTATCGCCGGTAATAGTGTTATTCAGACCCACCAGAGCGATGATATCGCCGGCAAATACCGCATTGCGCGCTTCGCGCTGATTGGCATGCATCTGTAAAATACGGCCGATACGCTCTTTTTTATTCTTTGTGGCATTGAGCACATAACTTCCGGCCGGCAAAGCCCCTGAGTACACCCGGCTATACACCAATTTACCCATATGAGGATCAGTCTGGATCTTGAAAGCCAGAGCAGCAAAGGGTTCCCCGGGGTCAGGCATGCGGCTCAAAGCGCTTTCCGGTTGATCGGGTATCGTCCCCTGTACCGGAGGAAGGTCGATCGGCGAAGGAAGATAGGCGACCACGGCATCGAGCAATTTCTGCACACCTTTGTTCTTGAACGCCGAACCGCAGAGCACCGGCACCAGCTTTCCGGCTACCGTACCTTTACGGATAACGGAATGCAATTCTTCGACCGTGATCGAATCTTCCGATTTAAGATACTTGTCCATAAGCCGATCATCGCAGGCTACTGCCTTCTCTACCATTTTATGGCGGTATTCTTTGACCTTTTCCTGAAGTTCGGCCGGTATATCTCCCACAGTGAAATCCTTGCCCTGGCTGGAATCATCATAAAAGTAGGCCTTCATCTCGATCAGATCGACAATACCCTTGAACTCCTCTTCGGCACCGATAGGTATCTGAAGGGGCAGGGACGGAGCATTGAGCTGCTCGTCCATATCTTTCAATACCGAATAAAAATCCGCTCCGGTACGGTCCATCTTATTGACAAAAGCCAGTTTGGGAACATGATATTTTTCCGACTGGCGCCAGACAGTTTCCGATTGAGGCTGAACACCGCCCACGGCGCAGAACACTGCTACGGCACCGTCCAGAACGCGCAGGCTGCGTTCCACTTCCACGGTAAAATCGACGTGACCGGGAGTATCGATTATATTGATACGGGTGTTTTTCCAGAAACAGGTAGTGGCTGCCGAAGTAATGGTGATACCTCTTTCCTGTTCCTGTTTCATCCAGTCCATCTGAGCCTTGCCTTCATGGACTTCGCCGATCTTATGGGAACGTCCGGTATAAAAAAGAATGCGTTCGGTGGTGGTCGTCTTGCCGGCATCGATATGAGCCATGATCCCGATATTGCGGATGCGGGATAATTCTATTTCCGGGACGAGGTCGGCGCCGGCTTTGGCCGAAACAGCCGGTTCTGCTGCGCCGCTTTCCTTTTCCTCTCCGGCTGCCGCTGCTTCGCCGGAAGGTTCTGCTTCGCCGGGCTTCTTCTCCTCCCCGGCTGCCGCTGCTCCGCCCGCAGCTTCGGGTTCAGTTATTTTCTTCTCCTCTTCAGATGCCTCTTCGCCGGTTATTTCCTGCCGGCCTGCTTCTTTTCCCCCTGCCTCTTCATCGGCTGCGGTCTCAACAATTTTCTCTTCGCCGGCCGCTGCTTCGCCGGAAGCCTGCTGTTCTGTCTTCTTTTCTTCTTCAGACTTTTCACCGGTTACGGTTTCTTCGGATTGTTGAGAAACCACCTCAATACTCTCTTCTTCCAGGACTTTTCCGTCATAGCGGTCCGCAAGCATTTTTATCTGATGTTCCAGGCCGGCTTTATCCTCTTTGAGTTTCTGCATTTCCTGTTCATAGACTTCGAAATGACCTTTCCACAACTCCACCAGGCGCTGACCTTCTTCATATTCCTCTTTCAGATTATCGTATTCTTCCTGGGACACCCAATGGCTTTCGGCCTGTTTTTTCTTCATGTCGTCAAGCATCCGGGAATGCTCGCCGGCTTTAAGCTGGATATTTTCCAAACGGTGCTTCAGGGCCATCAACTCATCGGACAATTGACTGTTCTTTTCGCCAAGGCCCTGCGATTCATCCCGGCTTTCCCGCAGTTCTTTCCCTAATTGAACGCCTTTGGAAAACTCTTTTTCCAGGTCTTTTTCTTTCTGAAAAAGCCTGGCTTTCAATTCGGCATTCTGTTCCTTTATCCGTTCGGCATCGACTCTGGCCCGTTCCACCCATTCTTCCTGACGGGTCATGCGTTCTTTAAGTTCCTGTTCGTGCTGCGACCCGGCTGCAGCCTGATCCTTAAACGACAGGAATTCCTGCCGGGATCTTTCCAGTTCTTTCTGCTTTTCCCGGAGCTGCCCCTGCAGATACTGCAGCTTTTTTTCCATTTTGGATATTTCTTTTTGATGCTGCTGATGCCGCTGCTGAAGAGCGTTTTGAGGAACTTCCGGCTCCGGTGACTGAAAAGAAAGTAACACCGTAGCTATACCGGTTACCACAAGCCCGATTATCCCGATAAGCAAAAACGCCATCCGGTTTGCCTTTTTATATTTATCCTTATAAATTACGGGGAAAAATCCCCCCCCCGATTTAAATATAATTATAACACAAACCGTATCGGGAAAGCAAAGAGAATGGAGATCGATATTGGGATATGGAGATCAAAGGACGCTCAAAGCGAGCAAACCACGGACGACGGTCAACCGAAGGACGATAGACGACCGCTGCACTGGGACGAGGGACGAGGCCGCTATCGCGGAGTTACAAGTTACATGTTACATGTTATAAGCGCGGATTTTCTGTCTTTCAACTTTTCACTTTTCACTTGTCACTTGTAACTTTTACTGATCGACTATCAAATTATTTTTTAGCTTTCTTTTTCTCTTCTATTATCTTCTCGGCCAGTTCATACGGCACTTCCACGTATTTTTCGAAGTGCATACTGTAGTTGGCCCGACCGCTGGAAAGCGAACGCAAGGTCCCGGCATAACCGAACATCTCGGAAAGAGGCGCTTCTGCCGAAACAACCTGGACTTTGGGCTTGGCCTCTATTCCCAATACCTTACCGCGGCGCGAACAGATATTGCCGACGATATTTCCCACATATTCTTCGGGAGTGGTGATCTCCAGCGACATATAGGGCTCAAGGATCACCGGCATAGAACGGCTGAAAGCTTCTTTGAAACAGCCGATCGCCGCCAGCTTAAAGGCCAGTTCCGAAGAATCTACTTCATGAAAAGAACCGTCGATAAGATTTACTTTTACGTCTACTACCGGGTAACCGGCATACACGCCCCGGGACATGATCTCGATGACCCCCTTTTCGATGGGCGGTATGTACCCTTTGGGAATGGCGCCGCCGACAATGCTGTTGGTGAACTCAAAACCTTCACCCGGCTTTGCCGGTGACAGTTCGAAGACCACGTGCCCGTACTGGCCGCGGCCGCCGGTCTGTTTTACATGCCGGTATTCATGAGTCGTCGATTGCAGAATAGTTTCCCGGTAGGCCACCTGGGGCTTACCGACCATTGCCTCGACATTGAACTCTCTTTTCAGGCGATCGACGATTATCTCCAGATGCAGTTCGCCCATTCCGGAAATAATCATCTCTTTTGTCTCTTCGTCAGACTGCACGGTAAAAGTCGGGTCTTCTTCAGCCAGTTTAAGCAGACCTTTGGTAAGTTTATCCTGCTCGGCTCTGCTTTCCGGCTGAATACTGATGGACATGACCGGTGCGGGAAATTCAATGGCCTCAAGAAGCACCGGCTTTTCGGCATCGCACAAAGTATCGCCGGTCGAGGTATGGTCGAGACCGATGGCCGCGGCAATATCTCCGGCATAAATATCTTCCCGGCTTTCCCGCTGGTTGGCATGCATCTGCAGAATACGGCCAACCCTTTCCTTGCGGTTCTTGGTACTGTTGATCACATAAGAGCCGGCCTGCAGGCAACCCGAATAAACCCGGAAATAAACCAGTTTCCCCATATGAGGATCGGCCTGCACTTTAAAAGCCAGAGCCGAAAAAGGCGCATCATCTTCGGCTTTCAGCTCGATCGTCTTTTCACTGTCATCGGGATCGATCCCCTCTACGGCAGGGATATCCGAAGGCGAAGGCAGATAATAGGTAACGGCATCAAGCAGTTTCTGCACGCCTTTGTTCTTGAAGGCCGAACCGCAGAGCAAAGGCACGATATTATTTCCGATGGTCCCTTTGCGGATGGCAGTCATGAGTTCCTCTGAGTCGATCTTTTCCTCAGACTCAAGATATTTCTCCATAAGAGAATCATCCAGTTCCACTGCTTTTTCCACCATTTTGTGATGATACTCCTGGGCTATCTCTTTATAGTCTGCGGGTATATTATCGACATGGAATTCTTTACCCATGGATTTATCTTCATAAATATAAGCTTTCATCTCCATGAGGTCGATGATGCCCTGAAAAGTATCTTCTTTCCCTATGGGCAGCTGTAAGGGAATGACATTGGCCCCCAGTTCTGCCTCTATATCTTTCATCACGCCGTAGAAATCGGCGCCCATGCGGTCCATTTTGTTGATAAAGGCGATCTTGGGGACATTATATTTTTCCGACTGGCGCCACACTTTTTCCGACTGGGCTTCCACGCCGCCCACGGCGCAAAACACTGCTACGGCTCCGTCCAGAACACGCAGGCTGCGTTCCACTTCCACGGTAAAATCGACGTGACCCGGAGTATCGATAATATTGACACGGTGATTTTTCCAGTAACAGGTAGTCGCAGCCGAAGTAATAGTTATACCCCGCTCCTGTTCCTGGGCCATCCAGTCCATCTGAGCCTTGCCTTCATGGACCTCGCCGATCTTATGGGAACGTCCGGTATAATAAAGGATACGCTCGGTCAGAGTGGTCTTGCCGGCGTCGATATGAGCCATAATCCCGATATTACGTACTTTCTTTAACTCTACTTTCCTTGCCATTATAAAACTCCTTGTTTTTCAACCGTTTTTTCAGCCACTGTTATTATTTTAAGAAAAAGACTGAGGCTTTAAGAATACAGCAACGGAGGGCTTTATTATAAAGATTCCCCTCTAAAAATCAACACTTTTTTTTTAAAAACCGTCTTATCACGGCTTGGGCCTGAAATTGTCAGGAATAAATCGCGCGAAATAACAGATAAAATAAAAAAGCGGCCAGGCAATAGATCAATCCCCGGGCCAGATAAACAGCTGTTTTTCGGCGGCGGGAAAGGTATTTCTTAAACATTTTTGCTTTATTTTACCCCCCTTCCTTGATTTTGCAAGAAAAATAGGTTATATTTATTGTCTTACATTATTGACACGCATATTAATAATGAGATAGACTGTACGAAAGACAAAGGCGTCTTTCCTTAATACAATGGCGTAGAAGGGCGTTTTTTGACGGACAGTGTAAGTCTATGCACTCCTCAAACAAAAAACACCGTATTTTCAAAAGGAGGGACTATGGACATTTTAATAAGAAAAGACTACGAAGAAATGAGCCGGGCCGCAGCCGAAATAATCGCCGGCCTGATACAAACTAAACCGAATTGCGTACTGGGTCTGGCAACAGGCAGCACACCTATCGGTACTTACAAAGAGCTGATCCGCATGCACAAAAATGAAGGATTGGGTTTTTCCCGGATAACCACTTTCAATCTCGATGAATATCTGGGGATCAGCATCGATGAAAGCAAACCCTATGCCGAAGACCAGAGCTATGCCCGCTTTATGTACGAAGAGCTGTTCAAGCACGTCAATATCCGCAAAGGACGCACCAATGTCCCTGACGGATTAAGCAAAGATCCCCATAAATTCTGTCTGGAATATGAAAAGGCCATTCAGAAAGCCGGCGGGATCGACCTCCAGCTGCTGGGCATCGGCGGCGACGGACATCTGGGATTCAACGAGCCCGGTTCGTCTCTCTACGGAAAAACTCACGTGGAAGCGCTCACGGCTCAGACCCTCGACGATAACTTCGAGTTGTTCTACAAGAACAGCAGCGTGTCCCGCGAACAGATGCCCCATTTCGCCATTACCATGGGTATCGGCACGATCCTTAATGCCCGGCATGCCCTGATGATCGCCAGCGGTCCCCGCAAAGCGAATATCGTGGCCAAAGCTCTGGAAGGACCGATCACTTCCCAGGTTACTTCAACTGCTTTGCAAATGCATCCGGGACAGGTAAGCGTGGTCATCGATGAACCGGCTTCTACCAAACTGGCCCATAAAGACCATTATCTCCATGTGGAAAAAATGAAAAAACGATTTTCCCTTTAAGTAACTACCCGATAAAAAACCCCCTCTCTTTGAGAGGGGGTTTTTTATCGTCTAAGATGTCTTCTTCAGGTCAATTTTTCTTTTACTACGGCTAAAATCCGGTTAGTTATTTCTTCGGTCTGTTCTCTGGTCGCTGCCTCCACCATTACCCGGCACATGGGCTGAGTGCCTGAATAACGGACCAGCACTCTTCCTTTATCTCCCAGTTCGTCCTCAGCTTCTTTGATCGCCTGCATGATCTCAGGAACGTTTTCCAGAGGCGGTTTTTCTTTTACCGTTACATTAAGCAATAACTGAGGGAACACCTGCATGACTCCGGCCAGTTCGGACAAAGGTTTGCTGTCTTTTTTCATCACGGACAGAAGCTGCAAGGCAGTCAGGATACCGTCCCCGGTGGTATGGTGCTCGAGAAAAATTATATGCCCGGAATCTTCCCCGCCGATAAGGCCGCCTTTGGCCAGCATCGCTTCCAACACATAGCGGTCGCCGACCGTGGTCTGTTCGCTGTTCATTCCCATTTCTTTCAGGGCGATATAAAATCCCAGGTTGCTCATGACCGTAGATACCACAAGATTGTTCTGCAATTTCCCTTCTTCTTTCATTTTGCGGGCACAGATGGCCATGACCGTGTCGCCGCTGACGATCTTTCCCTGTTCATCCACGGCAATAAGCCGGTCGCCGTCGCCGTCAAAAGCCAGACCGACATCGGCATTGTTCTCTTTTACCTTCCGGGCCAGGATCTCGGGATGAAGAGCCCCTGAATCGCGGTTGATATTGGTGCCGTCCGGAGTGACATTAAGGCTTATCACTTCAGCCCGCATTTCGCGGAACAAAGTCGGCGCTACTTTATAAGTCGCTCCGTTGGCGCAGTCGAGCACGATCTTCATGCCCTCCAGGGTTAACTCCTTGGGAAAAGACTTGCGCAAAAACACGATATAACGTCCCAGAGCGTCTTCGGCCCGCACTTCTTTTCCGATATCGCGGGGATCGGCTACCAGAGAAGGAAGCTCATCGGAAAATATCAAACGCTCTATCTCGGCTTCTTCCTCGTCAGTAAGCTTGAACCCTTCCTGGGAAAATATCTTGATGCCGTTATCCTCAAAAGGATTGTGGGAAGCCGAGATCACGATACCGGCGTCGGCATCCATATTGTTGGTGATAAAAGAGATACCCGGCGTGGGCATCGGCCCTACCAGGATCACGTTAGCCCCCATGGATGTTATTCCCGCGGCCAGAGCGCTCTCCAGCATATAACCGGAAAGGCGGGTATCTTTTCCGATGATGATCCTCGGCGTATGCCCTTTTTTGCGGCGCAGAAGATAAGCCACTGCCTGACCGGTTTTCAAGGCGATATCAACGGTCATGGGGTCGGTATTGGCTACCCCTCTGATGCCGTCAGTACCAAACAGTTTTCTCATGGTTTTACCCCTTTTCTTGTAAAATATGGTTTTGCCTTAATTTAACTATCGTCTGAGGGGGATAATACCCCTTGACCATCGAATTAGGATATACTTTGACGTCCCGGCCGAGCAAAGTTCCCGGTGTGGTCACGGTATTGCATCCGGTTTCCACGCCGTCGGCCATGATCGCACCGAATTTTTTAAGACCGGTCTCATAGGATCGGTCGTCTATCCGGATCACGACCTGGGAAGCGATGATCTTCAAATTAGCGCACTTGGTACCGGCGCCCAGATTTACCTTCCCCAGAATACTGTCGCCGATATAGGCAAAATGTCCGGCCTTGCTGTCACCCAGCATTACCGACGATTTCATTTCAGTAGTGTGGCCCACCACACAGCGCGACCCGACAAGCACATTGCCTCTTATATATGCTCCCTGACGCACTTCGGTCTGATGACCGATAAAAGCAGGCCCTTTGATCAAAGCCCCGGGTTCGATAACAGTGCCTTCGCCTATCTGGATCTGATCATCCATGAGCGAAGCGCCGGCATAAATCACTGATGCACCGTCCAGGAGCTCATTGTCGACTTTGACTTTGAACTGTCCCTTGGCAGCGTCGCCGGGAAAAAGTTCGAATCCCCGGTCAATGCACCGTCCTTTATGCAGGACTACTGTCTTCTCTACCAGAGCGCCGTTTCTGCGGGCCGCCGAAACATTGGGAACCAGTGTCCGGGCAACAAAACCTTTGATGTTCTTCAGCCCGTCCCAGACATACTCGGCATCCTCGAACAGTCCGGCAAAGATGTTACCGTCCAGATCGAAAAAATCACTTGCCTTAAGCATATTCTCCCCTTTCTAAATATTTTCCAGCGATCAAACAGCCCCCTGTTTTCAGCACAATATTATAGCAAAGTAAAAGCTTTTCCCAAATTTTTTTCTTCAGAAAAAAGTCGGCTGAAAATAATCCTTATTGTAATCCGGGGAGATCTTTTCTTCCAGCAGGAAATGAGCGGTTGCCCGGCCGTCGGAAAGTATATGAAATACCTTTATGCCGCGCTTTTCCAGGGCCCGGCCGATGAGAAAAAAGCGGTGACAGCGCAAAGGATCCTTTTCAGCGCAAAGCAAAGCCACTTTAAAAGGCCGGCGTATCAGTTCGATCAGACTGGCCAGGGACCGGCTGAAAAAAGATGACGCGGCGAGTTTAGGGTAATCTACAACTCCCCCGGGCAGAAGGTAGGCGGGATCGGCCGGTCTGCCGCCCAGGCCGTCGCCCTGATAACGATAAACCAGACCGCGCCGCAGGGTCTCCTGATGCAGCTGCTGCTTGTTGAACTGCCCGGCATAACGGCTGTAAGGAGCGCTGCGCACATCGACCAGGTATTCTATGGCATAAGAAGAAAGAAGATCGAAAAATATCTGATAATTATGATTGGAATGGCCTATGGTATAACAGCTCAGGTTTAAACTCATTATCTCTGCGAGGATAAAATAAAAATCTGCGAGAAAAAAATCAATGGCGATCAGTAACTGAAAGCAACATTAAGGATATCATGTCTGCCGACAACACCGATCAGGACGTCGCCGTCATACACCGGTACCGTATAGACTCTTTTACTCAGCATCAACCGGATAAGCCGGGAAACTTTGGTATCTTTCTGTATCGAAAAAACTTCCCGCGAGGCTATTTTCAGAGCCGATTCCTGGGACATCCGGCCCAGATCAGAAACTTTTCCTTTTCTTCCGACAAAAGCCTTATCCAGGAATTTGACCAGATCAGTGGTGGTGACGATCCCCAGAACTTTATTGCGGTTTTTCTTTTTAACTACCAATACGCCGTTGATCCTGAACCTGAGCAGAAGATGGGCGGCCTGGCCGACAGTGGTTTCCTCATTGATGGTCACGATATGTTCGGTCATTATGTCTTCCAGGGTCACTTTCAGCATAACCGGCTCCTTTTTTCTCTGGCGGCCATCAACCCCGCAGTTGCCTGAGCAGGGCATCGATCTCGTTCTGGGACATTATCCGCGTATCGCCGGAACGGTCCTCCTGGGCGGCAATAGTTATTTTTTCCCCTTCCGAAACATTGCGCAATTCATCAGGCGAAAACATCGTCTTTCCCACGACGATCACCGGGCTTGCCGGCACCGGTCTTTGGTCACTGCTCTGAGGCGTAGGGCCGAAAAAGACACAGAGACATTTTCCTTCCGGCCAAAAAGCAATATCGCCCACCTTTACCTCGCTGGTCGAGGGGTAATCGGAAAAATCTTCCCATCCTGTCTCGCAATATATCTCGTCTCCCCACCGTTTTACCGTCGCTTCCAGAGGCAGACGGGAAAACACTTCCTGTGCGGCATCGTTTTTATCCAGAGTTGCCAAAAAATTAAACCTGTCGGTCTTAAATGAAACCTGCATGCACTCCCCCTTATATTACCTTATAATAACTGCTGCCGTATATATTCCCGGGTTGTAGCCTCGAGCAGAAAGATTCTCCGACACGGTTCACTGTTCCTGCCGTAAAGACTGTTCCTCGATTATAAATTCGACGTCATCGTTGTCCATACCATAAGTCCTGATCGTATCTTCCTGATCGTCGACAATGGCAAATCCGCAGCCCATAGCCGAAAAAAGAGCTATTCCCAGAAACAAACGCATAACCCTTTTCATAGTTACCTCCTTTATTATATATTATACAGCATAATACCTGGAAAAAAACCGCTGCCTTTCATTTTTCCGAAACGACCATTGCTTTGGCCGCCGGCAGCCGGCCTGACAAAATCCCGGCCTGCTTCCAGCGGCCGCTCAGATAATAACCATAATTCAGGAACAGAACCACTGCCGCGCTGATAAGGATGGCGGCCCAGATTCCGGTTTCCTGCAAAACACTATTCCGCGAAAGAAAAAAAGCCAGAGGGATACGTACAGCGATAATGGAAACGATCGAAAAAATAAGCTGATAAACCGTATCTCCGGCACCCCGCAGCAGGCCGTTCAGGGAAAAAACCGCGGAAAAAACCAGATAAGAAAAACCGACCACGCGGAAATAACGCTGGGTATAGAACACCACTGCCGCGTTTCCGGTAAATGCCGCGGCAATCTGACGGGGCGCGATATTAACTGCCAGAAAAAGCAAAAAAGAAAAAGAAAGAGAAAGCAGAGTAGCCCATTTAAGGATCGAAGGGATCCGCTCATAACGCCGGGCCCCCAGATTCTGGGCAGTCATTGACGATACGGCTACTCCCATGGAAAGGGCAGGAAGAAAAGCAAACTGGTCGAGCCTCACGCCGATCCCGAAAGCCGCTGTTACTTCCGGGCCGAAACGGTTGACCAGAGCGATAATGAATACATGACTTAAGGAAATGATGACCATGTGCAGGGATACCGGGATACCGATGGTAAAAAGTCTTCTGATTATACTCAGGTCCAGGGAAAAAGGCCGGCGATGAAAACCAAGCAAAGGGTTTTTTCTGACCAGATAACCGTAACCGGCAAAAAGGGTTATCCCGGCAGAGACTACCGTGGCCATTGCCGAACCAGCCACGCCCATAGCCGGCAAAGGTCCGGCGCCGATGATCAGCAAAGGAGTGAGGATTATGTTCAATACTACGGAGAAAACAAGCAACATCAGGGGAGTTATCGAATCACCCAGGGCCCGCAGGATCATGGTCACCCATTTATACAGGGCAGTAAAGATAAACCCGGCAATGATGATAACAAAGTAACGCCGGGCATCGACAACTATATCTGCCGGGGTATGGACTATCTTCAGCAAAAACCGGCTGGCAAAAATACTGCCGAAAGAAATGATCAGGCAGAAAAATATAATACTCAAAAAAGAACTGGTCAGCACACTGCCCAGCAGGTCTTTCTTCCCCGCACCGTAAGCCTGGGCAGCAAGGATGTTAGACGAGATACCCAGACCGATTATCAAAGCAGTGAGAAAAAAAATAAGCGGCGTACTGGCGGCTACCGCGGCCAGGCCCAGATGGCCTACCAGACGTCCCACCCATATAGCGTCGACCAGCAGATACACGGATTGCAGGAGATCGCCGAAAATTATCGGCAGGGAAAATGAAACCAGACCGTTCACTATATTTCCTTTGGTAAAATCTCGCATATCCTGTTCGAAAACAGCTGCCGGGATCTTTTATCCCGGTTCGGCAACCATTTCTTTCTTTATCAGCAGGTCGTAGGCAAACAGCAGCTGATCCAGCTGCCTCTGATCGGGGAACTGCTTTTTGATCCGCGCCCTGAACCGTTTGCCGTGCGAACGGTAGATAAGATGCATCAATTCATGATAAACCACGTAACGCACGCAGGTTTCCGGCAAAAAACGAAGATATTTATTAAGAGTGATCACGCCCCGGCAGTCACAACTGCCCCAGCGGGCCTTCATTTTGCGGAATACTATCCGGCTGACATTTACTTCCAGAGCCTCGGCATATTCATCGACCATACGGCTTACGGCCGTTTTGAATTCGGCCGGGGTCAGGACCGGAAGTCCCAGCAACTGTTCTCTGGCCTGTTCGATCGATTCAAATACCCGCAATTTATCCAATACCCAGCGGCGGTGGCGGCAGATAATTTCTTCGGCAGCCGGCCCGCGCCGCAGGGGAACAATTACCTGAAGCCGGCCCGACTTGAATTCCAGACGGGGATATTTTACCGAACGGTATAAGACATCATATCCCACTGCTGTTCCATCCAGGACTATCTGTGCCATTTTCTTTTAAACTGACTTTTTCCGGCGAAGACCCGGCAATACCCGGCCTCTCCTCTTCTCATCCGGCATCCTGCCTGATCGCCTTGATCCTTTCCAGTACCGGAGGATGGCTGTAATCGAAAAAGACTTTAAGCGGATGCGGCGTAAGGTTGGAAAGATTATCCACGCTCAATTTTTTCAAAGCGGTTATCATCGCCTGAGGATCTTTGTAAGTAGCCACGGCATAGGCATCGGCCTGATATTCATAACGCCGGGACAGATAATTGCCGAGCAGAGAAAAAACCATCTGGAGCGGAGCGTAAAGAAATCCGAAAAAGAAAAGGCTGGCATACACGGAAAGATGTTCCATTCTAAAAGCCGCGAAAAGACCGCCATTATTAATAAACAGAGAAAGCAGAAAAAGCATTATCCCGGTAGTAAGAACAGACATCAGGATCATCTTGAGTATATGTTTCTTTTTATAATGTCCCATTTCATGGGCCAGTACCGAAACAAGTTCCGGTACAGTGTGTTTGGCGATAAGAGTATCGAACAGGGCAATACGCCGGAAACGGCCGAACCCGGTAAAAAAGGCATTGGATTTGGAAGAACGGCGCGAACCATCCATGGTAAACACGCCCTGCATTTTAAAATCCTGCTGTCGGGCATATTCTTCTATGGACGTACGCAGAAAACCCTCTTCGAGAGGAGTGAATTTATTGAACAAAGGCATGATCAGTACCGGGGCGATAAACATAAGGAACAATTCGAATACGGTCAGAACTATCCAACACCAGACCCAGGCCACAGCGCCGGCAGCGATAAAGAACCAGAGCACTGCCGAAAAAGCGATACCGCCGATCAAAGCTCCCAGGATCAACCCTTTGAAAAGATCGGCGACAAAAATCCTGGGCGTGGTCCGATTGAAGCCGTATTTTTCTTCGATGACAAAGGTGCGGTAAGCAGAAAAAGGGATTTGCAGAATACGCGACCCCAGCATCAGGATCCCGGCAAAAAAAAGGCCGCGTACTATTTCCTGCCCGGCATACTGCCGCACATAGAGATCGACAAGATTAAACCCGCCGGCCAGAATAAAAAAAACGACAACCGCAGTGAAAAAAGCCTCTTTTATCAGAAAAAAACGGGTACTGTCTTTCAGATACTGCTGGGATGTCCGGTATTTCTGCTCATCGTAGTATCCCCGGAATTCTTCCGGCAGCCCGGGCGCAGCATGGCCGATGTTGAGCGATTCGACATAGAGCGATATCAGATATTGTCCTGCAAGAATGGCCAGTATTACTATAAGATAGATATTCATAGATCACTCCCCGGTTTTCTTAACAGTGTTTATTAAGGAAAGCATTATATCAAAAACAGACGTTTTTCGCCACGTTCACTCCCAACGGTCTTCCCCAAACAGGTTTTGCCGGCTGGCCCTCCCGATAATGGTATCGCCGAACTTTTCCTTTAATCTGTCCACGGCCTGATGGATATGTTCCTGCTTATCTTCTTTTCCGAATAAAGTGTATTGACGTTCCCGGCAGGAAAAATTAGATGTTCTCACTCCCACCAGGCGTATTTTTTCTTTGCCCCGGGCAAAATCACGGTAAAGCTGCCTGGCTGTTTTAAAAATAACATGGACAAAATCAGTAGGTTCGCTCAGGGTCAGGGAGCGGGTAAAAGTGGAAAACCCCTCTAACCTGACCTTCAAAGTGATGGTCCGGGCCTGCAGCTTTTGTCTGCGCAGACGTTGCGATATTTTTTCGCAAAGCCCCATAAGCGCCGCGTTTATACGTTCATCGTCGGCAGTATCCTGCTCGAAAGTAAATTCATGACTGACCGACTTTATTCCCTCATCCCATTCTACCGGACGTTCGTCCTTTCCCCGGGCCAATTCCCATAAATATTCTCCGTTAGCGCCCAGCAATGAGATCAATTCTTTTCGATGCCGCCGGGCAATATCGCCGATGGTCCTGAACCCGTTACGCAGCAGCAGATCTCCGGTCTTTTCCCCCACCCCCCACAGCTTCCCGACAGGCAGGGGCCACAAAAATCCGGTCAGTTCCGATTTTGAAATACAGACCAGCCCGTCCGGTTTCTTTATATCCGAAGCTATCTTGGCTGCCATCTTGATGGGCGCACAGCCTACCGAGGCAGTCAATCCGGTTTCTTTTCTGATCTTTTCTTTTATGCCCAGACAGGTATGATAAGGGGTCTTGAAAAGATGATAACTTCCGGTAATATCCAGAAAAGCTTCATCGATGCTCACCGGCTCGATAACAGGGGAAAAAGTCCTGAGCAGGGAAAATATCTCTTCGGCCACACGGCTGTATTTTTCCATATCGACCGGCAGAAAAAAGGCCTCAGGGCAGGCCCGCCAGGCAAAAGATATGGGCATGGCCGAATGAATACCGAAGGCGCGGGCCTCATAAGAACAGGTGGCGACAACACCGCGCCCTTTTCCTTCCCGGGGATCGGCTCCGACCACTACCGGTCTGCCGCGGCAGGCAGGACGGTCCCGCTGCTCAATAGCAGCGAAAAACGCATCCATATCCACATGGACGATAACACGCTGCATGATAATATATCAGTTGGTCTCTTTTACTGCCAGAACCCCGACCAGCCGTCTGATATAATCCTGATCTTCTTCCGAAAGATCCCTAAACTGCATTCCGACAGCATAGAGGACGGGTATATTTTCCAGAGGGTTCATTTTACTGATAGACCACACGGCCCTGGCCTGGCAGCGGATCGGTTTTTCCGGACGAAAATAAAGGCGCGCGTCGAACTGCGAACCGGCGGGAAACTTAGAATCGAGAAAAACATTCATACCCCCACCGCTTATATTCTCGGTGTGGGTAATGAATATTTCTCCTTTATGCTGAAGAACTGCCTTACAGTTGAAATCGGCGCGCACAAACTTGCGCCGCTCTTCTCCGTTATAAGTCATACCATCCTTTTTCCAGCAGTTACCTCAATATCGATAAAAAGATGCAACAGCCGAAGATAACCGGTCCTTATGTTTATTTCGGAATCTATCACAGGGAGGACAGTTTAGCCCGCACCAGATCGCTGGTCTGTTTGGAGTCGGCACGGCCTGCTGCCCTGGCAATGACTTCTTTCATCACCGTGCCCATGTCTTTCATCGACGAGGCACCGGTCTCGGCTACCACTGTATCGACCAAAGCAGACAGCTGTTGGGAAGAAAAAGGCTGGGGTAAATATACATTTATCAGTTCGAGTTCCTTTTCCACTGCCTGGAGGAGATCTTCCCGGCCCGAGGAAAGAATACTCTCCCGGGAATCCTGAAGACGTTTTTTCTGCTTTTTCAGTACAGTGATGACTTCCGGGTCATCGAGATGTTTTTTACGGAGGTCGATGGCAGCGTTCTTCAGTTCAGCCCGGACAAAACTCAAGAAATCAGTCTTGGCCTTGTCATGATCTTTCAGGGCCAGTACATAATCTTTATATATCTTTTCTTCCAGCATCATAGTATAGGAATTATATCACAGCCGCCGATTAGTACAAATACAAATTACACCTGAAAAAAATATAGAGATTCTCGCTACTCTCTACTTGCTACTTTGATCGAATATCGATCTATCCAGGTCTCTTCTGACTGTAGCGGCGCAGGGCCTCTTCTTCGCGGGGCGTGAGGCTTTCCCGGCCGGAACGGGAAACTTTGTCCAGAAGCCGGTCAAGCTCCTGTTTTTCTCTTTCCTCTTCCTGATCTTGCCGGCGGCGGCGCGATTCATTTTTCTTCTGTCTGAATTTAGCGGCAGCCGACCAAAGGAAATTATAGCGCGCCCAGTCATGTTTAAGATAAAGATATCCGCACAAGGCTCCTCCCAGATGAGCCACGTAGGCAATGCCGCCCCAGGGGTTGGTAATGGCGCCCCAGAGATTGACCGCGGCAAAAAGGATGACGGCATGACGGATTTTCATGGGAAAAAGAAAAAAGATAAGAACTTCGGTATCGGGAAAGACCATGGCATAAGCTACCAGTATCCCGAACAGGGCTCCCGAAGCGCCGATTATCGGGGCAATCGAATTAAAAGCAGTTACCAGGCTGCAGAGACCGGCACCGATGCCGCAGAAAAAATAGAATTTAAGAAATTCGCGGGTACTCCACAATCTTTCCAGGGCCGGCCCGAAAAAAAACAGCATCAGCATATTGAGCAGCAGATGCCAGAGGTCGACATGGATGAACATATAGGTAAAAAGCTGCCAGACCATCAGCCGGGAGAAGACCAGAGCCGGGACCAGACCGAAAAAAATGGTCCAGGCGCCTTTTATTATATTGGCCAGGAAAAATACTCCTACATTGATGAGGATAAGATTTTTGACGGCCGGGGTCAGCGGATATCCGCCGCCGGAAAAAGAATTGAAACCGCGGTAATAACTCATATGCCTGTTTATCCCGTGATCTTCAGCGGCAGGCCGAGCAGGTCTTATTGCCTTTTTTTGTTTTATACTCCGGCCCTTCACCGGTCCAGCAGTGCAGACAAAGCCTTTCTGTCGGCAGACCGATGGCGCTGACCATGTCATAGACGGTCTGGAATTTAAGCGATGTCACGCCGATATCCCTGGCGATCCATTCCACCATCTTCTTATACTGGGGAGTAGTGGAATTAATATAAGCCGAAACATCATCGATGTCCTTACCTTCCAGATCGCGGATAGCCCGGCGCGCTGCCAGTTCCTGGGTAGTACGGGTGGAAAGACTGTATTTACAGGGGAACAAAAGCGGCGGACAGGCCACCCGCACGTGTATCTGACGGGCACCGTTCTCCCATAATTTTTTAATGGTAAAATTCTTGAGCTGAGTCCCTCTGACTATCGAATCGTCGCAGATAACTATCCGCTGATCTGCGATGATCTCTTTTATAGGTATCAATTTCATGGTAGCGATAAGATCCCGCGTCTTCTGGGAGGGGGGGGTATAGCTTCGGCCGTAACCGGGCGTGTATTTTACCAGCGGCCGGCGAAAGGGAACCCCGGATTCCATGGCATAACCCAGAGCATGGGCACTGCCGGAATCGGGTATCCCGGATACCACATCAGCTTCTATATCATTATCGGCTTTGTCCCGGCAGGCCAGAAATCTTCCACTGCGTTCCCGGACTATCTCGACATTGATACCTTCGTAACTGGAAGCCGGAAATCCGGTATAGATCCAGAGAAAAGAACAGATCTGGGCAGTATTGCCGCCCGGTTTTTTCTGGACCATACCATCTTTGCTAAGCAGGACTATTTCTCCCGGCTCCAGATATTTCACTACTTCGAATCCGGTATTGGGAAAACCGCAGGTCTCGGTGGTCACGGCCCAGGCATCGGGCTGTTTGCCGATGACCAGAGGGCTGTAACCCATACGGTCCCGGGAAGCATAGACACCGTCTTTGTTAAGGACCAGAATAGAACAGGCCCCTTTGATCTTGCTGGACACCTGTTCGATGCCGTCCAGAATATTCTTACCCTGGGTAATAAGTTTGGCAATAAGTTCGGTAAAATTGACCGGCCCTCTGCTTACCTCACTGAAAGAGACCCCTTTGGCCAGCAATTCGGCAGCCAGGGCCTCGCTGTTTTCCACCAGCCCGTTAGTGGCAATACAAAAAGGACCGAAATGAGAATTAAGGTAGATGGGCTGTTCATCAAAAGCGCTGATCACCCCGATCCCCTTGTCCCCTTTAAGCAATTTGCAATCTTCGAAAAATTTCGATTTAAACTGACTCTGGCTTATGTTGTGGATCTGCCGGACAAATTCGTCGCCCAGAACGGCCATTCCTCCATACTGAGTTCCCAGATGAGAATGGTAATCAGTTCCGTAAAGCAATGTCTCTATGCAATCATCCCGGGAAACCACTCCGAACATACCGCTCATCATTTACCTCCCATGATGGAAAAATACTAAAACTGAACAAAAAAACTTTTGCCTGCCCAGGACACGAAGCTAATTGTACCACTACCGATCATTTTGTACCAGAAAAAACAGGGAAAACCACCGGAAAAAGGCAGAGACCTTTTTCGAAAAAGGTTTGTTCTTACCCTGACTAAAGGAAGGGAGCGGTCAGAATTGCTGCTGGGCTTCCTTGATCAAAGGAATCAAGGCCTCGACTTCTTCTTTGGAAAGCCGGCCCAGTTTGGTAAAGCGGAAAGTGCCTTCCCGGTCTCTGTTCTCACGGGTTA
>CAZVRU010000003.1:109287-122792 GCA_964629785.1 uncultured Planctomycetia bacterium
TTTTTTTCGGACCGTTATTATACGAATAAATGCTGACCGTAATGCGGGTAGCCTCTGTTTCCCATGATTTGCCGAAGACCTTTTCGTCTAAATTACTATCGTAAGGCATATCTCCTCCTTTTATTGTCCGGGAACATATATACTTCCCTTATAATTATATATATAATAGAGAATATAAATTGTCAAGAACTAGATTAAAGGCAGGGCAAAAAGGTCGGGGCAGAGAAATGTCTACAGATAAGGTATTACTTCGACTTTTACCTGAATAAGGCCGTTTTTAAGCGGGGCTATCCGGGAAAAAGCAGACCGGCTGAGATCGATGATCCGCCCTTTCCTGGCAAGTCTTTTGGCCGGGCCACGGTCATTGACCCGGACCAGGACTGATCTGCCGTTAGCGCAATTAGTGACTTTAAGCATTGTATTGAAGGGTATATCCCACATGGCGCAGGTGTTTTCTCTGTCGTCGAATTTCTCCATGTTGGCAGTATTTTTTCTTACTCCGGGATCTTTCTGAGAATACCAGGAAGCCACCCCCTCTAATGTAACCCCTTGAGGACGAGAGATTTCCTTCTCATAAGAAGGCATTACCGAACATACTGTCACCAGTATACCGATAATGAATATACCTGTTTTCATATATTTATATTTCATGCTCTTCCCTCAACATCGGTTAAAGTTGTATATACCACAGGTTTTTTTCAGAAACCAAATGAATAATATGAATTAAAGGCAAACTCATTGATTATCAATTGATTATAGAAACAAACTGTTGTTTTGAAAAAAAAGATTTTGAGTTAAATATTTGAACAATAAGAAGTTAAGTAAGAAAATCCAGGCAGGAAACGATATCAGCAGAAAGTTTGTTTATTTTGTACCCGGCAACTGATCGTTTTGGCCGGTAAGACGGCCGAGTATCCGCACTGCCTCGACCCCGTCCCGGGCATATTCAGCCCCCAGACTGTGGGCAAACGACTCAGTGACTACTGCTCCGCCGACAATAAAGCGGCAATTAACTTTTTCCTGAACAGCCAGATCTATAGTTTCTTTCATATTGACCATGGTCGTGGTCATCAGGGCCGAAAGACCGACTGCTGCCGGCCGATGCTCTTTTATCCCGGCAATAATTTTCTGAGCCGGTACGTTATTGCCCAGGTCGATAACCTTATACCCGTGGTTCTGCAAGAGCAGGGCAACTATATTTTTACCTATATCATGGATGTCTCCTCTGACCGTAGCCAGGATCACCACTTTTTCATTTTTAATCCCGGCCGGATCTTTTTCCAGATGCGGCTTTATATGTTCGAATCCCTTTTTCATGGTCTCGGCACTGGCAATAAGCTGAGGAAGAAAATACTGTTTGCTGTCATATAATTTCCCCACATGGGTAATAGCCGGAACCATTTCCTGATCGAGCAGGGCACGGGAATCTTTTCCCTGAACCTGCTGCCGCTCTATCGCCGCGACTATATCGTCGCGGTTCCCTTCCACGATACAATCGAATACCGTGGGCAACTGATCGGCTTGTCTTTGCTTTGCTTCGGGTCGAATATGACCGCAATAGGCTATATATTCACGGGCATCTTTGTCCCGGCCGCACAACACTTCTGTCGCCTTTTCCACCAGGGCCGTATCTTTTTCGCCGGGATTCATGATCGCCATGGTCAAACCTCTTTCCCGGGCCAGAGCCAGAAAAGCAGCATTGACAGAGCGTCTGCGGGGCAGACCGAAAGAAACATTGGAAAGGCCGACTATCGTATGCAGGCTTAAATTCTCGGCGCACCATTCGATGGTGGACAAAGTCTGAAGCGCGGCATCAGGCGATGAGGATACGGCCATGGTCAATCCGTCGATCACCAGATCATCGTCGGTCAGACCGTGGCGGCGGGCCTGGGTCAAAAGAAATTCGATAACCGGCCTGCGCTTTTCAAAGGTGAGGGGAAGCTCCTTTTCGCTGATGGGGAGCAGGATACACATGGCCCCGTATTTAGCGGCTGCGGTCAAAAGTCTTTTCATTTTGCTCTTTTCGGCTGACACCGAATTTATCAAAGCCCGGCCGGGATAAAAACGCAAGGCCGACTCTATAACCGCCGGGTCCGAAGAATCAATGACCAGAGGCAAAGGCGTGATAGTCGACAAAAGAGAAATGGCCCTGTTCATAAGTTCCTGTTCGTCGCCACCCGGCAGGCCCATGTTCACATCGAGCAGATCGGCTTTCTGAGCAGTCTGTTCTTTGACCATCTGTCTGACCAGAGAAAAAGTACCGGACTTCAATTCCTGTTGTAAAGCCTTTTTTCCCGTAGGGTTGATACGTTCGCCCACTATATATACGGTCTGTTTTTTTTCCAGAAGCACTGCCTGACGGGCCGAACTCAAAGCGCTGATCGACTTCTGCCTTACCGGCTGAGGGTTTTCCTTTTCCAGGACTTTTTTCAATTCCCGGATATGGCCGGGAGTGGTACCGCAGCAGCCGCCTATTATATTGGCGCCCCGAACAGCGCAGATCTTCGTCTGAGAGGCAAAGGTCTGGAAATCCATATCAAATACGGTATTATTTCCTGCCAGACGGGGAAGTCCGGCATTGGGTTTGGCTATCAAAGGCACCGTAGCATAAGGTTTCATTTCAGCGATAAGACTTCCCATCTCCTGAGGCCCGCAGGAACAATTGCATCCCACGGCATCGGCCCCCAGGCTCTGCAAAGTGACCAGGGCAGCAACCGGGTCAGTACCGTTTAAAGTGCGGCCGTCCCGTTCGTAAGTCATAGTGACCATGACGAATTTCGGCGTAAGCTCTTTGACTGCTATCAAAGCAGCCCGCGCTTCCTGGATATCGATCATTGTTTCGATAACCAGAAGGTCGACCCCGCCGGCCAGCAGCCCCCGCACCTGTTCTTTAAAAGCTTCGACTGCTTCTTCGAAAGATAACATACCGAAAGGGGCTACAAAACAGCCGCTGGGTCCGATATCACCGGCGACCAGAACCTTTTTCCCGGCAGCCCGGCAGGCATAGCGGGTCAGTCCGGCATTGACCCCTTTTGCATCGGTGATACCGTACTGGCCGAGCTTGAACCGGTTGGCACCGAAAGTACAGGTATAGATTATCTCTGAACCGGCAGAGATGTAATCCTGATGTACGTTAAGAAGGTGGGAAGGATTTTCCAGGCACCATTGTTCGGGACAGACGCCTTCCGGCAATCCTCTTTTCTGCAGTTCGGTGCCCATGGCCCCGTCCAGTATAACGATTTCCTTTTTCAGTAACTGCTCAAGCTGTTTTTTGACCTTCATTCTCTTCTATCCTGTATATCGCTAAAGGATATCCTGATCTTTTCCGATAATTTATTTTAGCCGTTGGCTGTTATCTTTTCAATGCCGGTCACCGCCGTAACCGACTTTTCCGGAACAAGTATATAGTGGTCGGTTATAGCCACTTCATAACGGTTCAGACAAAGCAAAGTGTATAATATCTTCTGATCGGACAGAGCAAAATCGCCGAAGCCGGCCGAAAACCTGCGCTTCATCACCCGGCGGTTTTCCCGGCTTAACTGGCGATCGAAATAATTGATCATCCAGTCCAGACTGAGATCGACCATCTCGCTGGCTACGGCATCGTAGATAACTGCCTGGTCCAGAAACCCCTGGTCTGACAAACGGGAAACAGCATCGACAACCGGCTTTCCGGCTGTGGCGCCAAGCAGCAGGACCTGCCGGCAGTCACCCAGCATAGTTGCCAGATTTTTGCTGGCCAGGATCTGGCCGTTGGCAAGAACCACACGGCTTTCTTCCTGTACTTCGCATCGGCAAAGAAGCCCGGCGCCCTGCAGGGATATCAAGGAAGCGGCTTCTTCACAGACTGTTTTTGTCTGCGCCTTCTGCGGTTCGCTCAGACTGGTTTTTTCCCGGCTATATCCCAGACGACTATAGATCCTGTCCAGGGGCAGATCAAGGGAAATATGATCGAAAAACACAGGGAATTCCACGAATTTTTTGCTCCTTTATTACCGGCACACGGGGCGGGAAAAACTATTCGCTGAAAGACCGATAGTGCCTGAAAAAATACGCTTCGGCGCCGGAAGCGATCGCGATCGGCAGGCAGAGAACAGCCGCGCTTCTATTCTGAAAAATCATTCCTGGTTAAGATTTCCCAGCATCTGTTTACACCGTTTTTTCACATCATCGGCCGTTTCCGGGGTCATAACCAGGAAAAAACAGCCTTCCAGATTGTTTTCCGGTTCGGCAAATTTAACATCGACCAGCATCAATTCCTGATCTCCTTCTTCAGTCGTAGAAAGGGTCATGTTCAATACTTCCTCGATAGTACCGGAAATAAGGCTGGGCGGCGATAAAAGGATCAACTCCTTGAACATTATGCCTAAAGCCGAGACATAAGCTCCGGTAACGATGCTGCCTACTTCCTTGATCAAAGACATACCCATTTCGGTAAGCACCCCGGCATTCTTGTCCTCTTCCCTGATCCGATAGGAGATATCATTCAACTTAAAAGCGTTTTTTTCATCGAGCAGAAAGATCACCTTTCCGGTCAGACCGCTGATGACCTTGGAACTGACGGCTATGGCGATCTTATCCACGTTGATAACCTGATGGAGATTACCGATACTGATGATCGTAGACTTGGGAACCGACAATTTTATGGTCTTTCCCAGGATCTCGGAAAGAGCTATTCCACCGTGAGCCGAAGCTATGTTACCGACTTCTTTCAGGATGTCCATTTCATCATGCATGATGTCTCCTGGTTATACTGGTTTATTTCTTTAATTTAACCCTGAGCAGCCTGAGATTATCGAAATAATACTGCCCTTTGCCGGGAACGCGCGGTTCGAACTGATAACTTTTTAAAGGAAAATCCATCAGCTCGTTGTTATCGGCTGTTTCCGGCTGCCAGTCTTTGCGCAGAAAAAAATGATCAAAGGGCATGATCACCTCTTTCCAGCCGCTGAAATTATCATCGAGAAAAAAACGCCATAATTCACCGCCGCTGTCCTTTACGTCGAAAGCCACCACTCCCCGGCTGTTGCGGCCGTACATCCAGATACTGAAAACATTGTATCTTTTCCAATCGATATTTTCCGGTCGGGCAGTCCAGGCCGCGGCGCCGGCTACGTCCAGATCATAACCCCGGGCGATCCACATATAGCCCGAAGATTTCAGATCGTACTCTATCTTCAGCGATTGCCGGCCTTCGATGACTTCATGGCCGGCAGCGCTCACTTCGAGCCTCGTGCCGTCCGAGCACCCGTAATCGACCGTATTCTTATCCAGAACTCCTTCGAAACCATCCAGAAGAAAGGGTTGCGGCGCCGAACAGGCAGACAGCAACAAATATCCGCTGATTATAATAAAATATGCCTTATTCATATTTCTCCTTGTCTGCATTCAGGCTATTCTCGCACCCGATAATAGTTATTGTACCGTTTTCCCCTAATCAATACAAGACGGATTTACTACTGCGGCCTTGCCGGGTACGGTTTATTTTGCTATATTACTTCTATGGATCAGGCCTATTTCGATTTTCGTTATGAACACGACGTACCCGAGGGTCTTGATTTTTCGAAACTGGTCGACTGCCCTCACTGCCGCAAACCTATACCCCGCGACGCCACCCACTGTCTTTACTGCGGCAAGCAGGTCGATCTCAGCCGCCATTGGCCCAAACCCGTGGTTTTGCTGATCAGCGCAGGCCTCGTCCTCATTTTTATTATCACCACTCTCGCAGCATTTTTCTTTAAAGTGTTCAGTTAAACCAGGTAATTTTTGACCAGATCCAAAGAAACCCGGGAGGCGGTTATTTTCTGAGGCGAAATACCATTGCCGATCATTACGGTCTTTTTTGCCGAACGAGGATAATAAAAAGCAGCGATATTAGCTGCTGTCTTCAGATCATTGTCAGTAAACTCGCCCAGACCGTACGAACCATAGCCGTCAAAATCAGCCGGCAAAAAATGCAGTGTTTTTTCATCGGCCAATCTGTCCAGCTTTTCTGCTTCGTCGGCGTTGCGGGGAACGATCAGCTTTGCCCGGGCCGAGACCCGGAAATGACGTCCGTAACGCAGCCAGGCGATATCACGGCGATCGCATTCGGGAGAACGGGAAAAAAGCTCTTTAAGGCGGCGGCTGTACCCGGGATCCGTGAGCAGACATCCCCCGCCGGGCTGAGGATAATTTTCGATGCCCATTTCTCCGGCCAGTCTCATCTGAACTTTGCGGGACCGGCTCTGAATGGAATATAACCTGCCCCGGTCTATCCAGCCTTTTTCTTCGGCTATGGTCGGCTCGAGCCTGTCAGCCGAGAGAGGCCTTACGATCATTTTTTTAAGTCCGGCCATCCGTTCGATACGCTTGAATACATCCAATCGCTGGGACATGGCCCGCTGACCAAGGACCTCGCCGCTGACCAGGAAAGAGGCTTTTTGCTGTTCCATAAAAACTTTTGCGTTCTTAAACATAAGCAATTTACAATCGATGCAGGGATTGATATTGGCCCCGTACCCGGAAAGAGGATTCTTTACCAGGGCCAGGTGATCATCGGTCATATCGACGATATTCAGGGGAATACCGATCATATCGGTATGAATTTTCAGGTTCTGCCTGATTTGATCGAAAGAATCGTGGAGAAATACAGTATAGAAATGAAGCGCTTCCAGCTCTATCCCCTGGCCGGCAATAAGTTTTGCTGCCAGGATGCTGTCCAGACCGCCGGAAAACAGAATTACTGCTTTAATCTTCATAACTAAAAGTAGCGAGTAGAGAGTAGCGGGGAGAAAGTCCCGCTTTCAGCGAGGAATAAAAAGACCAAAGGAAAAAGTGAATTTCCTCCATTTTGCAATTTGCAATTTTACCTCTCTCACCTTCACTTTTTACTTTTGCCTTTCCCCTTGCGCCGCCGGCAAGGCGGGCCTGACCGCTAAACGCTATCCGCTATACCCTGTTTTTGTATAATCCCGGCACAGACCACTCGCTTTCCCTGGTACAATACCGCGACCTGGCCCGGAGCAGCAAGGTCTTCCATACCGTCTAACCGGCATTCCAGGCGATTTTCCTTTTCCAGCACATAAGTGCAGGGCCAGAACCGCGAATTATATCTTATCTTTACGGTGACATCCCGGTAAACAGCCGGGCGGTAAAACCAGTTAAGCCTGCCTATCGTACAGGTATCGCTGCGCAGATATCTTTTCTCCCCCACCACTACCGTATTGTTCCCGGGAAGTATATCGATTACGTATAACGGTTCTTTCCAGGCAATACCCAGGCCTTCCCGCTGTCCATAAGTATACCGGAATATGCCCTGGTGACGGCCAAGCACAGTACCGTCGGCATGGCGTATCTCTCCCTGAAAAGATGCCGGATCCGATATCCTGTTGACGATAAAATCACGGTAGCGGGCGTTTTTGACAAAACAGATCTCCTGACTTTCCGGCAGACCTTTGACAAAAAAAGGGAATTGTCTTACCTTTTCCTGGACCTCGGCCTTATTTATCCGGCAGAGAGGGAAAATAACCCTGGCCAGAATATCTTTATCGACCAGGGCCAGAAAATATTCCTGGCTTTTCCTGCTGTCAGCAGCCTGTTCCAGACAGATAAGACCGTTCTCTTTTCTCAGACAGGCATAATGGCCGGTAGCGCAATATTCGCAGCCCAATTCAGATGCCTTTTCCCAAAGCAAAAAAAACTTGATGTCGCGGTTGCAGATACAACAGGGATTGGGAGTTTCAGCCCGGCAATAACTGTCAGTAAGATAATCGACTACCTTTTCTTCAAATCGCCGGCTGATATCATAAATATGATGTGCAATGCCCAGCTGATCACAAAATTTTCTGGCCCGGGAAAGAGCCTCGTCAGGGAAATAAGCAGTATGCAGGGTCAGACCGCATATATCATGGCCCTGCTCTTTCAATAAAAGAGCAGCGCAGGCCGAATCAATACCTCCGCTCAATCCCACGCATACTTTTACTTTACTCATAAGTCGATAGTCTATGGTCTATTGTCGATGGTTGAAAAGTTACAAGTGACACGTGACAAGTAAAATACCGGTCAGGGTTACGATGCCCGTATCGTCTCAGGGCTACGTCTTTCGTCATTCATTTTGCAATGCTAAATGCTAATTCCCGCCTTGCCGGCGAGGCAGGTTGCAATTTGCAATATTTTTTCTTACATCTCCTTTATCCTTTAACCTTTACGAGATGCGAATATCGAGGTTGGCTATCAGACGTATTTGATCATTTCTTCGATAGCCTGCCGGGCTTTTTCCCTGATCTCCGGGGTCAGAACGATCTCGAACTTATCTTTTTCCAGACACTGTAAAAGATCGGACAGGCCGGTCTTTTTCATATCCCGGCAGATACGGCATAAGGCAAGCGGATAAAATTTCTTGGCAGGATTTTCCTTTTGCAAACGGTAAAGAAAACCTTCTTCAGTGCCGATGATAAACTCGCCGGCCGTAGATTTCCCGACCCTGTCGAGCATCCCGGCAGTAGAAGCGACATGATCTGCTTTTTCCAGGATCTGGCGCGGACATTCGGGATGGACAATGACCTCAGCCCGGGGATAAGCGGCCCGGCTGCGATCCAGATCATCGGCAACATACTGTTGATGAACATAACAGGAGCCCTGCCAGAGGATTATTTCCTTTTCCGGAACATTACGGGAAACCCACCATCCTAGATTTTTATCAGGAACAAAAATGATCTTTTTGAAAGGAGCGTTCTTCACTACCTTGACGGCATTGCCGGAAGTACAGCATATATCGCTCAGGGCTTTGACCTCGGCCGAAGAATTGACATAGGTCACTACTCCGGCATCGGGATGTTCCTGTTTAAGCCGGGCCAGCCGGTCCGCGCTAATAGTGGCAGCAAGAGGACAACCGGCATCGATAACCGGCATCAGGACAGTACGGTTTGGACATAATATTTTGGCTGTCTCGGCCATGAACCGTACGCCGCAAAGCACTATGATCCGGGCAGACGATTTAGCCGACAACCTGGCCAGTTCCAGGGAATCGCCGACAAAATCAGCCGCCTCCTGAACTTCAGGCTGCTGATAATTATGGGCCAGAACGATCGCCTTTTTCTTCTTTTTTAAAGAAACGATCCGGTTGATAAGGTCAGCGTGCTGTTCAGCCATTTTTTTTATCAGGTGATCAGCGACAGGCAGCGTTCGGCACTATCGGGAAATACGATGATGATCGCTGCGCCGGCCGAATCTTTACGCCGGCCCGATTCCCGTGCCGCCCACAGGGCTGCACCGCTGGAAATACCGGCAGAAATACCCTCTTTACGCGCCAGTTCCCTGGTGGTCTTTAATGCCTCTTCGTCGGTCACGGTGATCACTTCGTCAAGCAGAGAACGGTCCAGGACCTCAGGCACGAACCCGGCACCGATACCCGGTATGCCATGGCAACCGGCCTTTTTGCCGGAAAGTACTGCCGAAGAAGCCGGTTCGACACCGATAATTTTTATATGTTTTTTGTATTCCCTGAGTTTACGGGCAATGCCGGTAATCGTACCGCCGGTACCGATACCGCACACCAGCTGATCTATCTTTCCTGCTGTATCCCGCCATAACTCCTCGGCTGTGGTCAGATAATGGGCCCGGGGATTGACCGGATTGGTAAACTGTCCGGGAATATAGGAAAAGGGGATTTCCCGGGCCAGCTCAGCAGCTTTTTCCACTGCTCCCTTCAGGCCCTTTTCCGCCGGGGTCAAAACCACTTCGGCGCCCAGCATTTTAAGCAGACAGATCCGTTCGGCAGACATGTTGCCGGGCATGGTCAGGATTATCCGGTAACCTTTTACGGCGCAGATAGCGGCCAGGGCGATTCCGGTGTTTCCGCTGGTCGGCTCGATGATCGTAGTAGAGTCATTGATCTTTCCCTGCTTTTCACCGTCCTCAATCATGGCCCGGGCTATCCTGTCTTTACTGCTGCCCAGGGGATTAAAAAATTCCAGTTTGGCAAAAAGAGAGGCGGACAGACCGGCATTTATGCGGGCCAACCGGACCAGAGGCGTATTACCGATAAGGGAAAGTATATCCGGATGAATATTCATCGCTCTATTTCTGGTTCATCGAATAACAATAGGATATCACCAATAGATGATTTGTCAATCAGAGTGCGCCTGACGGCGCAAGGGGAAAGGCAAAAGTAAAAAGTGAATGTGAGAGAGGTAAAATTGCAAATTGCTATATCCGGTTTTTTCTTCATTTGGTATTCTCCCGGATATCCAGGAGACCGGTATTCTACAGTGAAGGTCTTCGGGCGAGTGAAAATTAGCGTTCAGCATTGCAAAATAGAGTATGAGAAAAGAGTTGGAAGCCGGGAGGATAAAAGAGGTTAGTATGGGTCATTATTATTGCCGCAAAGCGGCGACCCTAAACGCTAACCGCTATCCGCTAAACGCTATTTGTGACTATCGACTATTGATTTTTCTTAAAAGAAATAGGACAGATCTTATCCGTGGTCCATTTTTCTTTGAGGTCATAATAGACTTTACGGGGCACTCTTTTGTCGATACCGTTCTCTTTCTCGGCAGATAACCTTACCACTCCGAACCATTCTTCGCTCATATTCATGTTGCCCAGAACCCGGATGTCATAGTAGTAAGAACCATTGGACCAGCCTGCTTCTTTGTTATGCTCGGACCAGCCCGGGGCATACCCTTCATTGTGTTTCCACCACTCGTCGGTCCATTCGAACAAAGTGCCGCCGATACAATTGCCCTGCTGGTTGCCGCAGGCTATGGAATTGGCGAAAATATCCTGCCATTGCAGGGCAAGATACTCAGCCTGGATATCTTCGCATTCCTGATTTTTATACGAATCATAAGCATCACAGCCGAATTCAAGGATCAGCACCGGCTTGTCGAAAGCATAACGTATATTCTCGAAAAGATTACCGAATCTCTTTCCCCGATAAGAAATAACTGCCAAGGCATCGATCCGGGGACAGACTTTGGCGGCAATATCCAGCATGCTTACTTCGCCGTTACCCATGGCCACCGGGTGGTTGGGATCGAGCTCTTTGACTTTTCCGGTCAGTTCATTGACAAAAGAATAGTACAGTTCAGCCCGTTTGATCACTTTTTCATAGGCACCTTCGACAGCCTCGATCTCCGGCGACGTCCAGAAAGCGATCTTACCGGAAAAGGTATAATTGTTCTCATTACCCAGGACCCACATCAAAAGACCTTTTTCGTCTTTTAATCCTTCCACGATCTTGAGAAAACGGTCCATGGTCTGTTGCCGGAAACGGGGATCGGAATAATTGGGGCAGGGCGTATCCCATAATCCCAGCCAATCGCCGATAATGGTATAGATGCCGAATTTTTTATACATATCGCGGATGAATTCCCGGGCCGGCTCGATATTATCCGGAGAACAGGAATAAATGCGAACGGCATTGACGCCCATCTCTTTCATCAATTTTCCGTCGACCAGCCAGGGTTTGGCCGGATCGGCGAACAGGTCGTAATCATATCCCCCGCCTATCGGCGTGGGGTTGTAGATCATACCTTTGACCATGAACGGTTTTTTACCGAGAAAAAGCTGATAACCGCCGGAAGGATTTTTCTTTATCGAAAAGCGGTGGGCAGAAGTTTTTTGGAAGAAAACACCGGATAAAAAAATAAGGCAGGCACAAAAAATGCCTGCCTTATAAAATAGACTTTTCTTATTACTTTTCGAATTTAACCTCATCAACGTAGAAAACTATGCCGTTAGGGTCGTTAACATCGATATTGGTAGCCCAGGCGAATCCCCCTATTATAAAGGATAAATCTTTTCCGCGCAAGTCAATCTCGTACTTCTTCCAGTCTTTGGAAAGCTGAAGAGGTCCTACGCTGGCGCTGTCAGAATCGATAAATTCTCCGCTGGCAATACCGCCCACCTTGAACTCATTTACGACTTCGCCGCCTTTTTCGCCGCGGGCCCAGAAAGTCAGCTTGGTAGCGCCGCGCAGATCAAAACCGGCATTGGGAATAGTGCCCCAGTTGTTAGGCGGATTCTGCCAGTAAATACCGGCCCAGCGGGTCCCGGAATTGTTCTTGTATTCGAATTTCATGCAGGAATCGCCGGAAAGAGGCGTATCTTTGGAATTAAGTTCGACTTTCAGATCGCGGGCCGCAGTAGCCGGCATCCAGCCACTGGGGGCGAAATGATTATCCAGAGACGAAGCATCAGCATAGACATAGAAAGGAAAAGCAGTTTTTTCTCCGGCCGATTTCAGTTCGGGATCATAGGCAAAACGGACATCGTCGATGTATACGGTCTGTTCTTTCTGAGCCTGATCAGCATTGAAGATCAGACACAGCCCGCCGTTGACATAAGAAAGGTCCTTGCCGACCAGATTTATCGAATATTCTTCCCATTGATTGGTCACTTTCAACGGACCGTATTCCACATCCACGGTATCAGGATAAGGATAAGGCTCGCCCTGGGCATTGGCTGTGATACCGCCTACTTTCATCTTGGTGATCACCTCGCCTCCGGCTTTACCTTTGGCCATGAACACCAGCTTGTTGAATCCGGTAAGATCATAACCGCTCTGCCGGGTTCCCCAGTTGTTGGCCGAAGACTGCCAGTAAATGCCGGCCCAGCCATTGCCCTGAGAACGCCGGGCAGTATAAACTATTTTGATGGCTGTAGAACCGGAAGATACGTCTTCGGTGCAGGCGTCATTGAATTTCATGTCACCGTAATCACCCATCCAGCCGCTGGGAATATAGTGATTGCCCGGAGCATCCTTGTCCGCATAGACATAAAAAGGTTTTTCCTGGGCATAGGCGCCGCTTATTCCTATTACGGCCAATATCAAAGCTACTGTCAAAAACCGCTTCATCGTGCACCTCCTTTTGGTTTCAGAAGATAAGTTATATAGTATAATAAATTCTGGAAGCGTTTTCAAGGACCAGGCCCTAACTTTTGTTTTTAGTTTATTTGCCGGCCCAGAGTTCCTGGTAAATATAATAGGCTTTTTTCAAATGGCGCAGGAACGGTGAATGTTTTCCTTTGCCCTGGCCGCAGATGCCCAGCCATTCTTCATGCATATATCCGTCGAGAAACGGCCCGGTAAACAGGCCTTTGCGGTCATGATATCCCGGTTCATAGGCTTTCCACCATTCGTCAAGCCATTCAAAAGCAAATCCGCCGAGCACGTTACCCACCCCGTGCTGACAGCGGTTGGTATACATGTCTTCCCAGTTGTAGCGGTGATACTCAGCCTGAAAGGCTTCGGCCTCTTCCATATTGTAACCGCTGCCCGAAGAAGGCGCGCCGTACTCGGTTATCAGGGCTGCCTTGCCGGAAAGTTCTTTGATCTCCTCCCAGAGATCGAGAAAACCGTGTTTACCGCGATAAGAATTGGTACCGAAAATATCTATATCCGGGCACTGAGCGCCGAACACGTCGAGAAACAGTGAATCGCCGGAAGCAATGGCCACCGGTCTCTGCAAAGGATCAAGTTTTTTGATCAATTGAGCCGCCTTATTGGCAAAAGAGAAACA